>JAHFPH010000076.1:0-15460 GCA_023266845.1 Rhodospirillaceae bacterium
CTCGCGGCCATGGCGGCGACCGGCAGTAGTAGCGCCACACCTACTGCCAAACTAGCGGCAACGTGAGGCGATGCCACCATGTCGCGGCAGGCGACGGAGGCGAGATGCCCGTCGGGACGAAGCTGTCCTATTGGGCCTCGAAGCGGAAGGTTCCGCCGGATTTGGCTGGGCCACCGTGGCATCCACCGCATGCCTCGGACACTGCGGCGAACTGGGCTTTGACGGCCTCGATGTTCCCTGTCTTGGCGACGTCGCCAAGTTTTTGCGTCTCGGAGACGAGTTTGGTCAACGCCGCATCGAACGCGCTTCTCTGGGTCCAGATTTCGGGCTTGGCGCGGGTATCGGGCGTAGCCTCCCGCCCGCTGCCGGCCGGAAACAAGGTTGCCACTTTCTGCAACGTGGCGACGGCCTCCTGCGTCTTTGCAGGGGTCGCCGCTACGTCGGCGCTCTCGCCCTTGGCGGCCTGAGAGAAGCCCCGATAGAAGTTGGGCCAGAGGCCTTTCATCGTTTCCTGGCGTTCTTTCACGACCGCAGGCGCGTTTTGCGCCACTGCGGCAGTTGCGGTCAGCGAAATGGCAAGCGCCAAGAACGCGACCCGTTTGATCCACATGGACATTTTGCCCTCGCCCTCCGCGTATCAGGACGGCCTTTGCTTGGCCGCATCCCGGTTCCGTTCGTGAGCTTGCCCAGGGCCTTGGGCCTCAGGCAAGTCACGCCGTGGTGATAGACGCCGGCGGCAGAGTTTTTATTCCCCGCGGGCGGTGCCGCAGGCATGCCCGGTCTGGGTTGCCATCGCCTGGGGCGCTAAAGCGCGTGCTTCCGCCCATTGTTCGACAGCAGGCGCAGTGCAGCATGACCAAGGCCTTCGCCTCGGCCGGCACGCTGGCGGCGCGGTAAAAGTCACCGCGCGATGTGGAGGGCGCTGCACGGGTAACAGCTGGGCCCTCTTGCACGGATCCGAACCCGGCGCAAGAAATCCGGGCGCGACTTACGCACCCGGTTAAGAATCCGTCAATCGACCAGAGCAGAACGGGGCTGAAAGCGGCCTCGCTCACACGGCCAGAAGGCCGTCGTGCGCATGGCCGGGATAGGATTTCTAACCGTGGCGGTTTAAGATCGCAAACGCTGGAACTGGGAAAGAGCCGCCGTGACTGAAGCGCACGCCACCCGCAAACTCGCTGCAATTTTAGCGGCCGACGTCGTCGCGTACTCGCGGCTCATGGCTGCGGACGAGGAGGGCACGCTTGCCCGCCTCAAGGCATTGCGCCGGGAGATTATGGATCCCTCAATCGCCGATAACCACGGCCGCCTTGTCAAGCTCACCGGCGACGGGGCGTTGGTCGAATTTGCAAGCGCCGTCGATGCCGTGCGCTGCGCCATTGTGATCCAGGAAAGAGTGGAGGAGCGGTCACGCGCCGAACCAGCCGCCGAGCGGATCGTGTTCCGGGTCGGAATCAATGTCGGTGACGTAATCATCGACGGCGATGATCTATACGGCGATGGCGTAAATGTCGCGGCCCGGCTCGAGGGGCTTGCCGAGCCCGGTGGAGTGCTGATCTCGGGCAATGTCTACGATCATGTTGCGACGCGGTTGGCCTATCGGTTTGAATCGCTAGGCGAGCAACAGGTCAAGAACATCGAGCGGCCGGTACGGATCTATCGCGTTCTGGGCAGCCAATCGAAGGGTGCGGTGGCTTCCGTTCCGCAGGCGGCGTCGATCGAAAAGGACCGGGACAAGTCGTCGATCGTCGTGCTGCCGCTCACCAACATGAGCGGCGAGCCGGATCAGGAGTTTTTTGCCGATGGGCTGACCGAAGACATCATCACCGAGCTTTCCCGGTTTCGGCACTTGTTCGTTATCTCGCGCAACTCGAGCTTCGTTTACAAGGGCAAGTCGGTGAATGTGCCCGACGTTGCCCGCGAGCTCGGCGTTCAGTACGTCCTTGAAGGGAGCGTGCGCAAGGCCGGCGCGCGCGTTCGTATCACCGTGCAGCTTATCGACGCCGGCGCCGATCGGCACATATGGGCCGAGCGGTATGACCGTCAACTCGAGGACATCTTCGCCATCCAGGACGAGGTCGCGAAGGCGATTGTCGCCATCCTTCCAGGGCGCGTCGAGGCCGCTGCGCATGAGCGCGTCAAGCGCAAGCCGCCGGAAAACCTGGCTGCCTACGAATACGTACTCGCCGGCAAGCGGCTGCACCACCGCAGTTCACGCGAGGCAAATGCCGAAGCCTTGCGCATGATGGACCGTGCCATCGTGCTGGAGCCGGAATATGCCCACGCCCATGCGTGGCGGGCATGCGTTCTGGGTCAGTCTTGGGGCTATGGCTGGTGTAAGGATCGCGACGCGACCTTCGCCGATGTGGCCCGGGAGCTGCGGACCGCACTCGCTCTCGACGAAAACGATAGCGACGTTCACCGGATTCTCGCGGCCGTGAATCTAACGCGCAAGGATCACGATCGGGCCGTTTATCACCAGGAGCGCGCGCTGGCCCTAAATCCAAACGACGACCTTATCGTCGTGCAGGAAGGGGAGATTCTGACTTGGCTGGGACGGCCAGAAGAGGGCATCGAATGGGTCAAGAGGGCCATGCGGCTTAATCCATATCACCCCGAGCGATTCTGGAATCACCTGGGCCGCGCGTACTTCGTGGCGCTGCGCTACGCCGACGCGGTCGAAGCGTTCAAGCACATCAGCAATCCCGACCATGCGCATCATGCGTTTCTTGCCGCTTGCTATACGCAGCTGGGGCAGGCGGACAAGGCTAAGGAACACGTCGCCGAGGTGCTGGCACGCGCGCCTGACTTCACGGTGACGAACTATATCGCCACCCTTCACTACAAGAACTCAAGCGACATCACCCACCATCGTGAGGCGCTCTTGCGGGCGGGTCTGCGGAACTAGGTGCAACTCGCGGCTTGGTCCCCGGCATTGCCGCCGATCTGAGCGATGGCGCTCGCAGGCGAGGAAGTCGGTCGGGTCATTCGAAAGGGGCGTGACGGGAACGACAAGCGGGTCTCCTACGTCAAATACCCGTTCGCCTTGAACCACTCCACCGCGTCGCGCAAGGCGTCGATGGCGGGCCTGGGATTGAAGCCCAGTTCGCGCACCGCGCGGGCGTTAGAAAAAAACATCTTCTTGCGCGCCTGGTTGACGCCGTCGCGCGTGGCGAACGGCTCTTTGTGGCTCACAAGCCTGGCCCACAGCTCGGCCAGATAGGCGACCGGCAGGATCAGGCCATGCGGCAGGCTGACCTTGGGCGGCTTGCGGCCGACGATTCCGGCGATGACCGCCAGGATTTCGCGCAGCGTCATGTTCTGGCCGCCGAGGATATAGCGCCGGCCCGCCTGGCCCTTTTCGAACGCCAGCCAGTGGCCCTCGGCCACGTCGTCGACATGCACGATGTTCAGGCCGGTATCGACGAAGGCGGGCATGCGGCCGCTGGCGGCCTCGACCACCAGCCGCCCGGTCGGCGTCGGCTTGATATCCCGGGGACCGATCGGCGTGGACGGGTTCACGATCGTGCAATCGAGCTTGTGCTCCGCGATCAGCCGGCGGACTTGTTCCTCGGCCAGGAATTTCGAGGTCTTGTACACGCCGATCATGTCCTCGACCGTGACCGGCGTGTCCTCGTCGGCCGGGCTGCCGTCCGGGTTTTTGGCCAGCACCGCCACCGAGCTGGTGTAGACCATGCGTTGTACGCCCGCTTCGGCCGCGGCCAGCAGTATGTTGCGCGTGCCGGTGACGTTGGTGGCGATCATCGCGTCCGGATCGCGCGTCCAAAGCCGGTAATCGGCCGCGACATGGAACAGCGTCTGGCAGCCCTGCGCGGCGCGGTCGAGCGAGGCGCGATCGTTGAGGTTGCCCTCGACGATCTCGACGGCGAGCCCCGCCAGATTGCGCCGGTCGCCGCCGGGTCGCGCCAGCGTGCGCACCGCGTGACCCTTGGCCAAGAGCTTGCGCGCCACGGCCGAGCCCACGAATCCCGTGGCGCCGGTGACCAGCATCTTCATGGCGCGATTGCGTCCGGCCTGCGCGTCGTCGTCATTCCGCCCTCATAGCCTGCCTACGATATAGAAACCAGGGGATGAAGTTGCGGCCACGCCGGCGCTGCTGATGCTGCAATTCGGCGCCGGCCGTCGGCTGGCCTTGTGGCGGCGCGGGGCATAAACCGGAAATCCGCGCCATTTTCGCGCTGGACAAGCGCGCGGGACTCGCGCATCAAGGCGCGTTTTTCAGGGTTAGAGGGTCCCTACGAATGAAGGCAGTGATGCTGGCCGCCGGAGTCGGCAACCGGCTGTCGAAAGTCCGGCCCGAACCGCCGAAGGTGCTGTTGCGCTTCGCCGGCAGGACGCTGCTGGAGCGGCATATCGCGTTTCTCAAGCGCCACGGCGTAGAAGAGCTGGTGGTCGGCGTGGGCTATGAATCCGGCCAGGTCGAGGCCGAGATCGCCAAGCTCGGCGCCGGCGGCTTCGCGCGCACCGTGTTCAATCCGCAGTTCCGCGACGGCAGCGGCATCACGCTGGCGACTTTGGCCGACGACTTCACGGTCGGCGACGATGTGATGTTGATGGACGGCGACGTGCTGTACGAGGAAGACGTGCTGGCGCGCCTGGCCAAATCGCGCCACCGCAATTGTTTCCTGCTGGACCGCGATTACGAGCCGGGCGACGAGCCGGTGAAGCTGTGCGAGAAGGACGGGCGGCTGATCGAGTTCCACAAAAAGGTGGCGGGCCGGTTCGATCTGATGGGCGAATCCGTCGGTTTCTTCCGCTTCGATCCCGATGCGGCGCGCGAGATCATGGCCCATTGCAAGCGCCACATCGCCGAAGGGCAGCGTGGCCTGTGGTACGAGGAATCGATCCGCGACGTCCTGATCGCCTCGCCCAAGGGGCGCTTCGGCTACGAGGACGTCACGGGCCTGGCTTGGATCGAGATCGATTTTCCCGAGGACGTGAATCGCGCGACCGAGGAAATCCTGCCCCGCGTCGACGGGGTGAAGGTTTAGGAACAAATCCCCCACTGGCCCGTTTAAGGGCTTGTGGATAAGCCGGATTCGACCGTCTTCCGCCGCTTCCCGGCTTGGCGGAGGATGGAAACCCCGTCTATAGTGTCCAGGACGCGCGGCGGCAGGCCCGCTGTCGGGGGATCGGAACCATACCAGGAGGAGAGTCCGTGATTCGCAAGACGCTCGCCGCGGTCGCCGTTGCGACCGCGCTCATCGCGCCCCAATTCGCGTATGCGCAAAACGCCACCGTGCTGAACTATGTCGGTACGATCGGCGACAGCACAAGAATGGGCACGCAGACCTACACCATCACTGCCGGCGCGAAACCCGACAGCTATACGATGGCCGGCAAGGTGGACCTGAATTTCAACATCAAGATGCTGCTGATCAACTATCACGTGATCAACCAGTCGAACTACACCGAGGTGTGGGAAGGCGGCAAACTGACCAGCTTCCGCGGCACCACGCGCGATCGCGACGACAACTATTCGATCGAATACGCGGCCGGCAACGTCACCGCCACCAAGAACAAGGACAAGCCGCAAGCCACGCCGGCGCCGCCCGATGTCGCGCCCGCCAGCTTCTGGCTTGAGAGCTGGTTCATGAAGACGCCGCACGCCAAATACATCAGCACCAACAGCGGCAAGGTGAAGAACGCGAAGCCGCCGAAGCTGGAAGGCACGCAGACCGCCAGTTTCCGCAACCAGCAGGTCAAGGTGAACTACTACACGATGGATTTCGACGGCGAGAAATACGAGTTCTGGTACCTCGCCGATTCCGGCCTGCTGTACAAGCGCGCCGAGCCCAGCGAGGGCGGCAAGGTGGTCTTCACGCTGCAGTAGACCGATCCGAATTGAGGCGAAAAAGCGGCGGTCCCGGCGGGGCCGCCGCTGCCGTTTCGAGGGCGTGAAACGCGCCGATTCCACGACATTTTTCAGTGGTATTCGCGCCCGTTATGTTGGCGGTGCACAAAAAAATCTGGTAGGGTGCCCGCGCATCCTGTATCAAGCCCGGTCGTCCGGTAACCGGGCCGGGCCGAATGGGTCAAACCCTTGGTTTCAGTGTGGATTTTCGGCAAAGGGACGATGACATGGCGGGCCGCGCGAAGCCGCAATTGAAGGTGGTCCTGGCGCAGCCGCGCGGGTTCTGCGCCGGCGTCGAGCGCGCCATCGAGATCGTCGAGCGCGCGCTCGAAATCTACGGGCCGCCGGTCTATGTCCGTCACGAGATCGTGCACAACAAGCGCGTGGTGGAAAGCTTGCGCGAAAAGGGCGCCAAGTTCGTCGAGGAGATCGACCAGATTCCCGACGGCGGCGTGACCGTGTTCAGCGCGCACGGCGTTTCGGAAAAGGTCGAGGGCGAGGCCACGCTGCGCGATCTGCCGGTGATCGACGCCACCTGCCCGCTGGTGTCCAAGGTGCACAAGGAAGGCCAGCGCTATCACGAAAAAGGCTACGAGGTGATCCTGATCGGCCATGACGGCCATCCAGAGGTCGAAGGCACCATGGGGCGCATCCCCGGCGGCTGCAAACTGGTCTCGACCGCCAAGGGCGTCGACAGCCTGCAGGTGCGCGACCCCAGCAAGCTCGCCTACATCACCCAGACCACCTTGAGCGTCGACGACACGCGCGAAGTGATCGAGGCGCTGAAGCGCCGTTTTCCCGAAATCGTCGGGCCGGACGTCAAGGACATCTGCTACGCCACGCAGAACCGCCAGGCTGCGGTGCGCGAATTGGCGGGCGAGGTGGACGTGCTGCTGGTGGTGGGCGCGCGCAACAGCTCGAACTCGAACCGCCTGCGCGAGATCGGCCACGAGATGGGCGTGCCGAGCTATCTGATCGACGACGCCACCATGCTGAATCCGGATTGGCTGAAGAGCGCGTGCTCGGTCGGCGTGACCGCGGGCGCGTCCGCGCCCGAGACGCTGGTGCAGGAGCTGATCGCGCGGCTGGGCGAGATCGGCGAGATCACGGTCGAAAAAATGAACGGCGTGGAAGAGAACATCCAGTTCAAGCTGCCGCGCGTGCTGGGCGAAGCGGCGGAATAGCCGGACGCGGCCGAAAACAAGAGGGCAAAACGTGTCAGTACCGTTGATCGCACAGGCTCGCATCGGGGCCTATATGCTGAAGCAGCGCATCATGGGCAACGAGCGGTTCCCGCTGGTGCTGATGCTCGAGCCGCTGTTCCGCTGCAACCTGGCCTGCGCCGGCTGCGGCAAGATCGACTATCCCGACGAGATCCTGAACAAGCGCCTGTCGCTGAAGGAATGCCTGGACGCGGTGGACGAATGCGGCGCGCCCGCGGTCGCCATCCCGGGCGGCGAGCCGCTGCTGCACAAGGAGATCGGCGAGATCGTCAAGGGCATCGTCGCGCGCAAGAAATTCGTCAGCCTGTGCACCAACGCGCTGCTCATGGAAAAGAAGCTGCATCTGTTCACGCCGAGCCCGTATCTCACCTTCTCGGTGCATTTGGACGGCGACGAAGGCCAGCACGACAAGTCGGTCTGCCAAGAAGGCACCTACGTCAAGGCCGTGGCGGCGATCAAGGCGGCCAAGGCCAAGGGCTTCCGCGTCGGCATCAACTGCACGCTGTTCGACGGCACCGACGCCAAGCGCATCTCGGATTTCTTCAATTTCGTCACCGACGAGCTGAAGATCGACGGCATCACCGTGTCGCCCGGCTATGCATACGAGCGCGCGCCGGACCAGCAGCACTTCCTGAACCGGCAGAAGACCAAGAACCTGTTCCGCGACATCTTCCGCCGCGGCAAGGGCAAGAAGTGGGACTTCAGCAACTCGGGCCTGTTCCTGGATTTCCTCGCCGGCAACGAGAAATACGAATGCGCGCCCTGGGGCATGCCCGCGCGCAACGTGTTCGGCTGGCAGCGGCCCTGCTACCTGCTGGGCGAGGGCTATGCGGCCTCGTTCAAGCAGCTGATGGAAGAGACGGAGTGGGAGAAGTACGGCACCGGCAAGTACCAGAAATGCGCCGATTGCATGGTGCATTGCGGGTACGAGGCCACGGCGGCGATGGACGCGATCAAGCACCCGCTGAAGGCGCTGGCCGTCGCCCTGCGCGGCGTCGAGACCGAGGCCCCAATGATCGAGGACATCGACCTCAGCCACGCGCGCCCGGCCGAATACGTGTTCGACAAGAACGTGCAGAAATTCGTCGCCGACACCAAGCACGCGCCCAAGGCGTCAGCCAACAAGGACGCCGCCGACAGCAAGAGCCACGCGGCTTAGCGCTCGGTGGGCCTGGCGGTTCTCAACCGCTAGGCGCAGCAGCGACGGCAGCGTCCACGGCCGCGGCGCAAGGCGCAGCAGCACCGCCACTGGATCGAGCGAGCCGTCCGGCTTCATGCCGGCAAGCGCGGCTTGCGGGACCGCGCGGCCCGCCGGGTCGGCGATCACGCGTAGGGCTACGAACGGAAGCTTGAGCTCCGCGGCTGCGCGCGCCACGCCATGGCTTTCCATGTCGACCGCCACGGCGCGGGATTTCCGACGGAGCCACGCCTTGTCGGCGACGCCGAGAATCGGCCGGTCGCTGCCCAACAGCGCCGAATCGTTCCAGCGCGCGCCCTTGCTTAAAGGCGCGGCCAAGCGCTTGCGCCAAGCCTCGTCGGCGGGATAGGCGCGGCCGTCCGGCGCGATCACCTGGGACGCCAGCACCGCGTCGCCGCAGGCCAGGCTCGGATCGAGCCCGCCGGCGACCCCGACGCTCATCAGAAGCTTGGCGCCGTCCCGTGCCATCCGGCGCGCGGCCTCGGCGGCGCGCTCGGCGCTGCCGCCCGCGGCGAAAAACGCGAACACGCCGCCGCTCCACGCGCCTTCAAGCGCCGCGATCTCGGATTTAAGGCCTGATATGACGCCGATGCGCGGCATGGCGCGACTGTAGCCTGCGCCGCGCGCGGCGTGTGAGGGGAAAGTTTCAGAGACCGTACGGCGTGGTCAGCGCGTTGCCCTGTGTCAGGTTGCGGTAGCGCGCCAGCGCCCAGAGCGGGAAATAGTGGCTATAGCCGTGATACTTGAGGAAGAAGATGCGCGGGAAGCCCACGGCCGTGTACCACTTCTCGTCCCAATGCCCGCCCTTGCGCGGGGCGTTCAGCAGGAATTTCACGCCGCGCGCCACTTCCGGCGCGTTCAGCTCGCCCGCGGCCATCAGGCCCAGCACCGCCCAGGCGGTCTGCGAGGCGGTCGATTCCCGCCCGCGCACCATGTGCCGCTTGTCCTGCCAATAAGTGGCGCAATCCTCGCCCCAGCCGCCGTCCTCGCGCTGGACCGATTTCAGCCAGTTCACGGCCTGTTGGATATAGGGCTGCTTCGGGTCCTCGCCCGCGGCGTTCAGCGCGTGCAGCACCGACCAGGTGCCGTAGATGTAGTTCGCGCCCCAGCGGCCGAACCACGACCCATCCTGTTCCTGCTCGCTTTTCAGGAACTCGACCGCGCGCTCGATCGCGCCGTGGCTGCGCGGATAGCCCAGTTGCGCCAGCATGCCGAGGCAGCGCGCGGTCACGTCGGAGGTCGGCGGGTCCAGCAGCGCGCCGTGATCGGCGAAGGGAATCGAGTTCAGGTAGTAATAGGTGTTGTCGGCGTCGAACGCGCCCCAGCCGCCGTTCTTGCACTGCATGCCCAGCACCCATTCGGTGGCGCGCTCGATCGCCTGGCGGAAACGGGGCGAGCCGTTGCGGTCCAGGCCGATCACGGCCACGGCGGTGTCGTCCACGTCGGGGTAATAGTCGTTGTTGTACTGGAACGCCCAGCCGCCGGGCCGCACCTGCGGGCGCCAGTTGGCGTAGTCGCCCACGGTGTTGAGGATCTGCTTGCTGGCCAGCCAGTCGAAGGCGCGGCCCATCACCTCGCCGTCGCGTTCTTCGCCCGCCTCGATCATGGCGTTCGCGATCAGCGCCGTATCCCAGATCGGCGAGGAGCAGGGCTGCATGTAGGGCGTATCGCCCGAAAGGTCCATCAGCTTCAACACCGCCTTCTTGGCCGTCACCACGTCGGGGTGATCCGGGGGATAGCCCAGCGCCTTGAACGACAGCACGGTGAACACCATCGGCGGAAAGATCGCGCCGATGCCGTCCTCGCCGTTCAGCCGCTCGCCGATGAACTTCATCGCCGCGTCGATCGCCTTGCGGCGCGCCTTGCGCTTGCCGAGGAACGGGTCGATCCAGCGGTGCAGCGCCTTGTCCAGCCACAGGAAGAACTCGCCCACCAGCCGCCCCGTGGGGTTGACCTGGAACGTCTTCTCCTGCTCGGGCGGGGTCGTGAACAGCTCGTCGATCCTGACGCCGCGCGGATTCTCGGCCTTGGCGCGCAACGCCATCAGCACGGTCAGCGGCACCAGCGTGGTGCGCGACCAGTACGAAATCTTGCTGATGTGGAACGGAAACCATTTCGGCAGCAGCATCAGCTCGACCGGCATGCACGGCACCGCGCGCCAGGGCAGGTGGCCGAACAGCGCCAGGTAGAAGCGCGTCAGCACGTTCGTTTTCGACGCGCCGCCGTGCTTCAGGATCGCCGCGCGCGCGCACGCCATGTGCGGCGCATCGATGTCGTCGCCGACGGTCTTCAGCGCCCAGTACGCCTTGACCGAGGCCGAGATGTTGAAGTCGCCGCCATAGTACAGCGGCCAGCCGCCATGCTCCTCGGCCTGGGTCTGGCGGAGATAGTCGGCCATGCGCGCCTCAAGCACGTCGTTCACTTCGCCCAGGAAATGCTCGTACAGAATGAATTCGGCCGGCATGGTCGCGTCCGGCTCGAGGACGTAGACCCAATGGCCGTCTTCTTTTTGCCGGCGCCTGAGCCATTCGCGCGACTCGCCGATGACATCGTCGAGCAGCCGACGGTCGACGCCCGCGGGGTTTTGGTCCTCGGACGGTGTGGTCTGCGGCGGGTTTTCCGGTGTTTTGGCGGCGGACGAAAACTGCACTTCCTATTATCTCCTTCGCGCCGCAACATAAGGCCGAGCCCAGGATTTGTCCAATGGAAGCATTGAATCCATTAGGCAATCCACCTGTGGTTAATTTATCCGCATATATCCCCTTGACACATGTAGGTGCTTTGTTCTACTATACCAGGTATGAAAACCAAGCCCCTGACAATCGTCCAATTTCAGCGCCAGTTCCCCACGGATGAGGTCTGCCTAGACCATCTGATGCGGGTGCGGTACGGCGAGCGTTCCAAGTGTGGCGCTTGCAGCCGCCCGGCCAGGTTTTACAAAGTTAAGGCCCGGCGCTGCTACGAGTGCGAATACTGCGGCTATCAGGTCTATCCCACGGCGGGTACGCCCTTCGAGGCGACCCGGACGCCCCTGAAAAGCTGGTACTACGTGATGTTCCTGTTTTGCAGCACCCGCAACGGCGTCAGTTCCAAAGAGGTTCAGCGCCAGCTCGGCGTGACCTACAAGACCGCTTGGCGCATGACCGGCCTGATCCGGCAGTACATGGGCGCGGTTGATGGCGATTCCCCGCTTGGCGGCCCCGGTAGCAAAGACCCGATCGTCGAGGCGGATAAGACATTCGTCGGCGGCAAGGATAAGCAACAGAGCATGGACAAGGCCGTGGTGCTGGGCATTGTCGAGCGCGACGGCGACGTGATCTCCAAAGTCGTGCCGGATCGCACCTCAAAGAGCGTTGAGCCGGTCATCAGGGAATGGGTGCGGGAAGGCGCCAAGATCGCCACGGACGAAGCCAGGGCATTCGGGCGGCTGCATTACCTCTATGATCACGCCACGGTGAACCACGCGCGCAAGGAATACGTTCGCGGCGAGGTTCACACGAATACGATTGAATCCTACTGGTCGACGGTGAAGCGGACGATCAAGGGGACTTACGTTTGGGTTTCGAAGAAACATTTGCAGAAATATCTTTGGGAGTGCGAGTACCGGCATAATCTGCGCCGCCAGCCGCACCTGATGTTCGAACTCCTACTGGCTTCGTTTCCGAAGGGGGCTTACCACCCGCCATCGCGATAAGAAGTTTGTTGAAACGAGAGTTTATTTTGCTATCAGACATTTGTCCTCACCATTACTAGGCGCTCGTTTTGGATAGAGATTGTAAATCTAGCCCGCTCAGGAACGGGAACATTATCCGCAACCACCACCACTCTTAAGTCTTGCGGAAACCTATTTTGGGCGATCGCGCATAAAACTTTGGGCGGCGGGTTTGCGCGACTATGGGCTGGATTATACCAACCCAAGTCCCATGTTTCAAGGGGATATATCTGAATTTATCACAACATCGGCGGCGGCAAAACCGGAGCGGATCGCGCTCTCGATCGTCGCGGGCAGGCCGGTATCGGTCCAATCGCCGGCCAGGAAAAGATTGCTCCATCCCGTGCGCGGCTTGGCGCGGTGCTTCAGCGACGCGGGCGTTTGCGCGAAGGTCGCGCGCTTTTCCTTGACGATGCGGTAGGGCGGCAAGCCGCCGGGTTGGGACAGCGCCAGCGCGGCCAGGATATCGCGCCACATTCTTGCCGCGATCGAGTCCTCGGAGTCCTCGGCCAGCCGGTCGGCCGCGCTGACGGTGACGGAAATCACGTCGCCGCGCAGGAACAGCCATTCGGCGGTGCCGCCCAAGACGCCGATCAATGGGCTGTCAAAGGGCAGGCGCGGCATCGGCCCGTTCACGCGGAAATGGCCGTTGACGATGGCGCGGGACTCGATCGGCGCGTCGAGGCCCGGCACCACGCGCTGGGCCGAGGCAGGCGGCAGGGCGATCACCACCGCTCCATCCACGGACACTTGGCCATTGCGCGCGAAGTTCAACCCCGCGACGCGTTCGCCCTCGAGGGCGATCTCGCGCAGGCTCCAGCCCAGGCGCAGTTCCGCGCCGCGCGACTTGAGCCACGCCAGCGCCGGATCGATGAAGCTTTGCGACAGCCCCTCGCGCGCGACCATCGGCTTGCAGAAGCGCCCGCCGCGCAGCACGGTCTCGCGCACCACGGGCCACAGCAGCTTGGCCGCGCCCGCCTCGCATTCCGTGTTCAGCGCCGCCACGGCCAAAGGCTGCCAGAAGCGCTTGTACAGCGGCGAGGACGTATCGAGCGCTTCGGCGACGGTCTTGCCCTCGGCGGAGCGCAGTTTCAATGCGCCGAGCAACTGGCTAAGTGTGACGTCGGGAATGCCGCTGGGCGGCAGGGGCACGCGGCCGAGCAGCGGTCCGTCGCGGAACGTCACGGTCCAGCGTTTGCCGCTCGCGAGATCGACGAACGGAAACGCCGCGCGCGTAGGACTCGCTAGGCTGCCGGCCGAACCGACGGTTTCAAGGAACTCCAGCGCCGCCCAGTTGGCGCTGAGCAAGAGGTGATTGCCGTTGTCGATCTGCCGATCCAAGACCGCGTCGCGATACGACCGGCAGCGCCCGCCCGCGTGTTCGGCCTGGTCGAAGATCACGACCTTGCGCCCGGCCTGGGTCAGCTTGATGGCGGCGGCGATACCGGCAAGCCCGGCGCCGACGATCTGAACCGCGTTCATGCGATCACAAAACGCCGTAGCGGAAGGCGTACCAGAGCTTCTGCCATTTCGGCACCTTGGCCGGCGCGTCGAGATCGCGCCAGCCGCGCCGTATCAGCCGCGTCAGGATGGCGCGGTAGACGAACATCATCACCACCGCCGGACGCATCTGCCGGCGCGGGCAATCCGCGAGCGCCGCCACGGCCTCGGCGAAGCGGCGCTGCGCCAACGCCGCCAGGTCGTCGCACACCGCTGGCAGGTTCGGGTGCGCCAGCACGGCTTGCGGATCGCGCGTGGCGATGCCGTGTTTGGCAAGCATCTCGGCGGGCAGATACAGCCGCCCGCGCTCCGCGTCTTCCTTCATGTCGCGCAGGATGTTGGTGAGCTGCAGGGCCTGGCCCAGCGACCAGGCCAGGTCCTGGGCGCGCTGATGCGCGCAGCCGAAGATGCGGATCGACAGCATGCCCACCGCGCCGGCCACGCAGGCGCAATAATGCTCCAGGCGCTTCAGCTCCGGCCCCTGCATCGTCTCCGACGCGTCGATCTCCATGCCCTCGATCAGCGCCAGAAAGTCCTTTTTCTGCAGGCCGAATTGCCGAACGGGGTCGAGCAGCGCGCGGGTGGTGGCGAAGCCGGGATTGCCGGCGTAAAGCCGGTCGATCTCCGCGCGCCAATCTTTTAGCCGCGCGATCTTCTCGGCGGGCGGCGCGGGATCGTCGGCCACGTCGTCGATCTCGCGGCAATAGGCATAAACCGCGAACATGGCGTCGCGTTTTTCCTGCGGCAGCACGCGCATCGCGCCGTAGAACGACGTGCCCGAGCGGCGCGTCACCTCGCGCACGTGCTCCAGCGCGGCGGCGGCGCCTGAAACTGCGGTGTCCGGGGCGGTCATGGGGGTGACTTATAGCCTTGGCGGCGGCTGGGGACGAGGGGGCTAGCGCGAGGGCGCTTGCGCGCGGCCCTTCCAATAGGCGCCGCGGCCGCGGTAATAGGCCAGCGCCGAATCCAGGGTCATCAGGTTGTAAAGCAGCCCCGCCGCCGGCAGCAGGGGTGCCTGCCAAGGCGGCAGGCGGTAGAGCAGCAGCGCGGGCCCATAGGACCAGGCCATCAGCGCCCAGGCCGCGCCGGCGATGAGGCTGGCCACGAAATTGCCATGCCAAGGCAAGCTCAGCACCAGCAGCGGCGGGGCAAGATAGGCGATCGCCATGCCGGCGGCCGTGCCCAGGAGCATCAGTGGGTTGTAGTCGAGCTGGTCATAGGCCGAGCGCGCGACCATCTGCCAAATTCCGGCCAGGCCGTCGTAGGGCCTGACCGAGCGCACGTCGCGGCTCAAGCCCAGCCAGATCGCGCCGTTGCGCTTGAGCTCGCGGCCGAGCGCGCAATCGTCGATTACCGCGGACTTGATCTTCTCGATCCCGCCCACGGCTTTCAGCGCCGCGCGGCGCACCAGCATGCAGCCGCCGGCCGCGCCCGCCATCGCGTCGCGCGGGTCGTTGACGCGCGGAAAGGGATAAAGCTTCTGGAAGAAATAGACGAAGGCGGGGATCAGCAGCCGCTCCCAGGGCGAGCGGCAATGCAGCATCGCCATCACCGAGGTGAGGTCGTGCCTGCCCGCTTCGGCCTTGGCCACGAGCGCGCGCAGCACGCCGGGCGCATGCGCGATATCGGCGTCGGTGAGCCATAAATAGATAGCACCGGGATGCGCCGTGTCGGCGTGGCGGATGCCGGTCGCCACCGCCCACATTTTGCCGGCCCAGCCCTGGGGCAGGGGCGAGCCCATGACCACCGTCAGCCGCGCGCCGCGGGGATGCCTGGAGGCAAGACTCCGCGCCGCGTCGCCCGTGCCGTCGTTGCTGCTGTCGTCCACCAGCACGATGCCGAAGCGGCCCGGATAGTCCTGATCCAGCAGCGAGGCGATGCTTTGCCCGATCGCCGCGGCCTCGTCGCGCGCCGGAACGACGGCGACGACATCGGGCCAGGCCGCCGGCGCG
>JAHFPH010000076.1:15560-17470 GCA_023266845.1 Rhodospirillaceae bacterium
GTCAGACGCGGAATTTGTATTGCTTGCCCGCTTCGCGCTCGATATCGGGCGGGTAGTTCTTGCGCTTGTCGGCGTAGTACTGGATGCGGTGATCGCCGTGCTTCAGCGCGTTGTAGGTGATGTACAGCACCCGGCGCTGCTTGTCGGTCCGATTGGGCAGCGAGCTGTGCGGCGTGAAGCTGTCGAAATACATCACGTCGCCCGGCCTGGTCGGGTACGGGATGAATTTCATGTCGGCCATGTCCTTGTCGTTGAGCGGCGTCCATTCGCCGCCCACCAGGCCTTTCTTGTGGTGGCCGGCCGCCAGCTCCAGGCAGCCGTTCTCGATCGTCTGCTCGTCGATCGTGACCAGGGCGGTGATGAACAGCGGCGCGTAGTTCCACCAGCCCGCCTGCTGATCCTGGTGCGGCTTGAAGCCGTCGCCGCCCGGCAGCTTGAAGTTGATCTTTTCCTTGAACAGCACGGCGCGCGCGCCCAGCAACTGCTCCACGGCGCCCAGCATGCGCGGATCGGCCAACAACCCGCGGAAGCCCTCGTGGTACGGCACGAAATTTTCGATCCGCTGCAGCACGCGCTCGCCCGGCCGTTTCAGATTGTCCTCGTAATACGCCATGTGCCGGCCGGGCACTTCCTTCCAGCCCTGCACCTCTTCGGTCCAGCGCGTGATGTCGCGCGTCTCGGCGGGGCTGAACGCCGCGGGCGCGTACACGAATCCGTCGCGCGCGAAATCGGCGATGTGCCGCGGCGACAGGAGCGCGCGCGCGGCCGTCTTGGTGGCGGTGCTGGTCGGCATTGCTGGCCTCGGTGCTGGGTCGAAAAAGCGCCCGACCATGCCCGGACGAGGCGCGCTTGGCAAGCGGTGCGTGGCCGTAGCTCGGTTGGCGACTAGCCTATTAGGTCCAAGCCTTTAGAACGCCCTTCACGGCGCAGACCAGGAACTGCGGCTTGGTAAGCTCGACGCGCTCGGCGATCGGGTCGCGGGCGCGCAGCTCGGCCCAAAGCTTGTCGGCGATGGCGATGATCACCGCCGATTCCATCGCCAAATGCCTGCTTTTGAGCGCGAGGGGCAGGCGGCGCGCTTTTTCCATGAGCTCCGCCGTCGCGTTCAGACACAGATCGAGCACCTTGCGCATGCCGGGCGCCAGGGCGGGCCGGTCGAGGTCTTCCACCGTCGCGCCGTTCGCCTGCATCCAGTCCTGCGGCAGGTAGACGCGGTTGAGATTGCGGTAATCCGCCTGGCAGTCCTGCAGATGGTTCAACACCTGCAGCGCGTCGCATAGCGCGTCGGAATAGACCCAGTCGACTCGATCCTCGCCGTGCAGATCGAGCAGATAGCGCCCGACCGGCGAGGCCGACAGCCGGCAATAGCCGAAACGCAGATCGTCCCAGTCCTTGTAGCGCAGATAGGTCGCGTCGCGCTTGAAGGCGTGCAGCAGGTCGCGGCAGTGATCCGTCGTCATGCCGCACTGGATCAGGCTCTGGCGGATGTTCCACGGTTTTTCCAGCCCCGGCTCGAGTTCGCGCCTGCCCAGCAGCACGTCCTCGAACGCGTCCAGGCGCCTGATCTTGTCCTCGGGCGCAAGCGCCGGGCTGTCGGCGATATCGTCGGCCGCGCGCGCGAAGGCATAGAACACCGCGACATGGGGCCTGAGGCGCTTGGGCAAAAGGAACGAGCCGACCGGAAAATTCTCCTGGCCCGATCCCTTGCCCGACGGGGCTTCGAATTTCGATGCGGCGCTGGCGGTCATGGCGGTGTTTTAAGCGCAGGCCTGGGGATTGCCAAGTGTTCTAGGCGCGGCGCGGGCCGGACCCTAAGATGTCCGCATGACCGAGGGCTCGACGAAAACCAAGCACCGCATCGTCATCGTCGGCGGCGGGGCGGGGGGATTGGAGCTGGCCACGCGCCTGGG
>JAHFPH010000001.1:0-44775 GCA_023266845.1 Rhodospirillaceae bacterium
CGGCGAACGCGCCGGCAAGCCCATCGGCGCCGATGGGGAACGCGCCGTTATCCGCGCCGGGCTGGGCGGGGCGCTTCAGCGCGATCGACAGCCCGAGCGCGATCAGCGCGATGCCGCCGCCGAGCCTGAGCCAGCCCTGCTGTGCCACCAGGAACGACGACACGGCGGTAAGCCCGAACGCGGCGACCGCGCCGTAAAGCCCGTCGGCCGCGGCCGCGCCGAGGCCGGTGGCGAAGCCCGGCGCGAACCCGCCCGCGAGCGACCGGCGGATGCACAAAAGCCCGATCGGCCCCACGGGCGCGGCGATCGCGAACCCGATCAACAGCCCGCGGAGGAAGAAGGGAGAGTCCATGTGCCGTGCCTATATTCAAGCATGACCATAACCCGCCGCGCGGCCGGGTGGCGGGCACGGCGACAGGCCCAAAGGCAACGCCTGGGAGCAGGGGAGAAACCTGGGGACAGAATCAAGATTTAGGTGGGACGAGGTCCGAACCTTCGATATTTTGTGGTTTGTTCCGCCGTTGACTGGAACATAAAGAGAACGTATTTTCTGCATTGGCCTTGCGGGTAGTCCTCGATGACCGAACAGTTTCAAGACCTCATGTGGTCTGAACGTCACTCGCCAAGTGACAGCGCGATACCGTCCAGGCACGTCATCAAATCATTGCCTTGCGTCGTGAAATGCGAGGACAACCGCACATTCCTGCAAAAGCTTCCTAGCTCTTCGATGGCGCTGATCGTCACCTCGCCGCCATACAATATCGGCAAGGCGTACGAGAAGCGTTCTTCACTGGAAAGTTATGTCGAGCAGCAGAAGGAAGTTATCGCGGAATGCGTTCGCTTGCTTAAGGACCGCGGTTCCATTTGCTGGCAGGTCGGCAATCATGTCCAATCCGGCGAGATATTTCCACTCGACACGATTCTTTATCCGATTTTCAAGTCGCACGGACTGAAACTGCGCAATCGCATCGTCTGGCATTTCGAGCATGGACTGCACTGTTCCAAGCGCCTTTCCGGCAGATACGAAACGATTCTTTGGTTCACGAAGACGGATAACTACACGTTCAATCTCGATCCGATTCGCGTTCCATCGAAGTACCCAGGCAAGAAGTATTTCAAAGGACCAAAAGCAGGCCAGCTTTCCTGCAACCCGCTTGGAAAGAATCCGGGCGATGTGTGGATTTTCCCGAACGTGAAGAACAATCACGTCGAAAAAACGCCCCATCCCTGCCAGTTCCCGGTCGAGCTCGTCGAGAGACTCGTTCTCGCCCTAACCAAACCCGCGGAGAATGTCCTCGATCCATATATGGGTGTCGGCTCGACGGTGATAGGCGCATTGAAGCACGGGCGGGGCGGATATGGCTGCGATATCGAATCAAAATACGTTCAGATTGCGAATGACCGCGTGAAGAAGCTTCGTGCAGGCACTCTGCGCACGCGGCCTTTGGACAAGCCGGTCTATGACCCGTCGCTTCCCAACGGCGGGCATCGGCGATGAGGATTGTCGAGGTTTATTCCCACCAGCATGCGTTGGAATATCTGAAGGTCCATAAGCGACGGCTCTGGAATGAAATCAATTCTGCAATCAAGGCCGTCGACGCGCATACATGCAAGACTAAGAAATCGAAAGAAAAAACAAAGCTCGGTCGGATTCTGTACTCTCCCATCGAAATGAACAAGAAGATGGCGATTGAGTTCAGCCGCCGTGATTGGTCAATGCGAAAGGTAAACTATTGGGTTACCTCGGATGCCGGCGTTATCCGCGAGACAATGAAATTGGAGCCAGAAAGACAAAAGAGAGTGATTGCGATGAGGGGCCACGTCCCTATTAAATCATCCAATCAAACCGATTTCGTGAAGGACAAGGTTGCTGTTGAAGTCCAGTTTGGGAAATACGCGTTCGTCGCGTTCGATTTGTTCGTCAAGCACATGGCATTCTATGTCAGCGACGTGATCGACATTGGAATCGAAATTCTTCCGGTAAAGGAGCTTTCAGAGGAAATGTCGTCCGGCGTCGCATATTATGAACGCGAGTTGTACAACCTTGTTCGCCAGGGACGCGGTATTCCCGCCGTTCCATTGGTATTGATCGGCGTTGCGCCATAGTCGCTCATTTGTGTGCGGCTATTGGGTGTAAAAAGTGCATCCAGGCTGCTACCCCTGACTTCCTTCCCCTCCCTCCCCATATGACTGACATGCTCGGCTATCGTATCCTGCCGCGATGAAACTCACGGAACCCCTCCCCTTATTCCCCTCCCTCAAGGGGAGGGGAGACGGAATGAGAGCCGCATGAGTCCCCCGCATCCCCTGTCGCCCTCCGGTCCGGCCGGCGCGCCGCAGCGCCAGGCGTTCCAGTTGGGCGCGATCAAGACGCTGCTGCCGCATCTGTGGCCCGCGAGCGAGCCGGCGTTGCGCCTGCGCGTGGTGCTGGCGCTGGCCTGCCTGGTCATAGCCAAGCTCGCCAATGTGTGGGTGCCGATCTTCTACAAGCACGCGATCGACGCCTTAAGCCCCACCCATCAAACCACTGCCGCCGCGGCGGTACTCGCCCTGCCCGTGGGCATGATCCTGGCCTATGGCGCGGCGCGCGTGCTGTCGCAGATGTTCGCCGAGTTGCGCGACTTCGTGTTCGCCCGCGTGCAGGCGCGCGCCATCCGCACCGTGGCCCTGGGGGTGTTCCGGCATCTGCACGAATTGAGCCTGCGCTTCCATCTGGAGCGCCACACCGGCGGCCTGTCGCGCGCGATCGAGCGCGGCGCCACGGGCATCGAGAATTTGCTCAGCTTCACGCTGTTCAACATCGCGCCCACGCTGTTCGAGATTCTGCTGGTGTGCGGCGTGCTGTGGGGGCTTTACGACATCAGCTTCGCCGCCGTCACCTTCGTCACCATCGCGGGCTACATCGCCTATACGCTGGGCGTCACCGAATGGCGCATCAAGTTCCGCCGCGCCATGAACGAAAGCGACATGGACGCCAACACCAAGGCGATCGACAGCCTGCTCAACTACGAAACGGTCAAGTATTTCGGCAACGAAGACCACGAGGCGCGGCGCTACGACAAGGCGCTGATCCGCTACGAGGCCGCGTCGATCAAAAGCCACACCACCCTGTCGCTGCTGAACATCGGCCAGGGCGCCATCATCGCGCTCGGCGTGACGGTCATCATGCTGATGGCGGGCCAGGGGGTGGTGGCCGGCCGGCTGACGCCGGGCGATTTCGTGCTGGTGAACACCTATTTGATCCAGCTCTACATGCCGCTCAATTTCCTGGGCTTCGTGTACCGCGAGATCAAGCAGTCGCTGATCGACATGGAGGCGATGTTCAAGCTCTTGGACGTGCCGGCCGAGGTCGCCGACCGGCCGGGCGCGCCGGGCTTGCAGGTGGCGGGCGGGGCGGTCGAGTTCCGCAACGTCTCGTTCCGCTACGACCAGCGCCGGCCGATCCTGAAGGACGTGTCGTTCGCCGTGCCGCCGGGCAAAAGCGTGGCGCTGGTGGGCGCGTCGGGCGGCGGCAAGTCGACCGTCGCGCGGCTTCTGTTTCGCTTCTACGACGTGGCGGAGGGCGCGATCCTGATCGACGGGCAAGACATCAGGGAAGTCACCCAGGCGAGCCTGCGCGCCTTGATCGGCGTGGTGCCGCAGGACACGGTGCTGTTCAACGACTCGATCTATTACAACATCGCCTATGGCAAGCCCGACGCGTCGCGCGCGGAGGTCGAGGCCGCGGCCCGGCACGCGCATATCGACGCCTTCGTGCAGGGCCTGCCCGACGGCTACAAAACCCAGGTCGGCGAGCGCGGCTTGAAGCTGTCGGGCGGCGAGAAGCAGCGCGTGGCGATCGCACGCACGATCCTCAAGTCGCCGCGCATCCTGTTGTTCGACGAGGCGACCTCGGCGCTCGACTCGGGCACCGAAAAGGAAATCCAGGCGAATTTGCAGGAAATTTCCGCCGACCGCACCACGCTGGTGATCGCGCATCGGCTTTCCACCATCGTCGACGCCGACGAGATACTGGTGCTGGAGCAGGGCGAGGTCGTGGAGCGCGGGCGGCACCACGATCTGCTGCGCCGGGGCGGCAAATATGCCGGAATGTGGAAAAAGCAGCAGGACGCGGCGGCGCGCGGGGAACTGGTGCGCGACGAGCCCGTGCCCGCGCCCGAGCCCGCGCCGGTCAAGGCGGCGGAGTAGGAAGCCGGTCGCGTTGCGAGCGTCGGCGTTGGGGGAAGCGTGAAAGCCTGTCCTATTCAGAGTCCCCCCTCCCTCGAGGGGAGGGGGGACACAGATGCAGACTGACGGCGCAAAGGCCCTGCTCGCGGGCGAGCTTGCGGGTCGGATCGCCTCCGGCGATCGGCGCGCGCTGGCGCGGGCCATCACGCTGGTGGAATCGACGCGCGCGGAGGACCGCGAGAAGGCCGACGCGCTGCTGGCCACGATTCTGCTTAAGACCGGCAAATCGATCCGCATCGGCATTTCCGGCGCGCCCGGCGTCGGCAAGTCCAGCTTCATCGAGGCATTCGGGCTCCACGCGATCTCTAAAGGTCATCGCGTGGCGGTCCTGGCGGTCGATCCGTCCTCGCGCAGGGGCGGGGGATCCATCCTCGGCGATAAAACGCGCATGGCCGAGCTGTCGAAGCACGGCGGGGCCTTCGTGCGGCCCTCGCCCTCGGGCGGCACGCTGGGCGGCGTGGCGCGGCGCACGGCCGAGGCGATCCTGGTCTGCGAGGCGGCGGGCTTCGATACGGTGATGGTGGAAACCGTGGGCGTCGGCCAGTCGGAAACCGCGGTCGCCGACATGACCGACCTGTTCCTGCTGCTGCTGGCGCCGGGCGCGGGCGACGAGTTGCAGGGCATCAAGCGCGGCGTGGTCGAGCTCGCCGACCTGATCGCGGTCAACAAGGCCGACGGCGCCACGATCGAGGCGGCCGGCCGCACCGCCGCCGATTACGCCAATGCCGCGCGCCTGCTGCGCCCGCCCACCCCGTGGTGGCAGCCGCGCGTGCTGACCTGCTCGGCCATCACCGGCGCGGGCGTGGCCGAGATCTGGCGGGCGGTGGAGGAGTTCAGGAAAGCCGGCGGCGTCCAATCGGGCATCAAAAAGCGGCGTTCCGCCCAGGCCAAGGCGCGGTTGTGGACCGAGATTTCCGACGCGCTGATGGCGTCGTTCAAATCCGACCGCGCGGCGGCCAAGCTGATCCCCGCGCTCGAGGCGAAAATCGATTCCGGCGCGATCACGCCCGGCGCCGCCGCGCGCGAATTGCTCGCCGCTTTTCGCGGCAGGAAACCCTAGCCTAAAGGCTCAGTGCCAGCCGCCGGGCGTCCAGTGCCAGCCATCGGGATAGCTCGCCCAGTGACCCGGCACCCAGATCGCCTCGTGGCGCGGGCGCTCCACGTAATGCCCGGCGATCCACACCCAGCCGCGCCCGTCCCAATGCCAGTGGCCGGGGTCCCAGACCAGCACCTCGCGCCGGTGATAGGGCGGCGGCGGAATGTATTCGTAGCGCGTGCGCGGCGGCTCGGCCGGCACGATGATGATGCCGATGCCCTGCGCATGGGCCATGGGCGCGATCGCGGCAACGCCGCCGGCCAGCGCGAGAGCGGACAATCCCGATTGCAGCAGGAAACGGCGCGAGACGATGGACATAGGGCCATGCTCCATGCAAATCCCCGATATATTTCCCGCTTGATGCTAGGCACCCTGCCCGGCCTCCCGTCAAGCCTTGGCGTGCGCTTGACGGGCCGCGCTTGACGTAAATGGGCGATTGGCCTAAAAGCCCGCGTTCAGGCGCCGGGTTGAAGCCCCGCGTTTTCAAGCAAATCCAAGGATTTAGCGTCATGACGCGTCACTGTTTCGTCACCGGCAAGGGCCCGATGAGCGGCAACAATGTCAGCCATTCCAAGCGCCGCACGCGCCGCCGGTTCCTGCCCAATCTGCAGCACACCAGCATGGTCAGCGACGCGCTGGGCTTTCCGGTGCAGTTGCGCCTGACCACGCGCGGCATCCGCACGGTCGAGGCCAATGGCGGCATCGACGCCTGGCTCATGGCGACGCCCACCCGCAAGCTGACGGTCGAGGCGCGGCAGCTCAAGCGCCGCATCGCCAAGGCGGCCAAAATCCGCGCGGCCGCCTCGGTAAGCTGAAGCTCCTTCTTCGCCCGTTATGGCCGGCCTCCGTGCCGGCCATCCACGTCGTCAAGTCGCCGAGATCCGCGAAGTTCAAGCGCCATCCATTCAGCTTTGGCCGACCGACGTGGATGACCGGGACAAGCCCGGTCATGACGATCGAATACTTGGGCAAGGCACCTTTTTCGTCACCGCCACAACGGCTAAGCTTCGCCCGGCATCCGGGGGAGCCAGGCGATGCAGGCGCACAAGGATCATCCGAATCTTTTCGTGCTCGACCATCCGCTGATCCAGCACAAGCTGACGATCATGCGCGACAAGACCACCTCGACCGGCGAGTTCCGCCGGCTGTTGAAGGAAATCGCGCTGCTGATGGGTTACGAGGTCACGCGCGACCTGCCTAGGACCACCAAGCGCATCGAAACGCCGCTGGCGGCGATGGACGCGCCGGTGATGGCCGGCAAGAAGGTCGCCGTGGTGCCGATCCTGCGCGCAGGCCTGGTGATGGCCGAGGCGCTCAACGAGCTGATGCCCTCGGCGCGCGAAGGGCATATCGGGCTCTACCGCGACCACGAGACGAAAAAGCCCGTCGAGTATCTGGTCAAGCTGCCGGCGGCTGATGGGCGCATCTTCATCCTGGTCGACCCGATGCTCGCCACCGGCAACTCGGCGGTGCACGCGGCCGACGTGGTGAACCGCCACGGCGTGCCGGACGAGCGCATCCGCCTGATGGCGCTGGTCTCGGCGCCCGAGGGCGTCAAGACCTTCCACAAGGCGCATCCCAAGGTGAAAGTGTTCACCGCCGCGCTCGACAGCCACCTCAATTCGAACGCCTATATCGTGCCCGGCCTGGGCGACGCCGGCGACCGGCTGTTCGGAACGAAATGAGAATCAGTGCGCCTTGCGCTTTTTCGGGCGGCCGACGGGTGCTGTCTCTTTCGGCTCCTCGTCGAACATCTCGGCCAGCTTGTCCATCATCGCGCCGCCCAGCTGTTCGGCGTCGACGATGGTCACCGCCTTGCGGTAATAGCGCGTGACGTCGTGGCCGATGCCGATGGCGATCAGCTCGACCGGCGAGCGCTGCTCGATGTAATGGATCACGTCGCGCAAATGGCGCTCCAGATAGTTGCCCGGATTGACCGACAGGGTCGAGTCGTCGACCGGCGCGCCGTCCGAGATCACCATCAGGATGCGGCGCTCCTCGGTGCGCGCCAACAGGCGGTCATGCGCCCATAGCAGCGCCTCGCCGTCGATGTTCTCTTTCAGGATTCCTTCGCGCAGCATCAGGCCGAGCGACTTGCGCGCGCGCCGCCAGGGCGAATCGGCTGGTTTGTAGACGATATGGCGCAGATCGTTGAGCCGTCCCGGATTGGGCGGCTTGCCGGCGGCGATCCATTTCTCGCGGCTTTGCCCGCCCTTCCACATGCGGGTGGTGAAGCCGAGAATCTCGACCTTCACGCCGCAGCGCTCCAGCGTGCGCGCCAGTATGTCGGCCGACATCGCGGCGATGGTGATCGGCCGGCCCCGCATGGATCCCGAGTTATCGATCAGCAGCGTCACCACCGTGTCGCGGAACTCGGTGTCGCGCTCGCGCTTGAAGGACAAGGGCGTGGTGGGGTTGACCACGACGCGCGACAGCCGCGCCGTGTCCAGAATGCCCTCTTCCAGGTTGAACTCCCAGGCGCGGTTCTGCTTGGCGAGCAGGCGGCGCTGCAGGCGGTTGGCCAGGCGCGCGACCACGGCCTGGAGGTGCGACAATTGCTGGTCCAGCATCTGGCGCAGTCGGTCGAGCTCTTCCGCGTCGCACAGGGCCGCGGCCTGCACCACCTCGTCGTACTGCACGGTGTAGGCCTGGTATTGCGGAATATCGGGATCGTTGCGGCCGCGCAGATCGGGGCGCAGGCGGTTGCCGGGCGTCGCGGTGTCGCTGTCGCCGCCGCCCGGCATCATCTCGTCGTCGCTGGCCTCGGCCGGGCGTTCGGCGCCGTCCTCCGACGCGTCGCCCGTGGGCTCGCCCTCGGCCAGCTGATAGGCGCCGGCCTCGGTGTCCTCGCCGCCGCGCGACTGCTTGTCGCTGTCCGCCTGCTCGTCCTGCTGGCCGGCCTGGTCCTGGTCGGGATCGCCTTCGTTTGCCGTTTCGTCGGCGCTTTCCAGCTCCAGATCCTCGATCAGCTTGCGCGCGGCGCGGGCATAGGCCTCCTGGTCGTTGACCGAGCGCGCCAGCGCCGCCAAATCCTCGGTCAGCTTCTCGCCGATCACCTGGCGCCACAGCTCGACGACCTTGCGCGCCGAGGCCGGCGGCAGGTCGCCGGTCAGCTTCTCGCGCGTCAGCAGGCGAACGACCTCGGCGAGCGTCGATTCGTCGCGCTCGGCCACGCGTTCGTAGCCCTGGCGGTGATAGCGTTCCTCGAGCGCGGCGGCGAGGTTGCCGGCCACGCCCGGCATGCGTTTTGATCCCAAAGCTTCCACCCGCGCCTGCTCGACCGCGTCGTACACCGCGCGCGCCACCTCGCCCGCGGGCATGCGGCGCGCGTGCTTCCTGGTGTCGGTATGACGCAGCTTGAGCGCGATCGCGTCGGCCTCGCCGCGCACCTGGTTGCGCTCGCTCTCCGGCAGCTGGCGCGAGGGCAGGGGAAGCCGCGCCTGGTTGCCGGCCAGCAGCGCCTGGTCGGCGGCGTAGGCGACCTCGATATCCGCGCGGTGCGCGATGGCGCGCAGCGCCGCCGCGTTGGCGCGCTTGAATACCTCGAGCGGCGTTTCGGCCGCGGCCATCGGCTTAGACGAGCTTCGCTTTGGTGTTGGCCGGGGTCAGCTCGCGCCCCATGCAGCGCTGGTAGTATTCGGCCACGGTCGCGCGCTCGGTCTCGTCGCATTTGTTGAGGAACGTGACGCGGAACGCGAAACCGATATCGTTGAAGATGCGCGCGTTCTCGGCCCAGGTCATCACGGTCCTGGGCGACATGACGGTGGAGATATCGCCGGCGATGAAGCCCGCGCGCGTCAGGTCGGCCAGCTGCACCATCGCGCCGATCGTGGGACGGCCCTTGTCGCTGTCGTAGTGCGGCACCTTCGACAGCACGATGCGCACTTCGTCGTCGTGCGACAGGTAGTTCAGCACGGCCACGATGTTCCAGCGGTCCATCTGGCCCTGGTTGATCTGTTGCGTGCCGTGATACAGGCCCGAGGTATCTCCCAAGCCAACCGTATTGGCGGTGGCAAAGAGCCGGAAGGCGGGGTGCGGGCGGATGATGCGGTTCTGATCGAGCAGCGTCAGCTTGCCCTCGACCTCGAGCACGCGCTGGATCACGAACATCACGTCCGGCCGCCCGGCGTCGTATTCGTCGAACACCAGGCAGGTGGGGTGCTGCAGCGCCCAGGGCAGGATGCCCTCGCGGAACTCGGTCACCTGCTTGCCGTCGCGCAGAACGATCGCGTCCTTGCCCACCAGGTCGATGCGGCTGATATGGCTGTCCAGGTTGACGCGCAGGCACGGCCAGTTGAGGCGCGCGGCGACCTGCTCGATATGCGTCGACTTACCCGTGCCGTGATAGCCCTGGATGATGACGCGGCGGTTGTAGGCGAAGCCCGCCAGGATCGCCAGCGTCGTGTCGTGGTCGAAGCAATAGGCCTCGTCCAGCGTCGGCACATGCTCGCGCGGCTGGCTGAAGGCCGGCACCTGCATGTCGCAGTCCAGCCCGAAAGTCTGGCGGACCGAGATGGTGATGTCCGGCGTATCCGCGGCGGCGCCGACGGTCTGGGTGGCAGGCATGGCAGGTTCCGTATGGTCCCGTATATTGCGTTGCGGAATAAGGTTTTACGTTACCCGAGGGGGCCAAGTCACGCCCGATTTCCGCATATCAGGCAAGGCCTTGGCGTAGGCCAGGCCCAAAACCGGCACCTAGGATATGGGGACGGGCTGCGGCAAGTAGAAGCCCTTCAGCACCGTATAGGCCTCGTTGATGGTCTTGAGGCGCTCTTCCGCCGCGCGGTCGCCGCCATTGGCGTCGGGGTGGTGGCGCTTTACCAGTTGCTTGTAGCGCGCCTTGACCGCCTTGAACTCGATCGGCGGCTCCAGGTCCAGCACCGCGAAGGCGCGGCGCAGATGCTCGCCCAGCTTCGCGCCGCCGCCGCCGTTGGCTTGTTTCTGCTTGCCGTCGAAGCGCCCGTTCGCGCGGTTCACGCCCTGGATCTCGATGTCGTCAAGGATACCCATGCCGTCGAACAGATCGAAGCGAATCGGCTTGCGCGGCCTGTCCTTGCCGTTGGCGGCGCTCGTGGCGCCGCCGAGCGGCCAGCTCGGCCGGCGCCAGGTGGTGTCGGCGCGGCGATGCGCCTCGATCTCCTCGGGACTCATCCCGGCGTAATAGTTCCAGGCCGCGTTGTAATCGCGCACGTGCTCAAGGCAGAACCAATAATACTGGTCCAGCTTGTCGCGCGCCTTGGGGGCGCGGTGCTCGCCCGTCTCCTTGCAGCCCGGCACGTCGCAGGCGCGCTTCAAGGGGCGCGGCTCGGTCTTGCGCGGCAGGGGCGATATTTTCGCAACCCGCTTCTTCGGCATCGTGCGAGTATGCGAGGGTCGGCCGCCAGTGGCAAGTTTCCGGGCCGTTCGGGCGGCGGCCGGGGCGAAGATTAATCGCTTGAAATCCATTCGGCTTTCGGGGAACCCTAACGCCATGAGCGTGGCCGGCCGGATCACCGAGAAACTCACGCGCGCGCTGGCGCCCCTGCGCTTGCAGGTGCGCGACGATTCGGCGCGGCATTCCGGCCATGCCGGATCGCGGCCGGGCGGCGAGACGCATTTCCAGGTCGAGATCGTGTCGGCGGAATTCGCCGGGCTGTCGCGGGTCGCGCGGCAGCGTCTTGTCCATAAGGCGCTGGCCGAGGAACTGGCCGGGCCGGTGCATGCGCTGGAACTGAAGACGCTCACGCCGGAAGAGGATAAAGCACTTACCCAACACTAAACCGTCATGGCCCGACTTGATCGGGCCATCCACGCCGGAACGATGCGTAGCCGCTCAATAATTCAATAATAAAGCGTGGATGGCCGGGTCAAGCCCGGCCATGATGACAATCGGTATGCGTGACGGCCTTACTTCGGCCCGGTATAGAAATCCGGCCAGAAGCGCTTCACCACCTCGCCGTCCGCGGCCAGCGCGTGGCAGGTGTCGATGATGCGCGGCCTTTTCTTCGCCGCCGCCGGATCGGCCGCGGCGCGCTTTTGGCGTTCGCGCCGCGAATGGATGGTCTGGAACGCGGTGGTCGCGACCGGCCCCAACAGCTCGACCAGATGCGTGCAGCCCTCGGTGCCGCCCAGAAGCTCGCGCGTCTTGACGGTGAAGCCCGGCACCATGCGCAGGCCCACCAGCTTCTGGAACGCCGGCGCGATGTCGCCGCAGATGCGATAGGGGCTGTGGTCGGTCTTGGCCTCGACCGCCCTAATGGTCAGCGTGTCGTCCACCGTCAGCCTGATCCACATCTCGTGTACCGGCGTGCCCGCTTCCACGCGCCCGCGCCATTCGTTGTCGAACGCATAGGTCTTCACGTCGACGATGCGGCCTTCGATCTCCCATAAGCCATCGGGCCGGCGGAAGCCCTGGCACTGGACGTTGCGTGTGTGCAGATGCTCGCGCTGGCCGGCTGGCGAAAGCGGCATGTCCCGATCCTCCGTTGGAGTCAGACGGGACTATCTATAAGGCCATGCTGCGGTGCGTCAATGAGTCGAGGAAGATCAACCACAGAGACACAGAGGCACTGAGAAGAGCTGGAGATTGCGGCCGAAGGCCGCGGAAAGCCCCTATCCTCTCGGTGTCTCCGAGTCTCTGTGTGGTTCTATTTGTCCTAGCGCCGCGCCCTCGCCACGCCTAAGGCGTGGCGCCATACCCAGCGTCTTGGATATACGCGTCGCGCTCCTTGAGCTCGTCCTCGAGCTGCCGCCGCACGACCGCGTTCAGGTCGCGCAGCGCCACGATGCCGGCGACCTTTCCGTCCTGGCCCACGACCGGAAGATGGCGGAAGCCGCGCGCATGCATGCGCTCCAGCGCCTCGTTGGCGGTCTGGTTGGGCGACACGGTCTCGGGATCGGGCGTCATCACGCGGTGAAGCGGCGTCTGATCGGGATCCAGGCCCTTGGCGACCACGCGCATCAGCAGGTCGCGTTCGGAGAAAATGCCGGTGATCCTGCCGTCTTTTCCGATCAGCACCGCGCCGATCTTACGGATCGCCATGTAGCGTACGGCGTCCATCACCGTGGCATCGGCCGATATCAGCACGACCTTCTGATCGTGGACCACATCGGGAATGATGCGGTACTGCATCACGACCCTCCTTTCGGGCGGGTTGGTTTACCTTCCTTCGCTGCAGAGAACGAGGCCGGCCACCCCCAGGCGGCAAGGCTCGCATCGCGAAAGGCTCTGCCTTGCTGCGCCGCGTTGTCAACCGCGATCATTCGACGTTTTCGAGAAAAGCCTGGAATACCTGATGCCAGAGGCGGTTTTCAGCCCAATACCGCCAATAACAACAGGGGCAAGGCCAGGAAAGAGAGCAGCATAGAGATCACCACCCTGCCCGCGACCGCTTCCGGGTCGCGTTTATATTGCTGTGCAAAAAGGTAGTTGAACACCGCCACGGGCATGGCGCTCTGGATGACCAGCACGCCGCGCGCAAGCTCGCCAGCGCCACGCCCAGCCCCGTCCCGCGCCGGCGAATACCGGGGCGATCACCGCGAACAGGTCGGACATCAGCTTGAGCGTGTCGCCGGAGATCATTCCTCTTCCGGCTTGGGTGGAATGACGCGGATCTGCGTCACCTGGTTGCGCTGGCGGCGCATGATCTCGAAGCGGAAGCCGTGGAACTGGAACACCTGGCCGACCGAGGGGATCATGCGCGTCTCGTGCAGCACCAGGCCGGCGATGGTGGCGGCGTCCTGGTCGGGCAGGCCCCAGTCGAACTCGCGGTTCAGGTCGCGGATCGCCACCGTGCCGTCGACCGCGTAGCTGCCGTCGCCCTGCTTGCGCACGCCCTGCAGCGGGCTGACCGCGGCGGTCGGCGGCGCGCCCATGTCGCCCACGATCTCGGCCAGGATGTCTTGCAGCGTGACCGCGCCCATCAGCGCGCCGTATTCGTCCACCACCAGGGCCAGGCCCGCGCCGCCGCGGTGGCGGAAGGATTGAAGCTGGTCCAGCAGCGTGGTCGATTCCGGCACGTACCAGGGCTTATCGGCCAGCGCCGGCACGTCCAGCCCCTCGGCCGATCCGCCGCGCGCGACCACTTCGCGCACCAGCGCGGCGGTCGCGATCACGCCGACTATGTTGTCCTGCGCGCCGCGCGTCAGCGGCACGTGCGTGTGTCCGCTGCCCAGCACCTGGTCGACGATCGCCTTGGCCGGCTCGTCGGCGTCGACCGCGACCAGGTTGCGGCGATGCGTCATCACCTTGGCCACCGTTACCTCGCCAAGGTCCATCACCCCGCGCAGCATGGCGCGCTCATGCCTGATTTCGGGCTCGGGGCCGGCATGCAGGTCGATCACGCCGCGCAGCTCTTCATCGGTCGTGCCGATCCGGTAGTCGTCCGGCAGCTTGGCGCCGAACAGATTGAGGGTGAAGCGCACGACCATGCGCACGGCCGAAACCAGCGGATTCAGCACCGTGACCACGAACAGCGTCGGGCGCGCCAGACGCAGCGCCAGCTTGTCGGCGTGGTTGATGGCGTAGGTCTTGGGCATCACCTCGGCGAACACCAGCACCAGCACGGTCATCACGATAGTGGCATAGGCCACGCCCGCCTCGCCGAACACGCCGATCAAAAGCGCGGTGGCGATGGCCGAGGCGCCGATATTGGCCAGGTTGTTGCCCAGCAGCATTGCGCCGATCATCCTCTCGCGCTGTTCCTGCAGGCGCTTGACGATGGCGGCGCGGCGGTCGCCGTCCTGGGCCATCTGATGCATGCGCGGCCGCGAGGCGGCGGTCAGCGCCGTTTCGGCGCCGGCGAAGAACGCCGAGGCCATGAGCTGGAACAGGATGGTCAGAAGCGAAACCCAAATCCCGCCGATATGCGCCAGAGTGTCCCGTATCATCGGCCGGGCCCGGCGATCTCCCGGTCCAGCAGCGCCGCGACATCCGCCACCGGCACGTCGCGCGCGGTGAAGGCGCTGCCGATGCCCCGGGTCAGCACGAAGGCGATGCGCCCGTCGCGCACCTTTTTGTCGCGCGTCATGTGCTCGATCAGCTTGGCCGAGCTCCAGGTGTATTGCGGCAGGCGGGCAAAGCTCGTGGGCAGGCCGCAAGCGGCAAGGTGCCGCGTCACGCGCTCGCAATCGCCTGTGGGGCACAGGCCGCGCGCAGCCGACAGCCGCGCGGCCAAGGCCATGCCGAATGCCACCGCCTCGCCATGCAGCAGGGCGTCGGAGAATCCGGTCTCGGCCTCGAGCGCGTGGCCGAAGGTGTGGCCGAAGTTCAAGGCCTCGCGCAGGCCCGCCTCGCGCTCGTCCTGGGCCACGACCCGCGCCTTGGCCTTGCAGCTCACCGTCACGGCGTGGACCAGGGCGGCCGGATCGCCCGCGATCACTTTCGCGCCGTTGGATTCCAGCCAGGCGAAGAAATCGGCGTCGCCGATGATCCCGTATTTGACCACCTCGGCATAGCCCGCCAGCACCTCGCGCCGGGGCAGGGTTTTCAGCACGTCGCAATCCGCCAGCACCAGGCGCGGCTGATAGAAGGCGCCGACCAAGTTCTTGCCATGGCGCGTGTTGATCGCGGTCTTGCCGCCCACGGAACTGTCGACCTGCGCCAAAAGCGTGGTGGGGATCTGCACGAAATCCACGCCGCGCAGCGCGATCGCGGCGGCGAAGCCGGCAAGGTCTCCGATCACCCCGCCGCCCAGCGCGACCAGCGCGTTGGAGCGTTCCAGCTTGCGGTCCAAAAGCTCGTCCATGAGGCGCGCGAGATGCGAAAAATCCTTGGTCGCCTCGCCGGCCGGCAGCACCACGGCGTCGTGCGCGATGCCCGCGCGCGTGAACGCGGCGGCGAGCGCGGGCAGATGCAGGTCCGCCACCGTCGCGTCGGTCACGACGATGGCGCGCGGCGATTTCAGCGCCGGGCGGATCAGCCGCCCGGCCTCGGCCAACAGGCCCGGCCCGACCAGGATGTCGTAGCCGCGGTCGTTCAGCTCGACGCGGATCGTGGCGGGCGGTTGTGCGCGGGGCGTCATGACGCATGCTTCCGTTCGAGCAATTGCGCTAGCGCGTCGATCACGCGCTGCACCGTCACCTCGGGCGGGCCGTCGGTGCTGTCCACGGTGATGTCGGCCGTGGCGTAGACTGGATAGCGCAGCGCCATCAGCCCGGTCAGCACCTCGGCGGGGTCCTTGTCCTTCAGCAGCGGGCGGTTGCCGCGGCGCGCGGTGCGGCGCAGCAGCACGTCGATATCGGCGCGCAGCCAGACCGAGATGCCGCGCTCGGCGATCAGCCGGCGCGTGTCGGGGTCCATGAACGCGCCGCCGCCGGTCGACAGCACATGCACGGGGTCGGCCAACAGGCGCGCGATCACCCGGCGCTCGCCGTCGCGGAAATAGTCCTCGCCGTGCGCGGCGAATATCTCCTCGATCGTTTCGCCGGCCGCGCGCTCGATCTCGGCGTCGGCGTCGACGAAAGGCAGGCCCAAGCGCTGGGCGAGCCTACGCCCGATCGCCGATTTGCCCGCGCCCATCAGCCCGACCATGACGACGGTCTTGGGCACGCGGGCAAGCCCGGCCGGCAGATCGGGCGAAGGAGGGGCGGAAGGAAGGGTCATGGGATCGTGTCGATCGGCGTTGATCGCAAAATGCGCGGTCCTGCAGCTTGTTTGCGCGGCGGGTGAACGCGTTGTTGTTGTACCAAGCCCCGACGAGGGATAGTCTGCCGCATTGTCGCCACACTCGAAATCTAGCATAGCAACCCGTCGCGTCGCCACGGCGATGGCGGCCACCGAGGCCTCACTAGCCCGCCGAGCCGCATGCGCCTACGCATCCTGTCGACCCTGATCCTCGCCCTGCTGCTGGCGCTCGGCGCCGGCGCCGCGTTCCTGGTGCTGTGGGAGCCCAAGGCGCCCACGCGCGTGATCGAGCGAACCATCCCCGATGACAAGCTGCCGCGCTGAGCGCATCGCGCTTATGGCGGGCCTAGCGCTGGCGCTGGCCCACGCCGTCCTGGCGCAAGGCGCGTTGGCGCAGAGTGTGCCCCTGCCGCTCAACAACCCGCCGCCGCGCGCGCCGTATACCGCCGCGCCGATCACCGGCACGCCGTTCGAAGCCCAACCCCTGCCGCCGTTGGCGCCGATCGCGCCGCCGGGAACGCAAGCCCGGCCGCAAGCGCAGGCGCCGACGCCGGTCGAGGCGCCGCAAACCGGCGAGACCGCGAAACCGGGCGAGGCGAGCGTGCTGCCCGTGACCGGCAACAGCCTGCCGCCGGTCGATGTCGAATCGCTGGGGGTGCTGTCGGAATCGAACGGCGGGTTCGGCGTGAACCTATGGGCCGAGACCCGCCGCGACGTAATCGAGGCGCTGCTGCCGCGCCTGCCCGCGGCGCTGGCGGCGCCGTCGCTGCGAAGCCTGGAGCGCCGGCTGCTGCTGTCGATCGGCGGACCGCCCGAGCCGGCCCAGCCCGGCCGCGGCCTGATGCCCGTGCGCGTCGAGCGCTTGCTGGCGATGGGCGATCTGGGCGGGGCGCTGGAGCTGATCCGCGCCATGCCCGCGCGCGCGGTGGATTCCCGCATGGCCGAGACGCGCGCCAACGCGCTGCTGATCGCCGACGACGTGGCCGCTTCCTGCCAGGAGGCGCGCGAGCGCCTGGCCTCCACGCCGGGACTTTTCTGGGACAAGTTGAATGTGTTTTGCGACCTGGCGGCGCGCGACGTGCCGCGCGCGCAATTGGGCGCGACCATGGTGCGCGACCAAGGCGACAAGGACGCGGCGTTCTTCACGCTGGCCGACGCGCTGTCGGGCAATAAGACCGCGCAGGTGAAATCGCTGCCCGACGCCACGCCCCTGACTCTCGCCATGATGCGCGCTTCCGGCCAGCCGCTGCCGGCCGACGCGGGCCCGCGCGACAAGCCGCCGATCTTGCGCGGCATCGCGCTCGCGCCCAACACGCCGGCGCCGCTGCGCCTGGAGGCCGCGCATCGCGCCGCGCTCTACGGCGCCGTGACGCCGGAGGAACTCGCGAAAATCTTCGAGCAAACGAATTTTAGCCCCGCGCAGCTCGCCGGCGCCTTCAGCGAGGCGACCAAGCTCGGGCCGGCGCCGGCGCGCGCGCTTTTGTATCGCGCCGCCAAGGACCAGACCAAGCCGCAGGGGCGCGCCGAGGCGCTGCGCGCGCTGTACGCGCTGGGCCGCCAGGACGGCGATTTCGCGCTGTTGGTGCGGGTGACGCAGCCCTTGTTGCTGGAAATGCCGGCGGCGCGCGACCAGGCCTGGTTCGCGGCCGACGCGGCGCGCGCGCTCTATTCCGCGCGCAATCTGCCGGTCGCCAAGGCGTGGCTCGACATCGCGCTGTCGGCCGCGGCCAACGACCGCGACGCGGCGGCGGCAACGACGATGCTCTGGCCGCTGGCGCGCCTGGCCGACGGCGACGCGGCCGCTTCCTGGGACGCCGAGAAGCTCGCGCAATGGCGTGGCGCGGTCGAGGCTGGCAAATCCGACAATGCGCCGCAGCGCATCGCCATGGCGCTGGCGCTGCTCGACGCGCTCGGCGATCCGGTGATCGGCGCGGATTGGCAGCCCCTGTTCAAGGGCGCGACCACCATCGCCGGCACGATTCCATCGCCGATGGCGTGGTTCGGCCTGCGCGCCGCCGCGTCGGAAAAGCGCCTGGGGCTGACCGTGCTCTACGCGCTGACCGTGCTGGGCGAGGCCGATCCGGGCCGGCAGAACCCGGTGACGGTGGGCGCGGCCGTGCAGGCGCTGAAAGCCGCCGGCCTCGAGCGCGACGCGCGCGCGCTGGCCGTGGACGCCGCCATCGCGGCGGGGCTGTAATCCCCCTTAATATTCACCACAGAGACACACAGGTCAGAACTAGGTTTAAGCGCGCTTGGGCCGCGCCACGGAATCTCCCTATCGCCCTTTCCTCCAGCGTTATGGCCGGGCCCAGACCCGGCCATCCACGCTTCAATTCAATTCTCAAACCCAGGCGTGGATGCCTGGGTCACGCTCGCTAAGGCTCGCGGCCCGGGCATGACGGCCTGGGAATGGCGCCGGATATGGACAGCATGGACAGCCCGGGCAAATTTCTCTAATTAAGCCCGTCCGTAACGAAAAACTACGTACCAACCCAGGCCGCTAGCGCGGCCGTCTGGATGCCCAGGTAGCTCAGTTGGTAGAGCACGTGACTGAAAATCACGGTGTCGCTGGTTCGATTCCGGCCCTGGGCACCATCGCCGCTCCACTTCGGAATTGAAACTCGCCTATACTCGTTCTCCATCTAGGGCCGCCCGGCGAAGGGCCGGCCGCATGGGGGAGGAGCGAATGCGCGCGGGATATATCGCATCGGGATTGTTTGTGGGCCTCGCCGTCGCTTTGGCGGCGGGGGGCGTTGCGGCGCAGACCCAGGAAACGCCACGGAAGGGCGGCACCCTGATCTTCGGAGTCGACGCCGATCCGCCGAATTACGATTGCGCGGGCACGACCACCTTCGTCGCCATGCAGACCTTGAGTCCGCATTACTCCACCCTGCTTAAATTCGATCCCGACAAATACCCGCAAGCCAAGGGCGACCTGGCGCAGTCCTGGACGATCTCGCCCGACGGGCTAACTTATACCTTCAAGCTCAAGCCCGGCGTCAAGTTCCACGACGGCGGCGCGCTGACGGCCGAGGACGTGAAGGCCACGTTCGACCGCATCCGCAATCCGCCACCGGGCGCGGTGTCGGTGCGCCAAGCCGATTACGGCGACATCGCGAGCATCGAGACGCCCGACCCGCAGACCGTGGTGTTCAAGCTCGGCAAACCCGCGGCGTCGATGATCAACAACTTCGCCAGCCCCTGGAACTGCGTGCTGTCGGCAGCGAAACTCAAGTCCGACCCGGAATACCCGAAGAACAGGATCATGGGCTCGGGCGCCTTCAAGTTCGTCGAGCACATCAAGGGCTCGCATTGGGTGGGCGCACGCAACGACAGCTATTTCGAGAAGGACAAGCCGTATCTCGACGGGTTCCGCATCGTGTTCATCAAGGGCGCGCCGATGCTGAACGCGCTGCAAGGCGGGCAGATCATGGCCGAGTTCCGCGGCCTGGCGCCGGCCGAGCGCGACCGGCTGAAGCAGACCGTGGGCGACAAGCTTAGGGTCGAGGAGATGCCCTGGCTGTGCAAGTTCGACCTGTTCTTCAACGTGCAGAAACAGCCCTGGTCGGACATCCGCGTGCGCCACGCGCTCAGCATGGCGGTCGACCGCTGGAAAGGGGCGGAAGCCCTGTCGCGCACCGCCTTCGTGCGCGCGGTCGGCGGCACGCTCAGGCCCGGTTACGGGTTGGCGATCAAGGACGACGAGCTCGCCAAGCTGCCGGGTTTCGGGCGCGACGGCGCCGCCGCCAAGGCCGAGGCGAAAAAACTTTTGCAGCAAGCGGGCGCGCAGAACCTGAAATTCACGTTGCTCAGCCGCTCGGTGCCGATGCCCTACGAGCCGGTGGGCATTTATCTCGTGGACCAATGGCGGCAGATCGGCGTGACGGTCGAGCTTTCGCCCCGCGACGTGGCGCAGCAGAAGGCCGCGATGATCGCCGGCAATTTCGACGTGGTGCTGGACGCCAATTGCTACGACACGGACGAGCCCGACAACCAGCTTCGCCTCTACATCTCGAACGACAAATCGCCGGTCAATGTCAGCCACGCGATCGACCGCGATCTGGACGACCTGTTCGAAAAGCAGAAGCGCGCCACCAACGAAGCCGAGCGCGCCAAGTTCATCCGCGCGTTCGAGAAGCGCGCGATCGAGCAAAGCTATACCGTGCCCGTGGTGTGGTGGCACCGCATCGTGGCCCGCGACGCGCGCATCCGGGGCTGGAAAATGTCGCCCAGCCATTATTTGAACCAGGACTTGGCGGCGGTCTGGCTGGCGGAGAAGTGACGGCCGCTTCGTTCTATATCGTTATGGCCGGGCTTGACCCGGCCATCCACGCTTGCTTGCAACATAATTAAGACCGGCGTGGATGCCCGGGTCACGCTCGCCGAGGCTCGCGGCCCGGGCATGACGTTGAGGGGGCGATAAGCGGAGCTTTCCTCAAACCACCCTGATATGCGCCATCATGCCGCCCTGCTGGTGATCCAGGATGTGGCAATGGAACATCCATAGGCCCGACTCGCCGGCGACCAACGCGATGTCCATGCTTTCCTTCGGTCCCATCAGGACCGTGTCGCGCCAATCCTGCGTTTTGAGCGCCGCGCCGCCCTCGGCGATCACGCGGAAGAAATGCCCGTGCAGATGCACGGGATGGTGCCAGGCCGTGTCGTTGGCGATTTGCAGCACCGCGCTCGTCCCGCGCTTCAGGGTCAAGAGCGGCGCGCCATGTGCGTGCGCCGAATGGTCGCCCGCGACGATACCGTTGATCGCCCAGAACTTGCCGCGCCCGGCCAGCGCGCGCGGATCGAGCGTCGTGCCGTCGAGCACCGCCTCGAACGGCCCGCCCATCATGCCGCCGGAGAAGCGCACCGCGAAACGCTCGGCCTGCGCCAGGTCGGGCTCGGGCAGCGCGTTGGCGGCAAGGCGCGGCGGGGGGCCGAACGCGGCTTGGCGCAACGGCGCGCCGTCATAGACCAGATCGACCAGCCGGTACGCGGCGCGCGGATCGAACGCGTCGATCACGCTCGAGCGCTGGCCGGGTTTTCCCACCGCGTCGAGGATGATGTCCGCGCGCTCGGCCGGCGACAGCACCACGCGGCCACCCGCCGGCTCGCGCGGCTCGACCGCTTGGCCGTCCAGCGCGATCACGACGGGTTTGTGGTCCTTGAACTCGAGCGCGAAGATGCGCGCCGACGCCGCGTTGATCAGGCGCAGCCGCACCCGCTCGCCCGCGCGCAGGCGCCATTCCTCGGCTTCGCTGCCGTTGATCGTGACCGTGTTGCCCAGGCGCCCGTCGTGGCTCATATCGCGGAAATTGCCGAAATCGGCGGTTAGCTTGGCTTGATCGTCCAAACGCCAGTCCGCCAGCACCCAGACCTCGTCGCGGTCGACCTTGGGCGGCTCGGCTTCCTCTACGATCAGCGCGCCGTGCAAGCCGCGCGGCACTTGCTCGAAGCTTCTGTGGTGCGGGTGGTACCAATAGCTGCCCGCGTCGGGCAAAGCGAATTCGTAGACGAAGCTCGCGCCCGGGGCGATCGGCTTTTGCGTCAGGTACGGCACGCCGTCCATCGCGTTGGGCACGCGGATGCCATGCCAATGCACGGCGGTCTCTTCGGCCAATTTGTTTTCGACCGTGATCCGCAGTTTGTCGCCCACGCGCGCGCGAATCGTGGGGCCGGGCACCGCGCCGTTGAAGGCCCAGACATCGGTCGAGGGGAATTTCTCGCCCACCAGCTTTGCCTGCGCGGGCGCGGCGACGAGCTTCAATTCATGAAGCCGAGGCGCGGCGCGGGCGGGCAGGGACGCCACTAAGGGTAGCGCCGCCGAGGCCTGCAGCAGTCTTCGCCGGGTTAGGCGCATATCCATAACGTAGGACTGCAACCCTGCCGCGTGGCAAGGTCAAGTCGCGGTGTGGTCAAGCCTTGCGCGACGCCATATACGCCTGGAGGCCGGGGTGCTTCAACACCTCGCTGTTGACGATGAAGGTCGGGGCCTCCCCGCGCGCCAAGGACAGGGCCGCGCCGATGGCGTCCGAGGCGATGTTGCGAAAGCATTCGTCGGTATGGCAGAGCGAATGCGGGGTTACGATCACGCTGTCGAGCTTGAGCAGCGGATTGTCCGGCGCCACCGGTTCCTGCTCGAACACGTCAAGCGCCGCGCCCGCGATGCGCCGGTCTTTCAGCGCCGCGTACAGCGCCGTTTCGTCCACGGTCTGGCCGCGCGAGGTGTTGATGAGATAAGCCGTGGGCTTCATCAGCTTCAATTCGCGCTCGCCCACCAGCTTGGTGGTCTCGGGCGTCAGCGGCGTGCTGATGGAAACGAAGTCGGCTCGGCTGAGCAGCGCGTCCTTTTCCACCAGCGCGACGCCGATCTCCTTCATGTCCTCAGGTCTCGCATAGGGGTCGCAGCCCATATGTGTCATGCCGAGCGGCTTCAACAGCCGGAACGTCTCCTTGCCGATGCTGCCCACGCCGAACGAGCCGAAGGTCTTGCCGATCAGCCCCACGCCCATGTCGTCGTGGCGTTCGGCCCAGCGCCCCGCGCGGGTCAGGCGGTCGAGCCGGAACATCTTCAGCGACAGCGCCATGACGAAGCCCAGGATGATCGTCGCCACCGGCCGGCGCACCGCCTCGGGCGTGTTGCACACCAGCACGCCGGCCCGGGTGCAGGCCTCCACGTCCACGTTGTCGAAGCCCACGCCGAAGCGCGCCACCAGCTTCAGGCGCCGGTCGGCGCGCGCAAGCGAGGCCGCCTCGGTGCGCGGGCGCATGGTGACGATCGCGTCGTAGCGCGCGGCCTGGTCCGGCGTGATCGCCGGCGTGGCCAAGTCAATGAACTCGAAGGCCACGCCAAGCGCGGCCTTAAGCCGCTCGAGCACGACGGGGTCGAAGGCCGGCTTGCCGTCCGCCCCGATGCAATCGCGCGTGAAGCCGACGCGGAATGGTTCCACGGTCATCGGAGCCTGCCTTGTCTGGACCTATGGCTTGAACGGATCGTGTGACTTGGCGGTCGCCGCGAGACTCGTTTTGCGGTCCATGTGCCGTTCTCCCCGGCGCGATCTTAGGGGCAAAACGCACCGGGCGCGACCCGATCAGGATCGCGCCCGGATGGAATATGGACCGACAGCAGCGCCGCCGGGTTGCAACCGGCGGGTCGAAAAACGATCTAGCGCTTGTTGAGCGTGTCCTTCAGCGTCTTCGAGGCCTTGAAGCGGATGGTCTTGCTGGCCCTGATCTGGATCGCCTCGCCCGTTTTCGGGTTGCGGCCCATGCGGGCGCCGCGCTTGCCAAGTACGAAGGTGCCGAGCGTGGTGCGCACGCCCTTGCCTTTGACCAGCGAGTCCCCGATCGAGCTCAGCACGGCCTGAAGCGCGCTCTTGGAGTCCTTGGCGCTGAATCCGGTTTTCTTTGCTACTGCGGCGACGAGTTCGGTTTGGTTCACGTTGGTATTCCCCGAGCGAGTGTGTTGTGCCAACCCTAGTATGGGTTTGAGCTTGATACCCAATCCCTAGACGAATGCAAGCGAGTATGCGGACTTCGCGCATCGCCCTACGGCGAACCCCAGGCATTCCAAGGCTGCGCGCGTTGCAGCATGCGTCGATCAGCCTGGCATCCCAGTCGGCCGGTCGCAGGCGCCGCGCCGCTATTCGGGCGGCTCGATTCGCCGAATACAGCCCGGCCAGAGGCCTTATTTTGACCGAATATTAACTATTCGTGCCTATTTTCCCACGCCTAAGGCATTGGCCCCTACTGGGGCGCGACGGGACTCGCATGCTGATTTCAAAGCCGAATGTCCGCTTCGTGCTTGCCGCCGGAACGCGGGATTTCAAGCGGTTGCGCGTGGCGCTGGTTAGCGCGGCGCTCGGCATCCTCGCCATTGCGTTGCTGACATTGGCGATGCGTGCGGCCGACGCGCGCCGCGTCGTCGTGGCCGAGGCCGAGGCCGAGGCCGACCATCTCGTCGTATCGCTCGAGCAGCACGCGGCCCAGACCTTCTACGCGATCAATTCGGTGTTGCGCTTGGCGGCGGTCGAATTTGCCGCGCGCCGCCAGCGCGGCGCCGCGATCGCCGAGATGGACGAGACGCTGAAGCAGCTGTCGGTCGAGGTGCGCATGGTGCGCTCCATGCAGATCGTCGACGCCGACGGCGTCATCGTGGCCGATTCCCGCCCGGCTTCCGCCCCGCCGTTCGATCCCAGGGACCGCGAGTATTTCCTGGCGCAGCGCGACGGCAGCGCGCCCGATTTCTTCCTCGGCGAACCGGTGCGCACGCGGCCGAGCGGCGAATGGCGCTTGGTTGCCAGCCGGCGTCTGGAGGACGCGCAGGGCAAGTTTCTCGGCATCGCCATCGCGGCGTTGGAGCCCGAAGTAATCGGCCGGTTTTACGCCGAGCAGAGCGTCAACGATGCCTTCCGCATCACCCTCTATCGCGACGACGGAAAGATACTCGCCCGTCACCCCTTCGACGACCGGTCGATCGGCGAGACACCCGCGCATTTCCGCAAGCTCGACCGGCTGCGGGACCAAACGGGCCGCGTCACGCTGGAAATGCACAGCGGCGAGAAACGGATCGCCTATCGCTGGATCGGCGGTCTGCCGCTGGTGATCGCGGTGTCCTACGACACCGACGACGTGCTGGCGCCGTGGCGGCATTCGCTGAAGGCGACGGCATGGTGGGCCACGGGCGCCGGATTGTCCATGCTGGTCGTGCTGTCGCTGATGCTGGCGCTGCTCGACCAGCGCGAGCGCGCGGCGCGGGCCCTGGCCGCCAGCGAGGCGCGGCTGATCGACGTGGTCGAATCCGCATCGGACTGGGTGTGGGAGCAGGACGCCGATCTGCGCTTCACCTTCGTTTCCGCGCATACCCTCAGCCGTCTCGGCGTGGATACGAGCGCTCTTATAGGGAAGCGGCGCGACGAGGTGGGCCTGGACATCGACCCCGAATCCTGGCGCGCCCACAAGGCCGATTTGGACGCGCGCCGCCCGTTCCGCGATTTTCGCGTGCGCCGCCGACTGCCCGACGGGCGGATCGCGCATTCCTCGCTCAGCGGCAAGCCGCTGTTCGACGCCGCCGGTAAATTCCTCGGCTATCGCGGCACCGGCCGCGACGTAACGGCGATCGCCACCGCCGAAGAGCGCGCGCAGGCGGTCGCGGCCGAATTGAAGCAGAGCCGCGATCTGTTGCGCGCGGTGCTGAACAACGTGCCCGCGCGAATCCACCTGAAAGACCGCGATCTGCGCTATGTGATGGTCAACGACGACCAATTGCGCATCTGGGGCGTTCGACTGGACGACGTGATCGGCAGGCGGTTCGAGGAACTGGCGATCCCCGCCGTGACGCCGGCGGAAAAGGCGGCGCGCGCTGGCGAGATGGGTGCGAAGGACCGCGTGATCCTGGAAACCGGCAAGACCGAAACCTTCTACCAGAACCTGTATTCCAGCCAAAGCCGGTCGCGGCGCGCGTATCAAGCCAGCAAGATCCCGCTGCTCGGCGCCGACGGGCAGATCAACGGTATCCTGACGGTCGCGGTCGACGTAACCGATTTGAAGCAGGCCGAGCAGCAGGCCAAAACCGCCCTGGCCGAGCTGCAGAAAAAACGCGATCTGCTGCAGGCCGTGTTGGACAACGTGCCGGCGCGTGTCAGCCTCAAGGACCGCGACCGGCGCTACGTGCTGGTCAACAAGTTCGGGCTCGATTCCTGGGGCGTGACCGCCGCGCAGGCGCTGGGCCGCCGGCGCGAGGAGTTCCGTTCGCCGCTGGAGGAAAAGGAGCAGGACCGGGTGACTGCGATGGTCGCCGCCCACGACGAGGAAATCCTGAAGACCGGCGAGCCGCAGCTGTTCTACGAAGACACCTGGCCGGGCCCGGACGGCGAGCAGACCTATCACCTCGTCAGCAAAGTGCCGCTGCGCGACGGCGACGGCCCGGTCGAGTCCGTGCTCACGGTGTCGATGGACGTCACGGCGATGAAGCGGGCCGAAACCCGCGCCGAGGCCGCGGCGGCGGAACTGAAAAAGAACCGCGACCTGCTGCAGGCCGTGCTCGACACGGTGCCGGCGTCGATCAACGTCAAGGACGCCGAGCGCCGCTACATCATGACGAACAAGGCGCATCTCGACGATTACCGGCTGACGCTCGACGCCGTGCTAGGCAAGCGGCTGGAGGAGATCGCGGTTCCCACCATCACGCCCGAGGAGATGCCCGGTTTCGCCGCCAACGTCGCCAGGCACGACAAGGTCCTGCTGGAAGGCGGCGATGCCGAGTTGTTCTTCGAGGAAGCCTTCACCAACCCCGAGGGCAAGCGGGTCTATTGGCTGACCAGCAAAATCCCGCTGCGCGGCGCCGACGGAAAGCCCCATGCCATCCTGACCGCGTCGATCGACATCACCGCGCGCAAGGAGGCCGAGCTGAAGCTGGTCGAGGTCAACCAGCGCATGGCCGACTATGCCGAAACTTCGTCCGACTGGTTCTGGGAAACCGACACCGAGCACCGCTACTCGTATTTCTCGGAAGGCCTCAAGCGCGTCGTCGGCACCGACCCCGCGCGGCTGATCGGGCATTCGCGCATCAAGCTCGCGGCCGACCGCGGCGACGAGCCCGAGAAGTGGCAGGCGCACAAGGCCGATCTGGACGCGCGCCGCCCGTTCCGCGGCCTGATCTATTCGGTCAAGGTGGACGGCCAGACGCGGCATATCGCCACCAGCGGCAAGCCGGTGTTCGGCGCCGATGAACGGTTCATGGGCTATCGCGGCACCGGGCGCGACGTCACCGCCGAAATACAGTTGAAGCGCGCGCTGGTCGAGGCCAAGGAGGAGGCCGAGGTGGCCAGCCGCGCCAAAAGCGAATTCCTGGCCAACATGAGCCACGAGCTGCGCACGCCGCTGAACGCGGTGATCGGCTTCTCCGACATGCTGACCACGCGGATGGCCGGACCGCTGACGCCGAAGCAGGGCGAGTACCTGCGGGACATCGGCTGGTCGGGTCGCCACCTGCTCGACATCATCAACGACGTGCTGGACCTCTCCAAGATCGAGGCCGGGCGCGTGGAGCTGCGCGAGGAGCTGGCGGACCTGGGCGGCCTGATCGACGATTGCACGCGCCTGGTGCGCGAGCGCGCCAACAACGCCCGCGTCGAGCTGATCGAGAGGATCGACCGCAGCATCGCGCTGCGCGTCGACGTGCTGGCGATGAAGAAAATCCTGACCAATCTTCTGTCGAACGCCGTCAAGTTCACCCTCGAGGGCGGCTGCGTGACCATCGAAGGGGGGCTCAACCAGGCCGGCGAATGCGTCCTAGGCGTGATCGACACGGGCATCGGCATGTCGCCCGAGGAGCTGGTGAAGGCGCTGGAGCCGTTCGGCCAGGTCGACAGCGCGCTGACCCGCCGCAATCAGGGCACGGGGCTGGGCCTGCCCTTGGCTTCCTCGCTGGCCGAACGCCTGGGCGGAAAGCTTTTGATCGACAGCGAACCGGGCAAGGGCACGGCGGTGCGCGTGTATCTGCCGGCGCACCGCGTGCTGCATAGCGCGGCCTGAATTCGGCGCTCCCCGCCGGGCCTCGCGGCCATCCAAGCCTTTCCCCGACTTCGATCTCTTCTATTGGTCCAGCGCATGGCGCCGTGCTAGAAACCGCCGCCGCGGTGACGTGTGACGCGAGCGCGGGGCCTAGAAATTCGCCCTGGCGGCTAGGTCGACAATCCGGGCCGGATCGCGCATAACTGGCGCGTCGAAAAAGGGCTTAAGGGCTGCCGAGCGTCAGGCAGGTAGGGAATGGCGGAAATCGCTGAGAAAATCATGGATATCGTCGCCAGGGAGGCGAAGCTCGATCGCGCCAAGTTGGCGCTCGACACGCGCCTGGACGCACTCAAGATCGAATCGCTCGACCTGGTGCAGATCCTGTTCGCGATCGAGGACGAGTTCGACGTTTACGTTCCTTACAACGACGAATCCTACAAGCTCGAGACGCTGAGCGACGTGGTGAACGGCGTGAACCGCCTGATCGCCGAAAAGCAACCGGAAGCCGCGGCCGGCCAGAACTGAAACCTTCATGACCGGCATGCATCGCGTCGCGATCACGGGTCTCGGCTGCATCGCGGCCCCGGGCAACGACGTGCCGTCCTTCTGGGCGGCGCTCAAGGAAGGCCGCGGCGGCATCGGGCCGGTCGCTTCGGTGCCGCACGACAAGCTCAACATCCGCATCGCCGCCGAGGTCAGGGATTTCGACCCGGCCAGGCATTTCGACGAGCGCAAGCTGATGCTGCTCGACCGCTTCTCGCAGTTCACGCTCGTCGCCGCGCGCCAGGCGGTCGCCCAATCCGGGCTCGATTTCAAATCGGGGCTGGGGCGTGAAACGGCGGCGATCATCGGCACCGGCGCCGGCGGCATGAATACGATCGAGGACGCCTATACGCGGCTGTTCGGCGGCAACGGCGGCTCGTCGCGCCAGATTCCGCTGACCATTCCGCGCCTGATGATCAGCGCTGCCTCGAGCCACGTGACCATGGAATTCGGCATCACCGGCCCGTCCTTCGCGGTGTCCAGCGCCTGCTCCTCGGCCAACCACGCGCTCGGCGAGGCGTTCTGGATGGTGAAATCCGGCCGCGCCCGCGCCGCGGTGTGCGGCGGATCCGAGGCCTGCATCACGTTCGGCACGATGAAGGCATGGGAGGCGCTGCGCGTGCTGGCGCCCGATGCCTGCCGGCCGTTCAGCGGCGGGCGCAAGGGCATGGTGCTGGGCGAGGGCGCGGCGGTCGCGGTGCTGGAACGGCTGGACGAAGCCAAGGCGCGCGGCGCCGCGATCATCGCCGAGCTCGCGGGCTTCGGCATGACCGCCGACGCGGGCGACATCGTGCAGCCGTCCGAACAGGGTGCGTCCGACGCGATGAACCTGGCGCTCAAGGACGGCGGCCTGAAGCCCGAGGAGATCGGCTATGTCAACGCGCATGGCACCGGCACGCTGGCCAACGACGCGACCGAGACCCGTGCATTGAAGCGCACGTTCGGCGCGCATGCCGCCAAGCTGATGGTGTCGTCCACCAAGTCGATGCACGGCCACACGCTGGGCGCGGCCGGGGCGGTGGAGCTGGTGGCGGCGGCGATGGCGCTGAAGGACGGCGTGGCGCCGCCCACGGCGAATTACCAGCGGCCCGACCCGGCTTGCGACCTGGATTACGTGCCCAACACCGCGCGCCAAGCGAAGATCGGCGCGGCGCTGTCCAATTCCTTCGCGTTCGGCGGACTCAACGCGGTGCTGGCGCTGCGCGCGGTTTGAAAACGAAACGCCCGCGATCTTTCGACCGCGGGCGCTTCCAGGAAAAAACGAAACGTTAGGCGCGGGTCAATTGACTTCACGCCAAGTGCCGTCCGGCTGGCGGCAGGCCGTGCCGGTGGACGTGTAGTTCTGGCCGCCGATATTCGTCGTCTTGGTGAACTGGCGGCAATAGCTGGTGTCGTAGGCCTGCTGCGGCGCGGGCTGCTGGTAGTAGCCCTGCGGCGCCGGCTGAGCCGGCTGATAGGCCGGTTGCGCGGGTTGATAACCCGGAGGCGGCGCCTGATAGGCCTGCGGCTGCTGCTGGTACGGATCGGGCGGCGGCGCATAGGCCGGCTGTCCATAGCCAGGCGTCGGCTGATAGCCCGGGGGCGGCGGCGCATAGGCCGGCTGGCCGTAACCCGGCGGTGGCGGGGGTGGCGGCGCGTAGCTCGACTGCGGCGGCGGATCGTCCTGCCTGCCGATCAGATGGCCGCTCAGCGCGCCCACGCCCAGGCCCAGAATGCCGCCCACGGCTGCGCCCTTGGCGCCGCCCAGGCCATAGCCGATGCCGGCGCCGGCGGCGCCGCCGACTCCGGTGCCCAAAAGCGTGCTGTCCTGCGCGCGCGCCTGGCCGGCTGCCGCGACGAACGCGGCGACCGCTAGAGCCGCGAAAATCCTGGACAAGCTGGTCATCGTAACCTCCTCCACCCCAGGCAAAATCCCCGATCTTAATATTGTAACCGAATATGGCCGATTTAGGGAGTGACCTGGATCATACCATCCAAGACCCGCGCGAAAGCGTGGGAATCCGGCGGAATCGACGCGGGGCGGCGTTTTTGTCATGATTGCGGCGGACCGGACGCGCAGCCATTTCGGCGGCGCTTATCCGGCGGGGGCGATAAGGGAGCCAATCAGATGATCACTAGGCGGCATTGCGCGGTTACCGCGCTGCTGGCGGCGGGCGTATTGGCGCAGGGCCAATGGGCTGCGGCGCAGGAATTCGTGCCCGCGGTCGTGTTCGACATGGGCGGCAAATTCGACAAATCCTTCAACGAGGCCGCGTATAACGGCGCGGAGAAATTCAAGAAGGACAGCGGCATCGCGTATCGCGATTTCGAGGTGACGAACGAAGCGCAACGCGAGCAGGCCTTGCGCAACACCGCGCGGCGCGGCGCCTCGATCATCATCGCCATGGGCTTCGCCCAGGCCACGCCGCTGCTGACCGTCGCCAAGGAATTCCCGACCATCAAGTTCACCATCATCGATGCCGAGGTCGACCTGCCGAACGTCCAATCGGTGAAATTCAAGGAAGAGGAAGGCTCGTACCTCGTCGGCATGCTGGCGGCGCTGTCGTCCAAAACCGGCAAGGTCGGCTTCGTCGGCGGCATGGACATTCCGCTGATCCGTGCCTTCGCCTGCGGCTATGGCCAGGGCGCCAAGGCCGTGAACGCCAAGGTCGAGGTGTTCCAGAACATGACCGGCACCACGCCGGCCGCGTGGAACGACCCGACCAAGGGCGGCGAGCTCGCGCGCAGCCAGTTTGATCGCGGCGCCGACGTGGTGTACGCGGCGGCGGGCGCCACGGGCCTGGGCGTGCTGCAGGCCGCCAAGGACCTCGGCAAGCTTTCGATCGGCGTCGACAGCAACCAAAACCATCTGCATCCCGGCTCGGTGCTGACCTCGATGACCAAGCGCGTCGACGTGGCGGTGTACGACGCGTTCAAGACCGCCAAGGACGGCTCGTGGAAGCCGGGCTTGAAGGTGCTGGGTCTGGCCGAGCAGGGCGTGGGCTGGGCGCTGGACGACAACAACCGCAAGCTGGTCTCGGCCGACGCCGAGGCGAAGCTCAAGGCCGCCGAAGCCGACATCAAGGCGGGCAAGATCAAGGTGGTGGACTACCGCGCCGCCAATTCCTGCCCGAACTGATCTTAAGGGCGGAGCCAGGCCGGTGACGGCCAACGGGGCTCAGGCGCCGGCGGTGAGACCGCCGGCGATCGAGCTCAAGAACATCGACAAGCGGTTTGGCCCGGTTCACGCGAACCGGGCCATTTCGCTATCGGTTCCCGCCGGCACGATCCACGGCATCGTCGGCGAGAACGGCGCCGGCAAATCCACCCTGATGAGCATCCTGTACGGCTATTACCAGGCCGATTCGGGAGAAATCTGGGTGGACGGCAAGCTCACCAAAATCGACGATCCGGGCGACGCGATCGCGGCCGGCATCGGCATGGTGCACCAGCATTTCATGCTGGTGGACACGTTCACGGTGCTGGAGAACGTGGTGCTGGGCGTGGAGGGCGGGTTGCTGCTGCGCGCGGGCATGGACAAGGCGCGCAAGGAACTGAAGCGCCTGGAACGGGAATACAAGCTCGAAGTCGATATCGACGCGGTGGTCGGCGACCTGTCGGTCGGCCTGCGCCAGCGCATCGAGATCCTGAAGGCGCTGTTTCGCGGCGCCAATGTACTGATCCTGGACGAGCCGACCGGCGTGCTGACGCCGGCCGAAGCCGACCATCTGTTCCGCATCCTGCGCGTGCTGAAGCAGGAAGGCAAAACCGCGATCCTCATCACCCACAAGCTGCGCGAGGTGATGGCGGCGACCGACAACGTGTCGGTGATGCGCCGGGGCGAAATCGTGGGCTCGGTCAGGACCGCCGACACCAGCCCGCCGCAACTGGCCGAGATGATGGTGGGCAGGAAGGTGCTGCTGCGAGTCGAACGCAGACCGGCCAAGCCCGGCCGCACGGTGCTCGAGGTCGACGGCCTGGCGGTCATCGACGGCCACGGCGTCGAACGCGTGAAGGGCGTGTCGTTCCAGGTCCGCGCGGGCGAAGTGGTGGGTATCGCCGGCGTCGCCGGCAACGGGCAGAGCGAGCTGATCGAGACCATCGCCGGCATGCGCGCGCCGAGCGGCGGGCGCATTCTTTTGAACGACAGGGAAATCTCGTCGCCGAAATCGCACCTCAGCCCGCGCGACTTGCGCGGCCTGAGGCTGGCGCATATTCCCGAGGACCGCCTGCGCATGGGGCTGATCGCGCCCTTCGCCGCGCATGACAGCGCGATCCTGGGCCAGCAGGGGCGCGACGTGTACAATCGGAACCTGATGCTGAATCAAGGCGCGATCGTCACGTCCTGCGCCGACAACATGCAGCGCTACGACGTGCGCCCCAGCGACCCCAAGCTCGCCAGCATCAATTTTTCCGGCGGCAACCAGCAGAAAATCGTGCTGGCGCGCGAAATCGAGGTCGATCCCGAAATGCTGCTGGTCGGCCAGCCGACGCGCGGCGTCGATATCGGCGCGATCGAGTTCATCCATCGCCGCGTGCTGGAATTGCGCGACGCCGGCAAGGCGATCCTCTTGGTCTCGGTCGAGCTTGACGAGATCATGGGCCTGGCCGACCGCATTTTGGTGATGAACGAGGGCCGCGTGGTCGGCGAGCTCAAGTCCGAAGACGCCGACGAGAACAAGCTGGGCCTGCTGATGGCCGGCATTTCCAGCAAGGCAGCCTGAGGCGCGCATGGCCGCGTCGCGCGACACGCCCGCCTGGGTCGATCTGGTGTTGTTGCCGGCGCTCAACCTGGCGGCCGCCTTCGTGGTGGCGGGGCTGGTGATCCTGGTCCTGGGCGAGAACCCAGTGAAGGCGATGGGAATTCTGTTCTACGGCGCCTTCGGCTACGGCGAGGCGGTCGGCTTCACCCTTTATTACGCCACCAGCTTCGTGTTCGCGGGTCTGGCCGTGGCGGTCGCGTTCCATGCCGGGTTGTTCAATATCGGCGGCGAGGGCCAGGCCTATCTCGGCGGGCTGGGCGCGGGGCTGGTGTGCCTGTTCCTCGGCGGCTTGCCGCCGATCCTGGTGGTGCCGCTGGCGATGGTCGCCTCGGCGCTGTTCGGCGCGGCCTGGGCCTATATCCCCGGCTATCTGCAGGCCCGGCGCGGCAGCCATATCGTCATCACCACGATCATGTTCAATTTCATCGCCGCCGCGCTGATGACCCATCTGATGGTCAACGTGCTGATCAAGCCTGGCCAGCAATCGCCCGAAAGCCGCGAGTTCGACCCCGGCACCTGGATGCCTTTTGTCCACGAGCTCGCCGCCAAGTTCGCCATCGCCGTCGCCAAGTCGCCGCTGAATCTATCGATCGTGTTGGCAATCGCGGTGTCGATTTTCGTGTGGCTGTTCCTGTGGCGCACGCGCTGGGGCTATGCGCTGCGCGTCGTGGGCCACAACGAGACGGCGGCGGTCTATGGCGGCATCGCGCCGGCCAAGGTGATCATCGGCGCGATGGCGCTGTCCGGGGCGCTGGCGGGGCTGGTGGGCGTCAACGAGATCATGGGCGTGCAGCACCGGCTGATCCTGAATTTCACCGGCGGCGTGGGCTATGTGGGCATCGCGGTGGCGCTGATGGGCCGCAACCATCCGATCGGCATCGCGTTGGCGGCGCTGCTGTTCGGCGCGCTTTACCAGGGCGGGACCGAGCTCAGTTTCGACATGCCGAAGCTGACCAAGGAAGTGGTCGTCGTGATCCAGGGCCTGGTGATCCTGTTCTGCGGCGCGTTCGAGGGCATGTTCCGCCCGCAAATCCTGGCCATGCTGCGCCGCCGGCGCCTGCAGGCGGCCGCGGCCGCGGGGGCGTGAGCGCCATGTCGGACTGGCTGCTTCTGATTCTGACCATGATCGACGCCACGGTGCGCGTGGCCACACCTCTTGTATTGGCGGCTCTGGCGGGATTGTTCTCGGAACGCTCGGGCATCGTCGATGTCGGCCTGGAGGGCAAGATGCTGGGCGCGGCGTTCGCCGCCGCCGCCGTGGCCTATGTCACCGGCTCGCCGTGGCTGGGCCTCGTGGCGGCCATCGCCGCGGCCACGGCGCTGGCGATGGTGCACGGGCTTGCCTGCATCACCTTCAACGGCAACCAAGTCGTTTCGGGCATGGCGCTGAACATATTGATGGCCGGGCTTGCGCCGACGCTCGCCTTCGCCTGGTTCAGCCAGGGCGGGCAGACGCCGCTGCTCGGCCCCGGCCGGCGGTTCGAGCCGATCGCGTTGCCCTTCGCCGACGCCTTCGCGCAGATTCCGGTGCTGGGTGAGATTTACGGGCGCATCACCGGCCACAACATCCTGGTCTACGCCGCCGCCGTTTCGGTGCCGCTGGTCGCCTGGGTGATCTATCGCACGCGCTTCGGGCTGCGCCTGCGCGCGGTCGGCGAGAATCCCTCGGCGGTGGACACGGCCGGCATCTTCGTCGGCGCGCTGCGCTATCGCGCGCTGTTGTGTAACGGATTGCTATGCGGACTGGCGGGCGCGTATCTGTCCACCGCCCACGGCGCGGGCTTCGTGCGCGACATGACCGCGGGCAAGGGATATCTGGCGCTGGCCGCGCTGATCTTCGGCAAATGGAAGCCCTTGCCCACGCTGCTCGCCTGCCTGTTGTTCGCTTTCACGGATGCGCTGCAGGCGCGCTTGCAGGGCGTGTCGCTGCCGGTGTTGGGCCAGGTGCCGGTGCAGGCGATCCAGGCTTTGCCGTATCTCTTGACCGTGCTGCTGCTGGCCGGGTTCGTGGGCCGCGCCATGGCGCCCAGGGCGATCGGCATCCCGTATGTGAAAGAGCGATGAGCCGCGCAGCGCTCGACGCGGCGGTCGCGGCGGTGCGTTCGCGGTCGGGCGGACGGTCGCCCAAGCTCGGCATCGTGATCGGCTCGGGCCTGGGTGCCGCGACCGGGCGCATAGCCGACGTCACGCGGATCCCCTTCGGCGAGATTCCCGGATTTCCCGTCTCCAGCGTTCCGGGGCATGAAGGCGCGCTGCTGCTGGGCAAGCTCGGCGGCAAGCAGGTCGCGGTCCTGAGTGGCCGCGCCCATGCCTATGAAGGCCACGGGCCGGAGGCGATGCGTCTTCCCCTGCGCGCGTTGAAGGCGCTGGGCTGCCGCGCGGTGATTCTGATCTCCGCCGTGGGCTCGCTGAACCGCAAAATCCCGCCGGGACGCCTTGCGCTGGTCAGCGACCATGTCAACATGACGGGGTACGATCCGCTGACCGGGCCGAACGACGATTCGATCGGCCCGCGCTTTCCGGCGATGAACGCGGCCTACGATCCGGCCTTGCGCAAGCTGGCGCGAGGGGCGGCGAAGAACATCAAGCTGAAGCTGGCGGAAGGCGTGACGGTGTTCCACGCCGGCCCCGGCTTCGAAACCCCGGCTGAGGTCCGCATCTACCGGAGGTTGGGCGGCGATATGGTGGGCATGTCGATGCCGCCCGAGACGGTGGTGGCGCGCCATTGCGGCCTAAGGGTGCTGGGCATCGGCGCGGTCACCAACATGGCGGCGGGGATCGGCGGCGCGGTGCCGAGCCACGCCGAGACGCTGAAACAGGGCGGGGCCATGAGCGCGGACCTTGCGCGGCTGCTCGCGGCGCTGCTGGAGGCCTGGAACGATGCGGTTTAGCCGCCTGCCGGCGCTCGCGGTTTGCCTCGGGCTGTTGGGCGCGCCCGATGCCGCCCAAGCGCATCCGCATGTGTTCATCGACAACGTCGCCACTTTCGTGTTCGACCAGCGCGGCGTGGCGGCCATACGCCTGCGCTGGACCTTCGACGAGATCTTCAGCGCCAGCATCATTTCGCAGTTCGACCGGAACAAGGACAAAAGCTTCGACGCCGAGGAGCTGAAGGCGCTCAAGGCCGGCGCTTTCGACAATTTGCAGAATTTCGGCTATTTCAGCCATATCGACGTCGACGACAAGCCCGTGCCCACGAAGCGCGTGACCGGATTCAAGGCGGAAATCGTGAAGGACCAGCTGGTGTACGAATTCACCGTGCCGCTGGACGCCGCCGTCGATCCGCGCCGCCAGCACCTGGTGGTCGGCATCTACGACCCGGAATATTTCGTCGACATCGACGTCGCCGGCAAGGATGCGGTGCGCTTCGAGGGCAATGCGGGAATATCCTGCACCGCGCCGGTGCTGGAAAATCCGCGCAAGCCGATCTATGGCGGCATGGTGTTTCCGGTCGAGCTGCACCTGACCTGCAAGGGCGCGCCGTGAGCTTGCGCGCGATCGTTCTGGCGGCGATGCTGGCGGCGATGTGCTTCGCCGGCGAAAAGGCCGCGGCGCAGGGCAATCCGTTCTCGCCCGGGGCCAAGCCCGCCGAAACCGCCGCCCCGGCTCAGGCGGCGCCGTCCGCCGCATCCCTCACCGGCGGCGGGTATTTCGCCGATCTGCAGCGCCAGGTGAGCAAGCAGCTGAACCAGCGCCTGTCCGAGATCAATCGCGGCTCGCCCTCGGCCGTGCTGATCGGCGTGGTGCTGGCGTTCCTCTATGGCGTGTTCCATGCCGCCGGGCCCGGCCACGGCAAGGTCGTGGTGATGTCGTATTTTCTGGGCCGCGACGCGCATCCCTGGCGCGGCGTGCTGATGGGCGGGCAGATCGCGCTGGTGCATGTCGGCGGCGCCATCGTCATCGCCGTGCTGGCGACGCTGATCCTGACCGGCGCGGGACCGCCCTCGGTCGAGGACATGCGCGAGGTCAAGCTCGCCTCTTACGCGGCAGTGGCGGCGATCGGCGCGTGGCTGCTGATCGCCGAGCTCAGCGGCCAGGGCCATGCGCATCACCACGACCACGGCCACGCGCACGATCACGGCCGCGATCATGCGCACGACCATGGGCAGGACAACCGGCGGGGCGGCATCGCGCTGTCGCTGGTCGCGGGCGCGGTGCCCTGCACCGGGGCGGTGCTAGTGCTGCTCTACGCCATCGCCAACAACATTCCGGTCCTGGGACTGGTGCTGGTGCTGATGATCGGGTTGGGCATGGCGGCGACCTTGGCCGGTTTCGGGCTTGTCGGCATGTTCGCGCGCCGCCGCGCGCTGGACTATGCGAAGCGAGGCGAAAAGCAAGAACGCCCGGCGCGCTGGCGCCGCGTGCTGGACCTGGGCGCGCCGGTCCTGATCGTGCTGCTGGGTGTCGCCCTGTTCATCGGGGCTTACTGATCCCGTGCTGATCGCGCAGATCACCGACCTGCATGTCAGGCGCGAAGGCGAGCTGATCTACGGCTGCGTCGACACGCTGCCGATGCTGGAACGCGCCGTGGCGCATTTGCTTCGCCTCGATCCGGCACCCGATATCGTGCTGTTGACCGGCGATCTGGTCGATTCGGGCCATCCCGGGGAATACGCGCGGCTGCGCCGGGCGTTGGCGCCGCTGACGCAGGCGATCTATGCGATTCCCGGCAATCATGACGAACGTGGGGCGTTCCGCGCCGCGTTTTCGGACCACGCCTATCTGCCCAGGACGGGCGAGTATCTGCACTACACGGTCGAGGATTGGCCGGTGCGCCTGGTCATGCTCGACACGCTGCTGCCGGGCAGCGCCGGCGGGCGCATGGACGAGGCGCGCTGCGCCTGGCTCGACGCGCGGCTGCAACAGGCGCCGGATCGCCCGACGCTGGTGGCGATGCATCACCCGCCCTTCATCTTCGGCGTCGACCATATGGACGAAGTGGGGCTGGAGAACGCCGAGGCGTTCGGCCAAGTGCTCCAGCGCCACCCCCAGGTCGAACGCGTGATCTGCGGCCACTCGCACCGCGCCATGGCGTTGCGCTGGCGCGGCACCACCGTCACGGTCTGCCCCTCGACCGCGCACCAATTCGCGCTCGATTTCCGCCCCAAAAGCCCGGCGATCTTCACCTTCGAGCCGCCTAGCTTCGCGCTGCACGACTGGCGGCCCGGCGTTGGCTTGGTCACCCACACGCTCGCGGTCGGCGATTTCGAGGCGCGCAGGACGCGGGAGTAGTCCGGTCCAACTAGGCCGCCTTCATCGCCCTGCGAAATGCTTGCGCAATCGCGCCTCTACGTTATCGGCGCTCCAGGCGGCGGCGCACTCGAGTTTCGATACGTCTTCATCAGTCACTGGAAAAAATTTGCCTTCAAAGTAAATGTCGATATGGCCGGTGATTATGTCCTTTCTGTAAAACTTCTGCGGCTGACTAAGATGCTCTTCGAGCGGCCTGTGTCCGATGACCTTCCATCGGTCCGTCACGTATTCGTCGTAGTTTACCGGGACGATAAACAGCACCGATAAAGCCACTATCTTCTCCAACGGAAGAATGTCGGGCGACTTGGCGTCATAGCAGGCCAAAAAGCCGTTTCTGACGATGCGTGCGTAGACATATTTGTCGTCGAGCGGAATCGCCAGGAAGTCGCCGATTCTTCCTTCGAGAAACCTCTGAAATCTCCTGTGACTCATTCGGCTCGGTTTTCCGGAAAAGATCATTTCTCGTTTTCCTTCAACTTTTGCAAAGCTCCGAATTCAGCTTCAGCATTCCGCATATAGTAATTTCGGAGTGGGTTCTTAACCCAAATGCTGTTGATTCGATTTTCCAAAATCCCAAGGCGACGCAAAAACTCTATCACCTGTTGTTCTCGACCCCGGATCGCAGAGTATTGGTTCGATGAACGATCGAGGCTTGCGGGTTCGAAATCCGCTGAAGGGTACTTTGCTGCATCTCGCTTAGCAACGTTGTCGACCGGCAAGTCGAAACCACTGGTCATGCCAGAATAATATCGATCCAGGGCGAGTTTCTTTTTGGTATAGCTTTGAAAACTTCTACCGCCTAAACCTCTTAGGGCGTCATTCATTTCTCCCAAAGTTTGTTGAGCTTCGGTGACGGGCCATCTTGCAGGGATTTGGTCTGGGTTGCCAATTTGCTCTGGTCCATAAGGCGATGACAAAGACGTATTCGGCGCCGGAGCGCCGGCTGAATCGGTTTGATCTTGTGAGGGAGGCAGGAATTTGTGCGGTTTTAGGGCTTCGAATAGCTCTTTTGTCGTCGGTAGCCGCCCGAGCCGGTTCATGAACGAGCGCGAAATCGCCGCCGCCGCCTGTTCCGCTTCGGTGCTAAGCGCGCTAAGAGAGGATATTCCCTGCCGTCCCATTCGCACAGCAAAGGGCAGCAGGCGTCCCACCCCACCGCCCGCCGCGAGCAGCACCATCTCGTCGCCCAGGCTGTTGATCGCGTCGCGGGGTGGCCCAGGAGCGTCGAGGCCCGACTGGGGCTCAAAGTATTCTCTTCGGTACACGCCCGCGCCGCGTTGGCTCTCGCTCGCGGGCGGCTCATACATGGATCGACTTCCATACTCGGCGGCGTCAGCCGCGGGCGACCCTTCGGTTGGGGGTCCGAGCCTGCGCAAAATCCAGTCGATCCGTTCCCAGTCGTTGCGCGGCTCGGCCGTTTCGCCGCCGGGTGAATACAAATCCATGGTCTCTAAATAGCCCAAAGCCAACTCCCGTAAACCAGTTACAATGTATCGACGATACACATAAGGATACACGCCGCATCAGCGTCCGTGCAATACTGTTTTGCAACGCCTTGAATTCGCTACCCTCGCCGCAGCCAAATCGGCCGCTTGAGCCTTTACGCCCGGACCTATATAAACCCGCCTCCCGCCGTCCCTTGGAAAGCCCGGGGCGGCTCCCGACATCGCGCTTGGACCGGCCCTCTAGGATGGGGCCCGGAGCCTTGAACAAGAAACGGTCATGAATCTACGCAACGTCGCGATCATCGCCCATGTCGACCACGGCAAGACCACGCTGGTCGACGCGCTGCTGCGCCAGTCCGGCACGTTCCGCGACAACCAGCAGGTGGCGGAGCGCGCGATGGATTCCAACGATCTGGAGCGCGAGCGCGGCATCACCATCCTTTCCAAATGCACCTCGGTCGTTTGGAAGGACACGCGCATCAACATCGTCGACACGCCCGGCCACGCCGATTTCGGCGGCGAGGTCGAGCGCATCATGGACATGGTGGATGGCGTGGTGGTGCTGGTGGACGCGGCCGAAGGGCCGATGCCGCAGACCAAGTTCGTGGTCGGCAAGGCGCTGAAGGTGGGGCTCAAGCCGATCGTCATCGTCAACAAGGTGGACCGGCCCGACGCGCGCGCGCATCAGGTGCACGACGAGGTGTTCGACCTGTTCGCGGCGCTGGACGCGACCGACGCGCAGCTCGACTTCCCCACGCTGTTCGCCTCCTCGCGCCAGGGCTGGGCGTCGGACAAGCCCGAGGGCCCGCGCGAATCGATGGCGCCGCTGTTCGACCTGGTGCTGAAGCACGTGCCGCCGCCCAAGGTCGATCCCGACGCGCCGTTCGCGATGCTCGTGTCGCTGCTGGAAGGCGACCAGTTCCTGGGCCGCGTGCTGACCGGACGCATCCATTCGGGCGTCGTGCGCGCCAACACCACGATCAAGGCGCTGCATCGCTCGGGCGAAAAGGTCGAAGAGACGCGCATCACCAAGCTGCTGGCGTTCCGCGGCCTGGAGCGCGTGGCGGTCGACGAGGCCCAGGCCGGCGACATCGTCGCCATCGCCGGGTTCCAGACCGCGACCGTCGCCGACACGCTGTGCGACCTTTCGGTCGAGCAGCCGATCGCGGCGATTCCGGTCGATCCGCCCACGCTCGCCATGACCTTCTCGATCAATAACTCGCCGCTCGCCGGCACCGAGGGCGACAAGGTGACCAGCCGCGTGATCCGTGCGCGCCTGTTCCGCGAGGCCGAGGGGAACGTGGCGATCCGCGTCAGCGAAACCGCCGACAAGGACAGTTTCGAGGTCGCGGGGCGCGGCGAGTTGCAATTGGGCGTGGTGATCGAAACCATGCGGCGCGAGGGGTTCGAGCTGTCGGTTGGCCGGCCGCGCGTGCTGATGAAGACCGATCCGCAGACCGGCCAGCGGCTGGAGCCGCTGGAGGACGTGCTGGTCGACGTCGACGAGGCCTATACCGGCATCGTGGTGGAAAAGCTGGCGCAGCGCCGCGGCGAAATGAAGGACATGCGCCCGTCGGGCGGCGGCAAGACGCGGCTTCTGTTCAGCGTGCCGTCGCGCGGGCTGATCGGCTATCACGGCGAGTTCCTGACCGACACGCGCGGCACCGGCGTGATGAATCGCAGCTTCGCGGGCTACGGGCCGTGGCGCGGCACCATCGCCGGGCGCGGCAAGGGCGTGCTGATCTCGACCGCCGACGGCAACTCCGTGACTTATGCGCTTTGGTATTTGGAAGAACGCGGGCCGATGTTCATCGACCCCGGCATCAAGGTGTACCAGGGCATGATCATCGGCGAGCATAGCCGCGACAACGACCTGGAAGTGAACCCGCTGCGCGAAAAACACCTCAGCAACGTGCGCACCAAGGCGGCGGACGAGGCGATCCGGCTTACGCCCCCGCGCCGCATGTCGCTGGAGCAGGCGATCGCCTATATCGCCGACGACGAGATGGTCGAAATCACGCCCAAGTCGATCAGGCTGCGCAAGGCGATCCTCAACCCGCACGACCGCAAGCGGGCGCAGCGCGCCGCCGGGGAATAGGGTGGGCCGAGTTATCCTCATGCTTCGCCCTTCGACAAGCTCAGGAGGCTCAGCATGAGGACAATTATTTCCGCCTTATCCTGAGCCTGTCGAAGGATGAGGCCGCCACGGACCTGCGCGATCCCCGAACCCTGTGCTTGAACCGGGGCGAAACCACCGTGTAACGTGCGGCCCGGGGGGCGCGGAATGGCGGCGCAGCAGAACTTCGACACCAGTCTTTTCAAGTACATCCTGCGCTATAGCTGGAAGGCGCAGATCTTCATCGTCATCGTGACGCTGGTCTCGCTGCCGTTTTACTACGCCTCGCTCGACGTTCCCAAGCAGATCATCAACAAGGTGCTGGACACCAAGCACCGCGACTACCTGCAGTCGCCCAAGTTCTTCGGCGTCGGGCTGGACCTGTTCCAGGGCGACAAGATCTGGCTGCTGGTGTTTTTCTGCTTCATCTTCTTTTGCTTCGTGCTGATCAACGGCGGTTTCAAGCTCTATATCAACGTGCTGAAGGGCAAACTGGGCGAGCGCATGCTGCGCCGCCTGCGCTACCAGCTCTACGACACTATCCTGCGCTTCCCGCTGCCGCATTTCCGCAAGACGTCCGAGGGCGAGCTGATCAACATGATCACCGCCGAGGTCGAGCCGGTCGGCGGCTTCATCGGCGACGCCTTCGTCACGCCGCTGTACCAGGGCGGGCTGCTCCTGACCGCGATCTTCTTCATCTTCATGCAGGACTGGAGCATGGGCCTGGCCTCGGTCGCGCTGTACCCGATCCAGGGCTACCTGATCCCGAAACTGCAGCGCAAGGTGCGCGCCTTGGGCCGCGACCGCGTGCGCGAGATGCGGAAAGTGAGCGAGCGCATCGGCGACACGGTCAATCTGGCGCGCGAAATCCGCGCCCACCAGACCGGCGACTACGAACGCGCGGATTACGCCGACCGCATGGGCCGCGTGTTCGACATACGCTTCAAGATCTACAACCTGAAATTCTTCGTGAAGTTCCTCAACAACTTCCTGACCCAGATGACGCCGCTGATGTTCTTCGCGTTCGGCGGCTATCTGGTGATCCAGGGGCAGTTGAGCCTGGGCGCCCTGGTCGCGGCGCTGGCGGCGCAAAAGGACCTGCTTTCGCCGTGGAACGAATTGCTGAACAACTACCAGATCCAGCAGGACTCGCAGCAGAAATACGAGCAGGTCGTCACCGCCTTCAACATCGACGGCACGCTGCCGATGGAAAAGCCGATCGACCGCGTCGAGCCGTTGAAGGGCGAGATCGCCGCGCGCGACGCCACCGTCACCGACGAGGGCGTGACGCTGCTGGAGCGCGTCAGCTTCGGCATGCAGCTGACCGAGCGGGTGGCCGTGGTCGGCGCGGGGTCCAGCGGCAAGGATGTGCTGGCGCAGATGGTGGCGGGGCTGGTGCGGCCGTCGAGCGGCTCGTTGCGCATCGGCGGGCGCGATATCAACGAGCTGCCCTCGGCGGTGCTGGGGCGGCGCATCGCCTATGTCGCCGCGGATAGCGGGCTGATGACCGGAACGGTCGGCGACAATCTGCACTACGTGCTGAAGCACCGGCCGGTAAAGCCCGCCGACTACGACCCCGGCGAGGCGGCGTTGCGCCGCAGCGCGCTGGCCGAGGCGGCGATCGCCGGCAACGCGACCGACGATATCCGCGCGGGCTGGATCGATTACGACGTGTTGGGCGTGAAGGACGAAGCCGGGCTGAAACAGGCGACGCTGACGGCGCTGCGCATGGCCGACACGCTTGACGACGTGTACCAGCTCGGCCTGCGCGTCACCATCGACGTCAAGCGCCAGCCCGAGCTGGTGGCGCGGCTGATGAAGGCGCGCGCCGCGATGCGCGCACGCCTGGCCGACGCGGCCAACGCGGCGCTGGTCGAGCCGTTCGACCCCGCGGCGTTCATCATGAACGCCTCGCTGGCCGAAAACATGTTCTTCGCCACGGCCGCCGCCGCCGCGTTCGATCCCGACAAGCTGGGCGAGAACGCCTATGTGCTGGCGGTGCTGCAGAAGACCGGGTTGGAAGACGAGTTCATGCAGATCGGGCTCGGCGTGCTCGGCAACCTGCTGGAATTGGCGGGCGACGGCGGCGCGGGCGGCGCGCTGCTCGCCGATGTCAGCGTCGTGAAGCTGGACGAGCTGCCGGACTACAAGCCCCTGGTCGACAAGGCCAAGCGCGACGGCGCCAAGGCGCTGGACGGCGAAGAGCGCGCGATGATCCTGTCGGTGCCGTTCAAGCTGGTGCCGACGCGCGAGCGCCATGTCGAAATCTCGGACGCCTTCAAGGCCAGGATGCTGGAAGCGCGCAAGGCGTTCGCCGACGGTCTGCCGGAAAAGCTCAAGGGCAGCGTCGAGTTCTTCGACCCGGAAAAGTTCAACACGCAGTTGACGCTGCGCGACAATATTCTGTTCGGCAAGGTCGCGCTCAATCAGGCCCAGGCGGCGCAGCACGCCAACGCCATGATGGCCGACGTGATCGCCGAGTTGGAATTGCACGACGCGATCATCGAGGCGGGTTTCGGCTTCCAGGTCGGCACGCGCGGCTCGCGCCTATCGGCGGCGCAGCGCCAGAAGCTGGCGGTGGCGCGCGCGACCCTCAAGCGCCCCGATTTGCTGGTGCTGGCCGAGGCCACCACGGCGCTCGATTCCGCGTCGGACGCGCGGGTGGTGGACGCGGTGTTGAAGGAATTCAAGGACAGGGGCGTGCTGTGGGCGGTGCAGAAAGCGTCGACCGCCAGGCGCTTCGACCGCGTCGTCGTGATGGCCGACGGCCGCGTGGCGGAAGAAGGCGCCTTCGCCGAGCTGGAAAAGAAGGAAGGCTCGGCGCTCTCCGCGCTGCTGAAGGCGGAATAGCGGTCCGCCCGATGCTCGCCGTTCATGCCTATATCGAAGTAACGGATGCGGCGCGCGGGATCGAGTTTTATTGCCAAGGACTCGGCCTCAGGCTTAAGCGTAGGCTCAGCCCCAGATGGTTTGAGCTCGATGGCGCCAACCTGCCCATCTTCCTTCTGGCGAACCGGCCCGAGATCGCCGATTTGGGCACCAAAAAAGTGCGGCGCAGCTATGAGCGGCACTGGACACCGGTTCACTTGGATTTCGTCGTCGGCGATCTGGATGCGGCCGTGTCGCGGCTGGCGGCCCTGGGCGGATCGCTCGACCGGGACATCAAGGCACGCGAATACGGCCGCATCGCGAACATGGCCGATCCGTTCGGCAACGGTTTCGACCTGATCGAATTCTCCGGC
>JAHFPH010000001.1:44875-67774 GCA_023266845.1 Rhodospirillaceae bacterium
CGCGTAGCCCTGCATGCCGCGCGGATTGGCGGCGGCTTTCAGCATGCCGTCCTCGCGCTTGGCGGCCGAGACGCGGCCCAGCGCCCAGTCGCCGCGCTTCTCGACGCTATGCCCGCGCTTGGCAAGCTCGGTTTGCGTTCCGGCCGGCAGCCGATCCTCGATCGCCAATACTCCGGTCTTGGCGGCGCGCGGCCAGAAGGAGCTCACGAGATGTTCGGTGTGGAAATTGGGTGCGTCGATCGCCTCCTGCAGATTCATGCCGTGATGCACGTGGCGCAAGAAGGTGACCAGCGACCATTGCTCCTGCTGGTCGCCGCCCGGCGTGCCGAAGGCGAGCCAGGGCTTGCCGTCGCGCAGCGCCATCGAGGGCGTCAGCGTGGTGCGCGGCCGCTTGCCGGGCTTGAGCGCTCCCGGCACGGCGGGGTCCAGCCAGAACATCTGGCCGCGCGTGCCCAGGCAGAAGCCGAGCTCGGGAATGACCGGCGAGCTTTGCAGCCAGCCGCCGCTGGGCGTGGCCGAGACCATGTTGCCGTGCCGGTCGATCACGTCGAGATGCACGGTGTCGCCGGCCATCACTCCGTTGCGGCTGAGCGCGGGCTCGCCCGCGCCATGGCCGGTGTTGAGCCGCGCGATCGTGGGCTCGCCCACGGCCTGCGAGGCCAGGCCCGGAATTCCTTCCAGCACCGCGCTGCCGATCAGGATCGGGCCGCCGAAACCCGGAATGCTGCCGGGCCTGATCTCGCGCGACGCTTCGCGGCTGATCAGCTTGCGGCGCTGGTCGGCGTAGTCCTTGGACAGCAGGCGCTCCATCGGCACCTTGACGAAATTCGGATCGGCGTAGAACGCCTCGCGATCCGCGAACGCCAGCTTGAAGCACTCCACGACGGCGTGCACGAATTCCGTGCCCAGCGGATCCATCGCCGCGACGTCGTAGCCCGCGAGCAGGGCGAGGGTCTGCAGCATCGTCGGGCCCTGGCTCCACGGCCCGCATTTGCACATCGTGTAGCGGTGATAGTCGAGCTTCGCCGGCTCGTCGTACGTGGCCTGCCAACGCGCCATGTCGTCGGCGGTGATCAGGCCGCGATGCCGGCGGCCCGACGCGTCCATCACCTCGTTCGCGGCCGCGAACTTGCCGACCGCCTCGGCCACGAAGCCTTGCGACCAGACGTGCCGCGCATGGTCGATGCGTTGCTCGCGCGTGCGTCCGCCGATCTCCGCCTCGCGCGCGATGCGCGCATAGGTTTCCGCCAGGCCCGGGTTGCGGAACAGCTTGCCGCCTTCCGGCGCCTTGCCGCCGGGCAGATACACCGCCGCGGAAGTCGGCCATTCCTTGGCGAACATCTCCGCCAGCGACGCGATGGTGTCTGATATGCGCTGCACCAGCGGGTAGCCGTCGCGCGCGTAGAGAATCGCCGGCGTCAGCACTTCCGACACCGACATGGTGCCGTGGTCGCGCAGCAGCGTCATCCAGGCGTCGAATGATCCGGGCACGCAAGCCGGCAAAAACCCGCTGCCGGGGATCAGGTCGAGGCCCAGGCCGCGCACGCGCTCGATCGTGGCCGCTTGCGGCATCACGCCCCGGCCGCACAGCACGCGCACGCGCTTCTCGCGCTCGGGATAGATCAGGATCGGGGCTTCGCCGCCCGGACCGTTCAGATGCGGCTCGACCACCTGGAGCGTGAACGCCATGCCGACCGCCGCGTCGAAGGCGTTGCCGCCGCGCTCGAGGATGCCCATCCCCACGCCCGAGGCGATCCAGTGCGTCGAAGCGACGACGCCGAACGTACCGGCGATTTCGGGGCGGGTGGTGAACATATTTTCGTGCTTTCCCAGGGGTGAAACGGAAACTCAGCTCGTGACCGACTCGCCGTGGCGGCCGAGCCGCATGTCGCGATGGATATCGACGCCCATCAGCAATCCCATGCCGATCATCACCGTCAGCATAGCGGTGCCGCCATAGGATACCAAGGGCAGCGGCACGCCGACCACGGGGATCAACCCGGTGACCATCGCCACGTTGATGAACACGTACAGGAAGAAAATGATCGTGACACCCATTCCCAACATGCGCCCGAACAGGCTTTGGCTGCGCAGCGCGATGGCGAAGGCGATCATCAGCGTCAGCGCATAGAGGCCCAGCAGGATCAGGCACCCGACCATGCCGAATTCCTCGGCCAGCATGGTGAAGATGAAATCGGTCTGTTTTTCGGGCAGGAAGTTCAGGTGGCTTTGCGTGCCTTCCAGCAATCCCTTGCCGAACAAGCCGCCCGAGCCCAGCGCGATCTTGGATTGCAGGATGTGATAGCCCGCGCCCAGCGGGTCGCGCTCGGGGTCCAGGAACGTCAGCACGCGATTGCGCTGGTAGTCGCGCAGCGTGCTCCACAGCACCGGCATCGCCGCCAATCCCGCCGCGATCACCGTGGCGAATTTCCACATCCGCACGCCGGCGACGAAGAACATCGCCCCGCCGCCCAGGACCATCAGCGCGGCCGTGCCCAGGTCGGGCTGGCGCATGACCAGCGCCGTGGGCACCAGCACCATCAGCGTGGGCGGGATCACATAGACGATCCGCCCGGTCTCCTCGCTGGTCAGGCCGTGGAAATACCGCGCCAACGCCAGCACCAGCGCGATTTTCATGAGCTCGGAGGGTTGCAACTGGATCAGGCCGAGGTCGAGCCAGCGCTGCGCGCCCATGCCCACCATGCCCGCGGTCTCGACCGCCACCAGCAGCACCAGCGCCAGCGCATAGGCCGGATAGGCAAGGCGCAGCCACAGGCGGATATCGACCAGCGAAACCGCCAGCATCACGAACAAGGCGGCCAGGAACCGGACAAGGTGCCGCTGCGACCAGGGCTGCAGGCTGCCGCCGCCGGCGGAATACAGCATCAGCACGCCGATGGCGGCGATGCTGGCGAGCAGCAGCACCAGAATCCAGTTGATGCGCCAGGCCTTGTCGGCCAGCGACAGCTCCACCACGTTCAAGCCCCGCGCGCGCCGCGCCATGCGTCAGCTCCGCGGGGTCTCGGCCACGCGCTCGGGCGTGGTGCGCGGGCGCGACGGATCGCGCCGCTGGGTTTCCAGCAGGATGTCGCGCGCGATCGGCGCCGCGGTGCGCGCGCCGCTGATGCCGTGCTCCACGACCACGGCCACCGCATAGCGCGGCGCTGCAACCGGCGCGAAGCCGATGAACAGCGCGTGGTCGCGCTCCTTCCACGGCCGGTCCTCGGGCTTGATCTGCCCCGCTTCGCGTTCGCTCAAGGTGATGCGGCGCACCTGGGCGGTGCCGGTCTTGCCGCCCATCGCCATGCCCGGCTGCTCGATGCGCGTCTTGAACGCGGTGCCGCGCGGACTGTTGCTGACCGCGTCCATCGCGCGCATCACGCGCTCGAGATGCTGGGCGGGCAGGCCGATCTGCTCGAACTCGCCCTGGCGCGGCACGAAGCCGCCTTCGCGGCCCGTCAATTCACGCGTCAAGCGCGGCTTGACGGCGATGCCGCCATTGACGATGCGCGCGGTCATCACGGCGAGCTGCAGCGGCGTCGTCAGCACGTTGCCCTGGCCGATGCCGCTGACTAGCGTCTCGCCCTGCTGCCACGGCACGCCGGTCGTCTTCAGTTTCCATTCGCGCGTCGGTATCAACCCGCCGCGCTCGCTCGGCAGGTCGAGCCCGGTGCGCTCGCCCATGCCCAGCGCCCGCGCCATGGCGGCGATGCGGTCGATGCCGACGCGCCGCGACATTTCGTAGAAGAACACGTCGCAGCTCTGCGTCATCGCCTCGTGCAGGCCGAGCGCGCCGTGGCCTTCCTTTTTCCAGCAATGGAAGCGGCTGTCGCCTAAATCCATATGCCCTTCGCAGGTCACGCGCGTCTCGGGCGTCGCGATGCCGGCGGCCAGCGCCGCCAGCGCCACCACCGGCTTGAAGGTCGACCCTGGCGCGTAAAGTCCGGCGACCGCCTTGTTGCTCAACGGCGCGCGCTCGTCGCGCTGCAAATCCTCCCAGTCGCGCGCCGTGATCCCGGCGGTGAACTGGTTGGGATCGAAGGCCGGGACCGAGGCCAGCGCCAGCACCTCGCCCGAATGCACGTCCAGCGCCACGGCCGCGCCCGATTCCTCGCCCATGCGCCGGGTGACGAAGTCCTGCAGGCCCATGTCGACGGTCAGCGACACCTCGCTGCCGAGCACGCCTTCCTGGCGGTCGAGCTCGCGCACCACGCGGCCCAGCGCGTTGACCTCGACGCGCGAGCGCCCGGCGCGGCCGCGCAGCGGCGCGTCGTGGACTTTCTCCATGCCGCTTTTGCCCGTGCGGAAGCCCGGCAATTCCAGCAGCGGGTCGCCGGTCAACTCGTTCTCGGCCACGGCCGACACGTAGCCGACCAGATGGCTTGCGAAGGCTCCGTGCGGGTAGAAGCGCGTCTGGCCCACGTCGATCGACACGCCCGGCAGATCGGGCGCGTTGACCTCGACGCGCGTCACCTCGTTCCAGTTCAGATTGTCGCGCACCATCACCGGCACGAACGACCGGCGCCGGCGCATCTCGCGCAGGATGCGGCGGCGGTCGACGTCGGCGATCGGGACGATCTCGCCGAGGGCCGTCAGCACCGCCTCGGCGTTCGGCGCCTGTTCGGCGTTCAGCATCACGCGGTAATTCTGCCGGTTGACCGCCATCGCCTCGCCGAAGCGGTCCAGCACGCGCCCGCGCTGCGGCGGCAGCAGGCGCATGGAAACCCGGTTCTCCTCCGCCAGCATGTGGAAGCGCCGCGACTCGACCACCTGCAGGTAGTAGATGCGCCCGACCAGGGCCGAGACCAGCGCGGCCTGCGTCCCGCCCAGGATCAGCGCGCGCCGGGTGAACAGCCGCTCGCGCGTGGCTTCGTCCTTGCCGGCCATCAGTCGCGCACCCACACGCGCTGCACCGCCACGAACATCCAGGCGAACGGCGGATACAGCATCACGGTCATGGCGCATTGCACGGAGGCGATCAGCGGATCGAACACGGTCAGGTTCAGCAGGGCTATCGTCAGCCAGTTCAGCGCGAAACCGGCCAGCGCGATGAAGGCAAAGCCGATCCAGCCCAGCGCGAAGGGCCGGCGCATCAGCACGCGGCGCTGGGTCATGACCGCGCCGTGCACCAGCAGCAGCACGAAGGCGTTCACGCCCAGCGGGCCGCCGCTCAAAAGATCCTGGAACAGGCCGATGCCGAACACCGCGGCCGCCGGCATCAACTCGGCGCGGTACATGGTCCAGTAATAGACGGCCATCAGCGTGAAGGACGGCGTGATGGCGGCGAATTCCGGCAGGCGCAGCGGCACCACGCCAAGCACGATCAGCGCCAGCGCGACCAGCGACGGCGTGGCCGCGCGCGCCGTCGCGTCCAGGCGCTGCAGAATGCCGCCTTCGCCGGTCACGGCCGGCCGCCCGGATCGCCGGAAGAGGCCGGCGCGCGCACCGGCCCGGCCAGGCCGAAATCGAGCAGCCGCAGGAATTCCAGCCGATCCCAGTCGATCGGCGGCTGCACGCGGAACCCACCGTCCGCGCCGATCACCGTGCCCACGGGAAGCCCCGGCGGAAAAATCCCGCCCATGCCCGAGGTCACCACGCGGTCGCCCGGCGACACGCGCGAATTGGGGCGCAGATGGTCAAGCCGCGGCCGGTCGGAATTGTCGCCCGCCAGGATCGCCTGGTCGCGCGAGGATTCGATCACCACGGGAATGCGGCTGTTGAGGTCGGTGATCAGCAGCACGCGCGCCGAACGGTCGCCGACCTCGCTGACGCGGCCCGCCAGGCCCGTGCCGGCGACGGCGGCCTGGCCCTTGCGCACGCCGTGGCGCGAGCCCGCGGCCACCAGCAGGCTGCGCACATAGGCGCCGCCCGAAGCGCCGATCACGCGCGCGGTGACCTCGGTCGCGGCGGTTTCGGACGCGAAGCCCAGCGCCGATTTCAGCGCCGCGTTCTCGGCCTCGAGCTTGCGCGCGACGGCCTGCCATTGCATCAGCCGCGCATTCTCCTCGCGCAGCGTGCGGTTTTCCAACGCCAGGCCATAGGCGTTGCGCGCCGCCTCGATCGCGTCGTTGACCGCCGCCGTGGGGCGCGACAGCGCGTCCAGCACCGGGGCCATCGCGTCGCTGGCGGCGACGCGCATGCGCTCGACGATCACCGTGTCGGCCTTGCCCAGCAGCATCAGCCCCGCCGCCGCGCCCAGCAGCAGCAGGAACGTGAAACGCTGAAGCCACAGCCTGATGGGCTGCGTCAGGCGCAGCACCGATCCCGGACGGTCCTTCAATGCCGATCCCCAGGGCGAATCATGAGCTAAAGCGGGAGTTTATCACGAGCCGCGACGAACGCACGGGTCCCGCGCCGGACGCCTAGAAACGGTAACCGAAGCCCAGGCGCAATTCGTGACGATAGAACGTGTCGGCTTCGATCCTGACGCCGATCGGGGTATAGCCCGTCAGCACCTTGCCCAGGTTGATATAGCGATAGGCGGCCTCGGCGAACCAGTTGGCGTTGAAATCGTACTGCGCGCCGCCCATCAGCGCCCAGGCCAGATTGTCGGTCTGGGATTGCTCGTTGCGCACCGTGTTGGAGCCGCCGAGGCTGAAATCGTTCCAGTTCGTGTCGGACTTGTTGCGCGCGTAGCCGACGCCGAATCCGGCATAGGGCCGCCACCAGGAATATCCGATTTCGAAGTCGTACAGCACGTTCAACATCATCGTACTGGAGCTTACGTTGTCCTCGAACCCAGCCGAGGGCAGCTTGTTCGTGAAGGCAGGGCGCGAGTCGTAATCCATCCGCACCATGTGCGAATATTCGAGCTCGGTTCGGATCGGCGCGCCCAGGCGCTTCCAATTGAAACCGATCGCCAGCCCGCCGCCCGCGACCGAATCTTTGGCGTTGTCGTCCTTCAGCGTGCCCGTGGTGGGACCGGTGCTCTTTATGTCGCTGAGGTACGCGCCGCCGCCGATGACCACGCCGCTGACGTAAAACCCGGTGCAGCACGTGTCGGCCCAAGCCTTGCCCGCGCCGAAACCAAGCGCCAGCGCGATGCCGGTAAGGGCAAAAGCTTTGCGTGCAATCTGCATGGTTTCCCGTAACTAGCCTATTTCGCTGGCTTTTGTCCAATAAGCGAATGATTCGAGTTCGTTAACCGCACCCAGGACCTGTATCTCGTTGCAGAAATACCACAGGGAGCCTAGGCTTCCCGCCAAGGCTGGGGTGTCCCGCACTGTCGCGGGACTGAGATCATACCCACCGAACCTGATCTGGTTGATACCAGCGAAGGGAGCCTCCAATGCGCGTATCCCGCCCGAAATCCGTTTTTTCTTTGGCCGCCATCCTCGCGGCCGTCATGATCGTTACGTCCGCGCCGGCACAGCAACCCCAACGCCTGCCCGTGCTGGTGCCGGTCACCGGTTTCCTGGCGTTGGAAGGCACCAGCCAGCGCAACGGCGCCGTGCTGGCGCTGAAGACCGCCCCCAGCCTCGCCACGGCCGAGGTGCAGGACACCGCGGCCGCGCCGGAAACGGCGGTGAACGCATTCGAAAAAGCGCTGTCGTCGGGACCCGTGCCCGCGGTGATCGCGCCGATGCTCGGCACGCAGATGCTGGCACTCTTGCCTTTGGCGGCGGAACGAAAATTGCCGCTGGTCACGATTTCCGGCACGGCGCAGATCACCGAAATGGGCAATCCCTACGTGTTCCGCTTCTTCCCCGGCGACGAGATCGTCAAAACAGCGCATGCGCGCTACGTGGTGGAGGAGCTGAAGGCCAAACGCCCCGCCGTGATCTATCAGACCACGGCCTATGGCCAGAGCGGGCAGAAGGTGCTGGGCGAAGCGTTCAAGAAACTTGGCGCGACGGTGGTGTTCGAGGAAGGCATGGCGGTGACGGTGAAGGATTACCGCCCGGTGCTGACCAAGGCGCTGGAGGCGAAGCCCGACGCGATCGTGCTGCACCTGCATGCGGGGCCGACGGCGCTGTTGATCCGTCAGGCCGCGGCGATGCCGGGGATGCCGCGCATCGTCGCCGGGTCGGCCATGCATCAGCCCGCGACCGCGGCGCTGCTGGAGCCGGCGGAGCTGAAAAACGTATGCGCCGAAACCGGCGCCTCGCCGATCTCCGGCGGCTCGCCCGCGATCGAGGCTTGGACCAAGGAGTACCGAAAGGAGTTCAACGCCGAGCCCGACGCCTATGCGCTGGCGCAATACGACGGCGCGATGATGCTCTTGTCCGCGCTGCGCGCGGGCGCACGAACGGGTGACGCGGTGGCCGGTTATCTCGCCCAACAAACGCATCGCGGCCTGGCCATGACCTACCGCTCCGACGGCAAGGGCAACATGGCGCACGACGCGCTGATCGTGTGTTACGACGGCAAGGATCGCACGCCACGCATCGTAAAGCGTTACGCGCTGGGCACCAGTTGAATTTGCGGGAAAGGTAAAACCGTGCTCCTCGTCCTTCGACAGGCTCGGGATGAGGATCATTGTTTGCGCCTCATCCTGAGCTTGTCGAAGGATGAGGCGTCGTCATGAACACCTTCCAGCTTGCCGTGGACGGCCTGGCGCTGGGCGCGGCCTATGCGCTGGTGGCGGCGGGATTCGTGCTGGCGCTGAACGCCTCGCGCGCCGTCAACTTCGCGCATGGCGATACGGTGATGGCCGGCGGGTTCCTGGCGGTGGCGCTGGCCGGCCTGATGCCGGTGCCGGGATTGGTACTGCTGCCGATTATGCTGGCGCTGATGGCGCTGTTCGGCGTGGCGCTGGCCGCCGTCGCCTATTTTCCATTGCGCGGGAAGCCGCCGGTCGCGGTGTTCGTCAGCACGATCGCGGTCGGAATCATCCTGCAGAACGCGGCGACCGCCTGGTTCGGGGCGGCGCCGCGCGCCGGCCCGGCCCTGATCGGCGGCGGAGTCGTCGATCTCGGTTTCGCCGTCACGGGGCGCCAGGCGCTTTCGGTGATCGCGGTCGCGGCGCTGGTCTATCTCGGTCTGCATCTGCTGCTGTCGCGCACGCAATTGGGCAAGCGCCTGCGCGCGGCGGCGCAGGACCCCGGCATGGCCGAGGCGCTGGGGATTCCCGTCGCGGCGATGACAGCGCTGGCCTTCGCGTTGGCGGCCGGGCTGGCGGGCGCGGCGGGGCTGCTGCTGTCCAACAGTTTCTTCGTCACGCCCGGGGAGGGCGGCAATTTCATGCTCAAGGCCTATATCGCCGCTGCGATCGGCGGCTGGGGCAGGCTCAACGGCGCGGCCCTGGGCGCCCTTTTGATCGGATTGTTCGAGACGGCCGTCGCGACGGTCACTTCGCAGGTCATGGCCGAGGCGCTGCTATACGCGGTGCTGCTGACGATTCTGTTCCTTAGGCCCAGCGGGTTGTTCGGCGAAGCGGCGGGCGAGCGTGCCTGAGGCCTTGCGCCTTCGTGCGCCTACGCTTTGTTTCGCGCTGGCCGTGATCGCTGCGGCGGCGCCGATGCTGGCGGAGGGCGCGTACGGATTGCGGCTGCTGACCGCGGCGGGGATCTATGCGCTGCTCGCCATCGGCTACCAGGCCGTGTTCGGCGCGGCGGGGGCGTTGAGCCTGGCGCAAGGCGCCTTCTTCGGCTTCGGCGCTTACGTCACCGGGATTCTCGGGGCGCGGCACGGCGTGGACGGCGCGATCACGCTGGTTCTATCGGCGCTTGGGCCGATGGCGCTGGCGGCGATCGTCGCAGCACCCGTGCTGCGCCTGGAATCGCACTATTTCGCGCTGGCGACCCTGGGCATCGCGCAGTTGGCGCTGCTGGCCGGCGTGAACGCCGAAAGCCTAACTGGCGGTGCGAACGGACTTTCGGGCGTGCCCGGCCTGACGCTGTTCGGCGTCGACGTTTCGCGCGGCTGGCCGCTGCTTGCCGCGGTATGGGGATTCGCGGCGGTCGCGGGGTTTCTGTCCTGGAGCTGGAGCAAAGGCGCGCGCGGCCGCGCGTTGGCGCTGCTGCGCGAAGACCCGCTCGCTGCATCCGCCCTTGGAATCGACACGGGGGCGTTGCGCCTCGCCGCCTTTCTCTTCGCGGCAGGCGCAGGCGGCTTGGCGGGCGCGCTGCACGCGCATCTGCTGGGCGTGGTGTCGCCGGAAGTCTTGGAATTCCCGGTGATGATCGCCTGCCTGTCTATGGTGGTGATCGGCGGGCGCGGCAATCCCATCGGCGCGGTTCTGGGCGCGCTGCTGCTGGTGCAATTGCCGGAATTCCTGCGCGGTATCGGGCCCTGGTACATGGTGGCGTATGGCGCCGCGCTGCTCGGCGTGATCTTGTTCGCGCCGGATGGAATCGCGGGCGCGATCGCGCGTCGGTTGCCCAAGCCGATGCCGGTCCTGCCCAAGCCGGCATCGCCGCCGGCGCCGCGCCGCGCGGGGGCCTCGCTGTCGTTGCGGGGCGTGACCAAGCGCTTCGGCGGCGTTATCGCGCTCAACGATCTGAGCCTGGAGATCGCGCCGGGCGCGCTCGTGGGCGTGATCGGGCCGAACGGCTCGGGCAAGACGACGTTGATCAACGCGATTTGCGGTCTTTACCGGCCGGAAACCGGCGATGTCCACCTCGACGGCAAATCGACCCAGACGCGCATGCCGCACGACATCGCCTTGCTGGGCGTGGCGCGCTGCTTTCAGGCGCCGCGCCTGCTGGACCAGGCCACCGCGCTGGACAACGTGGCGCTGGCGGCGCGCGGGTCGGGGCGGGCGGAAGGGCTTGCGTTGCATGTCCTCGACAGAATGGGCGCAAGCGAATTCGCGCTCCGCCCCTGCGCCGGCCTTCCCGGCGGCGTGCGGCGGCGCGTCGAGATCGCGCGCGCCCTGGCGATGTCGCCCAGCCTGTTGCTGCTGGACGAGCCGGCGGCGGGGCTGGCGCCGGAAGAACAGGCGGACCTGGCCGCGCGGCTCGGCGCGCTCAACGCCGAGGGCCTGACGATCGTCGTGGTCGAGCATTCCGTGCCGTTCCTCAAGTCGCTGGCGCGGCGGTTGGTCTGCCTGGTCGAGGGCCGGGCCGTGGCCGATGGCCCGCCGGACGAGGTGACGCGCAATCCGCTGGTGGTCGACGCCTATCTCGGGCGCAATTGGAAACGGACATGAGCGCGTTGCTGGACATACGCGCCATCCGCACCTCAGCGCCTGATGCGCTCGAAGACGTGTCGCTGCAAGCCAGGGCGGGCGAGGTGACGGCGCTGCTCGGCGCCAACGGCGCGGGCAAAACCACGTTGCTTTCCGCCATCATCGGCCAAACGCCGCTCGCGGCGGGCGCGATCGTTTTCGACGGGCGCGATTTGGCCGGATTGCCGTCGCGCCGGCGCGCGCGCCGGGGCATCGGCTATTGCCCGTCGGGACGGCGCGTGTTTCCGGGCATGAGCGTGGAAGACAATCTGGACGCGGGCTGCTTCGCGTCCGCCTCCGAGCGCGCGCGGCTCAAGCGGGAAGCGATGGATCTGTTCCCGCAGCTCGCCGCCCATCGCCGCCTTGCCGCGTGGCGTTTGTCCGGCGGCCAGCAGCAGATGCTGGCGATCGCCCGCGCGCTGATGGCGAAGCCGCGGCTGCTGTTGTTGGACGAGCCGTCGTTGGGCCTGGCGCCGGCGCTGGTGGACGAGTTGCTGGTTAAGTTGCGCGGGGTTGCCGAGGCGGGCGCGGCGGTGCTGCTGGCCGAGCAGAATATCGGCGCGGCCCTGGCGGTCGCCGACCGGGCCATCATACTCACGCGCGGGCGCGTGGCGACCCAGGGCGACGCCGCCGGCATGCGCCAAGCCGCCGATTTGTCCCGCATCGTCATGGGTTTGTAGGGAGTTTGTAGGGCTGTGGCTGCACCGCATCACTACACCACATAATGGGGTGGGGGGCGGATTTAGCCCAAAATCTTGTTGTTGCCTTGATATGGTGCTGATAAAGAATGAGGCGTCGGGCGTGCTGGCGGGAACCCAACACGACGTGGTCCGGCCGGACCACACCCGACGCCTCTGGAGCCGGCCAGGCTCCGTGCAGACACGACCGGGCAGGTTGGACGTTCAGGCGGCATCCGCACCCTTGCAGATACAGGTGCCACCGAACACCGATCAGCCGCCACGAGCGACCGATCATACCCTCCGCGCGGGGACTTCCCCGGCCCGCCCCTCATTCCCGCCGCAGCCGCTTCCGCGCCACTTTCGTGTCGCAGCCCACGCCAACTGCCTCCACCACGGCAACGACCCGAAGGCCGCCACCGCTTAGGATCGGACCGCGCCGGCCCCGTGAGGCCGGCTTGCGATCCGGGACGAGAGCGCGGAACGAACCGCTTCTCTCCCCGCCGCCGACGACAGCCCCCTAGAAGGGCCGGCCGCCGGAACCGAACGGATATCCCGGTACGGAGCCCGGAACACCCGCTCCCGAAGTTCGCATTCCCGAGAGTAGCAGCGCTTAATCGTAGGAACCGCGCTCGCCTTACCCGCAAGAACCGCCGCTTCGGCGCTTTCGCGTTGCGAATGGAAGCATCGCGCGAGTGCGCTTTCAGTTCCATCGGAAAAACCGTCGCGCGCGCCGATTTTTGTGCATAAGAAGTCGCGCTCTGCACAATGCATCAACGCCATATCCACAGCGAAATCCACAGCACTCCGCCGGTTGTGGAAATCTCCACTTGCGCCGCTGAATCTTGTGTCGAATTCGCGCGGCTGCAGATCTGCGCGCGATCGGCGGAATTCGCCGATGATGCTCGCGCGCAAATCGGCGCTGCCCGTTTCCTGCGCAATCGACTCTCGGGCCGGGCGCGCGAGGCCTGGTCGGGCCCGGTCGAGAGAGCCGGCAAACCGGTCGCTGCCGCCGTGGAATAACGTATTCCACGACCTGCTTTTTTCGCGGATTTCGCAACCGCGCCATGGCGTTGACTCCCCTGATGGAGGGGTCTAAACGAATCTAAGGATTCGGCGGCGATGCGCGCCTTTGACGCTCGCCGCCGGAATGTTTTCGAGCATAAGGACAACGGGATGGCCGCCCGCGAGCGCCCGCTTTCGCCCCACCTACAGGTCTATCGGCCCCAGCTAACATCGGTTCTGTCGATAAGCCATCGCATCGCCGGCGTCGGGCTGATGATCGGCACGCTGATGCTGACCTGCTGGCTGGTCGCGGCCGCGCAAGGGCCGACCGCCTATGAAATCCTCCAGGTCTGGCTCGCCTCGCCGGTCGGGAAAATCCTGCTGCTGGGCTGGAGCCTGTGCCTGTTCTTCCACCTTTTGAACGGCATCCGGCATTTGCTGTGGGACGCGGGTTGGGGTTTCGAGTTGAAGCAGGCCTATGCCACGGGATACGCCGTCCTCGCCGGCACGGTGGTCCTCACTCTCGCCGCGTGGTTCGCGGCCTATGGGGTGGCGCGATGAGCCTGCGCACCCCGCTGGCGCGCGTGCGCGGCCTGGGCTCGGCCAAGGACGGCACGCATCACTGGTGGATGCAGCGCCTGACGGCCGTGGCGCTGGTGCCGCTGACCCTGTGGTTCGCGGTCGGCGTGATCGCGCATGTCGGCGCCGAGCTGTCGGCGGTACGGCTGTGGCTGGCGCGGCCGATCAACGCCGGCGCCATGATCCTGTTCGTGGCGGCGGTGTTCCATCACGGCCAGTTGGGCATGCAGGTGGTGATCGAGGACTATGTTCACCATGAAGGCTTGAAACTCGCCGGCATCGTGGCGGTGAAGCTGGTGAGCGCGCTTTTGGCGCTGACCTGCGCCGTCGCCGTCGTTCAAATCGCAACGGCCCAATGACAATGGCTCGATGACCATGCCGCTCGACGCCGCCAAAAAGACCGCCCCCGCCATCAACGGCAAGGCCTATACCGTCGTCGACCACAGCTACGACGTGGTGGTCGTGGGCGCCGGCGGGGCGGGGTTGCGCGCGACCTTCGGCATGGCCGAGAAGGGCTTGAAGACCGCCTGCATCAGCAAGGTGTTTCCCACGCGCAGCCACACCGTGTCGGCGCAGGGCGGCATGTCGGCCGCGCTCGGCAACATGGGCGCGGACGACTGGCGCTGGCACATGTACGACACGGTGAAGGGGTCGGACTGGCTGGGCGACCAGGACGCGATCGAATACATGGTGCGCGAGGCGATCCCCGCGGTGATCGAGCTCGAGCATTACGGCGTGCCGTTCAGCCGCACGCCCGAAGGCAAGATCTACCAGCGCCCGTTCGGCGGCATGACCACGAAGTTCGGCGAGGGCATCGCGCAGCGCACCTGCGCGGCGGCCGACCGCACCGGCCACGCCATCCTGCACACGCTGTACCAGCAATCTCTCAAGCATCATGCCGAATTCTTCATCGAGTATTTCGCCATCGACCTGATCATGGACGAGGCCGGGCAATGCCGCGGCGTGGTGGCGTGGAACCTGGACGACGGCACGATCCACCGCTTCCGCGCCAAGATGACGGTGCTGGCGACCGGCGGGTTCGGGCGCACTTATTTCACCTGCACCTCGGCGCACACCTGCACCGGCGACGGCAACGCCATGGTGTTGCGTGCCGGATTGCCGCTCGAGGACATGGAATTCATACAGTTCCATCCCACGGGTATCTACGGCGCGGGGTGCCTGATCACCGAGGGCGTGCGCGGCGAGGGTGGATACGTCACCAATTCGAACGGCGAGCGCTTCATGGAGCGCTACGCGCCCAGCGCCAAGGACCTGGCCTCGCGCGATGTGGTCAGCCGCTCGATGACCATCGAAATCCGCGAGGGGCGCGGCTGCGGGCCGGAAAAGGACCACATCCACCTGCACCTCGAGCATCTCGACCCCAAGGTGATCCACGAGCGCCTGCCCGGCATCGCCGAGACCGCGCGCATCTTCTCGGGCGTCGACGTGACGCGCGAGCCGATCCCCGTGCTGCCGACCTGCCATTACAACATGGGCGGCATTCCCACGAACCACAAAGGCGAGGCGGTGACGCTTAGGAACGGCGACCCCGACGCACTGGTTCCCGGGCTGATGGCGATCGGCGAGGCGGCCTGCGTGTCGGTGCACGGCGCCAACCGGCTTGGCTCCAACTCGTTGCTCGACATCGTGGTGTTCGGCCGCGCGGCGGCGCTGCGTTGCGCCGAGATCGTCAGACCCGAGGAAAGCCACGCGCCGCTGCCCAAGGACGCGGGCGACAAGGCGCTGGCGCGGCTCGACCGGTTCCGCCACGCCAAGGGCGGCACGCCCACCGCGGCCCTGCGCCTGCGCATGCAGCGCGCGATGCAGTCGAACTGCACCGTGTTCCGCACCGGCGAGGTGCTGGAGGAAGGCAAGAAGAAGCTGGCGGAATGCCGGTCGGGCCTCGGCGATATCGGCGTTACGGACCGCTCGATGATCTGGAACTCCGACCTGGTCGAGACGCTGGAGTTCGACAACCTGCTGGCCCAGGCCGTGGTCACCATGCATTCCGCCGCCAACCGCACGGAAAGCCGCGGCGCGCATGCGCGCGAGGACTACCCGGAGCGCGACGACGCCAACTGGCTGAAACACACCATCGTGTGGCTGGCCGAGGACGGCAAGCCCAGGATCGACTACCGGCCCGTGCACTTAAGGCCGCTCAGCAACGACGTGCAATCTTTCCCGCCGAAAAAACGCGTTTACTGACATGGCCGAATTCACGCTGCCCGCCAATTCCAAGGTCGTGCCCGGCAAGGCGCATCCAGCGCCCGCCGGTGCCAAGAACTTGCGCTCGTTCAAAATCTATCGCTGGGACCCGGAGGGCGAAGGCAATCCGCGCTTGGACACCTATCAGGTGGACCTTAGCGCCTGCGGGCCGATGGTCCTGGACGCCCTCATCAAGATCAAGAACGAGATCGACTCGACGCTGACCTTCCGCCGCTCGTGCCGCGAGGGCGTGTGCGGATCGTGCGCCATGAACATCGACGGCACCAACACGCTGGCCTGCACCAGGTACATCAGCGACGTCAGGGGTGCTGTAAAAATCTATCCGCTGCCGCACATGCCGGTGATCAAGGACCTGGTGCCGGACCTCAGCACGGCCTACGCGCAGCTCGCCGCGATCGAGCCGTGGATGAAGACGTCCAGCGCCCCGCCCGGGCGCGAGCGCCTGCAGACGCCCGAGGACCGGGCGAAGCTCGACGGGATGTGGGAGTGCATCCTGTGCTTCTGCTGCACGACCTCGTGCCCCAGCTATTGGTGGAACGGCGAGCGGTATCTCGGCCCCGCAATTTTGCTCCAGGCCTATCGCTGGATCGCCGACAGCCGCGACGAGGCGACCGGCGAGCGGCTGGACCAGCTCGAAGACCCGTTCCGGCTGTACCGCTGCCACACCATTATGAACTGCACCAAGACCTGCCCGAAGAACCTCAACCCCGCCAAGGCGATCGCCGAGATCAAGAAGCTGATGCTGGCGCGGCGGTAGCACGGCTCGCGCGGCCTCATCCTTCGACAGACTCAGGATGAGGCCGAAAATTGCTCCTGCGACCGAAAATTGTCCTCATGCTGAGCCTGTCGAAGCATGAGGACAAAACGACAGCCTTTCATTCACACTTTGTGGTTCTACTTCCGTCTTAGCGCGTCGATCACGCGGCTTTCGTTCCGGTCGCCGAGGCCCGCCTCGACCTGGCGCGTGAAGGCGGCTGTGGCCGCAGCGCCCAGTGCCACGTCGACGCCAAGCTTCTGCGCCATCGCCACGCCGTAGCTCGCGTCCTTCAGGCGCAGCGCGCCGGAGAAGGTCGCGGGCTCGTGCACGCCCCGGCTCATCAACCCGCTGACGCGGATCACCTGGCGGCTCGCGCCCGCGCCGGTAGCCAGCGCGTGATCGACGGTTTTAAGGTCCAGGCCGGCGGCCTCGGCGGTCAGCAAGGCCTCGGCCACGGCGGCGATCTGCACCGCGCCCATCGTGTTGACGATGAGTTTGTACGCGGTTCCTGCTCCAACTGGACCAAAGTGAATGATCTCGGCGAATAGCGGCGCCAGCAGCTTCCGCGCCGCGTCGAGATCGGTTTTGTCCGCGCCAACCAGCAGCACCAATTTCCCCGACGCCGCGACATCGGGCAGGCCGGTGACGGGGCTGTCGATGAACCGCAGGCCCCTGGCCTTGGCCGCTCCCGCCAGCTCGATCATCCAGTCCCGCGACAGGGTGGAGCATTCCACCGCGAACGCGCCCGGCGCGTGTGTCGCCGCCAGCGCGCCGTCCGGTGTTCCCTTTGGGCCGAACCACACGGCGCGCGAGGCGGGATCGTCGGCCACCATGCTGAAAATCGCATCCGCGCCCTCCGCCGCAGCGCGCGGCGATGCCGCGATCCTAGCCCCGGCTTCGGCCAGGGGTTTTGCCTTGGCCGGGGTGCGGTTATAGACGCGGACTTCGTTTCCGGCCCCCAGCAGACGCCGGATCATGCCCTGCGCCATGTTGCCGGCGCCGAGAAAAGCGATGCTCGCCATCGGAAAACTCTCCCGCGACTACTGCAGGGCGATGTCGCCGTCGATACGGGTGTTCAGGCCCGCGCCAGAGAGGGTGAGCGTCACCGACGCCTTCAGCGTCTCGGTGCCCTTGATCTTGCCGGCCTTGATGGCGCCGCGCACCGCGTCCTCGATCTCGCGCTGCGAGGTCACGCCGACTTTCTTCAAGAATTTGCGGATCTCCATGTTGAACACGTCTTCGTTCATGGGCGGCCTCCCTGGTTAGTTTCCCGGCGGGATCATGGCATAATAGACTGGCTGGTGTTGTGCTAGAAAAGACGCCCGGAGGAACCCCATGAAGCTGACGCAAGATCAGGTCAAGCGGTTCGAGGAGGAAGGCTATCTGTTCCTCCCGAACCTGTTTTCAGGCCAAGAGATGGACATCCTCAACGCCGAGGTGCCGGGCATCCTGGCCACCAAGCGCGAGGAGGTGGTGCGCGAAAAAGGCACCGAGGCGCCGCGCTCGGCCTTCTACGTGCAGACCTGGAATCCGGTGTACGAACGCCTGGCGCGCCATCCGCGCCTGGTCGAGCCGGGCGTGCAGCTGCTCGGCTCCGACAAGCTCTACATGCACCAGTTCAAGATCAACGCGAAGGCGGCGTTCGACGGGGCGGTGTGGCAATGGCACCAGGACTACGCTACCTGGCACGCCGACGACGACATGCCGAGCCCGCGCGCCATGAACATCGCGCTGTTCCTGGCCGAGGCGAACGAGTTCAACGGCCCGCTGATGTTCATCCCCAAAAGCCACCGCAAGGGCAGGCTCGCGGCCGGGCACGACGTCACCACCACCAGCTACCCGCTCTGGACCATCGACCACGACACCATCACGCGGCTGGTCAAGGAAGGCGGCATCGTGGCACCCAAGGGCGGGCCTGGCTCGGTGCTGCTGTTCCACGGCAACTTGGTGCACGCCTCGGGCTCGAACATCACGCCCTGGTCGCGCTGGATCGTTTATCTGTCGCTCAATCGCTGCGACAACGCGATCCGCCGCTTCAAGCGCCCGACCTGGATCGCCAACCGCGACTTCACGCCGATCGACATGCTGCCCGACGATTGCCTGCTGCGATACAAGCGGCAGGGCAAAAGCGCGGCGGAGTAGGCGCGCGCATGAGCCTGTATCGCAAGCTGCTGGAGCGTCAGGCCGCCGACAAGCCGCTGCGCGTCGGCCTGATCGGCGCCGGCAAGTTCGGCGCCATGTATCTGGCCCAGGCGCGGCGCACGCCGGGGATCCATTTGCTGGGCGTGGCCGACCTGTCGGTGCCGCGCGCCAAAGACGCGCTCACGCGCACGGGTTGGCCACTGGAGCGCATCGCGGCCAAGAGCCTGGATGACGCGCTGAAGTCCGGCGCCACGCATGTCGGCGACAGCGTCGATGCGCTGGTCAATCATCCCGCGCTCGACATCGTGATAGAGGCGACGGGCAATCCGCCCGCGGCGATGCGCCATGCGCTCAAGGCCTTCGCCGCCAGGAAGCATGTCGTGATGGTGACGGTCGAGGCCGATGCGTTCTGCGGCCCCCTGCTCGCGCGCCGCGCCGCCGAGGCGGGCGTCGTGTACAGCCTCGCCTATGGCGACCAACCCGCGTTGATCTGCGAGCTGGTGGATTGGGCGCGCGCGGCGGGGTTCGACGTGGTGTGCGCGGGGCGCGGCCATAAATGGCTGCCGCATTACTACACGTCGACACCGGAAACCGTCTGGGGCTATTACGGCCTGACGCCGGAGCAGGCCAAGCTCGGCGGCCTCAATCCGCAGATGTTCAATTCGTTTCTCGACGGCTCCAAGCCCGCGATCGAATGCACGGCGGTGTGCAACGCGACCGGGCTTGTGCCGCCGCCCAACGGGCTGGAATTTCCGCCCTGCTCGCTGGACGATCTGCCCCATGTCTGCCGGCCGAAATCCGAGGGCGGGCAGTTGCATGCCAAGGGCCAGGTGGAAGTGCTGTCGTCGCTGGAACGCGACGGGCGGCAGATTCCGCACCACATCCGCTGGGGTGTGTTCGTGGTGTTCGAGGGCGACACCGAGTATGTGCGGCGCTGCTTCGGCGAATACGGACTGGTGACCGACCCGAACGGCCGGTACGCCGCGATGTACAAGCCCTGGCATCTGATCGGCCTGGAGCTCGGCATCTCCGTCGCGTCGGTCGGCCTGCGCGGCGAGGCCACGGGCTCAGCCGACGGATTCCGCGCCGACGCCGCGGCCACGGCCAAGCGCGATCTGAAGCCCAGCGAGATTCTGGACGGCGAGGGCGGCTACATGGTCTATGGCCGGCTGATGTCCGCCGCCGACAGCCTCGGCATCGGCGCGCTGCCGATCGGCCTGGCGCACAAGGTCAAGCTGATCCGCCCGGTCAAGGCCGGCGCGGTCGTCACCTGGGCCGACGTTCAGCTCGACGCTCAGGACGACGCGATCAAGTTCCGCCGCGAGATGGAGCGCGAGTTCGGCGCCGCGCCGCGCGTCCGCGCCGCGGAATAGGGTACGCGTCATCCTTCGAGACGCTTCGCTCCTCAGGATGACGTGATACGAATTCAAATCCTGGGCTCCGTCATCCTGAGGAGGACCCGCAGGGTCCGTCTCGAAGGATGGCGAGGCGTTGAATGTGAGAGGAAGGCATGACCGGAACATTGATCGTCACCGGCGGCAGCCGCGGCATCGGCGCCGCGTGCGCCAGGCTGGGCGCGCGCAAGCTGGGCTATGCGATGGCGGTGAATTACCGCAAGGAAAAAGCCGCGGCCGACAAGGTCGTGGCCGAAATCGTCAAAGCCGGCGGCAAGGCGGTGGCGATCCAAGGCGACACGGCGATCGAGGCCGATGTCGTGCGCCTGTTCAACGAGGCCGAAAAGAAGCTCGGCCCCATCGCCGGCCTGGTCAACAACGCCGGGATTATCGGGCCGATGGGGCGCGTGGACCAGGCGAAGGTGCCGGACCTCGAGCGGCTGTGGGGCGTCAACATCACGGGGTATTTCGTGGCGGCGCGCGAGGCGGTCAAGCGCATGTCCACGGCGCACGGCGGCAAGGGCGGGGCGATCGTCAACATCACCTCGGCGGCGGTGCGCCTGGGCGCGCCCGGCGAGTTCGTGCCCTATGCCGCGAGCAAGGGCGCCGTGCACAGCTTCACCATCGGCCTGGGCCGCGAGGTGGCGAAGGAGGGCATCCGCGTCAACGGCGTCGAGCCCGGCCTGATCGATACCGAGATTCAAACGCCCGGCCGGGTGGAGAAATTCGGCCCTACGGTTCCGATCGGCCGCGCCGGCACGGCCGACGAAGTGGCCGAAGCCGTGATCTGGCTGTTGTCGCCCGCCGCCTCGTATTTGTGCGGCTCGATCGTCACGGTCAGCGCGGGGCGGTAAAGTCAACGCTGGTATTCCACCGTCTTTTCCGTAAACTAACTTCCGGCCCGCCTGAACGCCGATAAACAAAAACCAAGGGCCAACGGGGAGGAAATGACCGCAGTCCTGGCCGAACCCAGACGCGATCCTGCCGACGCGCCGGTGATCCTCAGCGTCGAGAACCTGCACGTCCATTTTGCGACGTCGCGCGGCACCGTGCGCGCGGTCGAGGGCGTCGGCTTCGACGTCAAGCGCGGCGAGGTGCTGGCGATCGTCGGCGAATCGGGCTGCGGCAAGTCGGTCTCGGCGCTGGCGATCATGCGCCTGTTGGCGCGACCGGCGGGCCGCGTGGTCGCCGGGCGCATCGTGTTCGACGGGCGCGACCTGCTGACCTTGAGCGACGAGGAGATGCGCCAGGTGCGCGGGCGCCACATCGGCATGATCTTCCAGGAGCCGATGACCAGCCTGAATCCAGTGCTGCCGATCGGGCTTCAGATCGTGGAGCCGCTGCAAATCCATCTCGGCATGAGCGACGAGCAGGCGCGCGAGCGCGCGGTCGAGCTTTTGAAGATGGTCGGCATCACCGATCCCGACCGGCGCCTGGGGCAGTATCCGCATCATTTCTCGGGCGGGATGCGCCAGCGCGCGATGATCGCCATCGGGCTCGCCTGCAATCCCAAGCTTTTGATCGCCGACGAGCCGACGACCGCGCTGGACGTGACGATCCAGGCGCAGATCCTGGAATTGATGCGCGACCTGTCGAAGCGTCTGAACGTCGCGCTGATCGCCATCACGCACAACCTGGGCGTCGTCGCGCGCTATGCCGACCGGGTGAACGTGATGTACGCCGCGCGCGTGGCCGAGCGCGGCACGGCCGACGACGTTTTCCTGCGGCCCCGCCACCCCTATGCGATGGGGCTGATGCGCTCGGTGCCGCGGCTCGACCGGCCGCGCGGCAGGCGGCTGGAGACGATCGAGGGCTTGCCGCCCAATCTGCTCGATCCGCCGACGGGCTGCCGCTTCGCGCAGCGCTGCAGCTTCAAGATCGAGATTTGCGCGAAAGAGCCGGGGCTGGCCGAATCCGAGCCCGGACATCTGGCGGCATGCCATCGCGCCAAGGAATTCGCCGCCGGCACGCTCGCTCCGCCCACGGTCGAGCCGCTGGCCGGCGCGAAATCGATCGCAGCGGAAGCCGGCGCCGCGCCGATTCTGTCGGTGCGCGGCCTGAAAAAGTTTTTCCCGGTGGCGCGCGCCTCCGGCGTATTCGCCCGCATGACGCACGAGGTGCGCGCGGTCAACGACATCGCGTTCGACATCCAGAAGGGCGAGACGCTGGGGTTGGTCGGCGAGTCGGGCTGCGGCAAGACCACGGTCGGGCGCTTGATCCTGCAGCTCGAAACCGCCACCGCCGGCAGCATCGCCTTCGAGGGACGCGACATATCGCTGGCGGAATCCGATCAGACTGCGGCGAAGGCGATGCGCCGGGGCATCCAGGCGATCTTTCAGGATCCCTACAGTTCGCTGAACCCGCGCATGACCGTGGGCGAGATCATCGGCGAGCCGCTCAGCGTCTATCGCCTGGTACCCGGCGCTAGGGCGGCGAAGGCCCGCGTGACCGAGCTTTTGACCCAGGTCGGCCTGTTTCCCTACATGGCCGAGCGCTATCCGCACGAAATGTCGGGCGGCCAGCGCCAACGCGTGGGCATCGCCCGTGCGCTCGCCATGCAGCCCAGCTTCATCGTCTGCGACGAGCCGGTTTCGGCGCTCGATGTGTCGATCCAGGGCCAGATCATCAACTTGCTGGAAGACCTGCAGACGCGGCTGGGCCTGACCTACCTGTTCATCGCGCACGACCTGGCGGTGGTGCGGCATATCTCGAACCGCGTGGCAGTGATGTATCTGGGCCGCATCATGGAGCTGGCGGACCGCGACGCGATCTATGCCGAGCCGCTGCACCCCTATACCCAGGCGCTGCTCGACGCGGCCCCGGTGCCCGACCCCAAGGTCGAGCGCGCCCGCGCGCCCCGCATGCTGCGGGGCGAGATACCCTCGCCGCTCAACCCGCCGCCCGGCTGCGTATTCAGCACGCGCTGCCCCCTGGCGAGCGAGGAATGCCGGCAGGTGGTGCCCGAGCTGCGCGAGGTCAAGCCCAAGCATTGGGCGGCCTGCATAAAGG
>JAHFPH010000077.1 GCA_023266845.1 Rhodospirillaceae bacterium
CGTTCCTCATGCCGCCGTTTCATCGAACAGGCAAGTTCCGGCGCGGCTGGGATGCTGGGAAAACGAGAGACTTGGTGGTGAGCCCGGATGGGATCGAACCATCGACCCTCTGATTAAAAGTCAGATGCTCTACCGCTGAGCTACGGGCTCGGACCTTGCGAATTGGGCGCTTAGATAGGCCGCCCAGGCCGGGCGGTCAATCGGGGCATCGCAGGAATCGATGAAAACCGTTAGATTTACGACCATCGAAGGCATCCAATGCTGAAACTCAAACGCAGACCAACCGCCCCCGGACAGATGCTGCGTGATATGTGGCTGAAGGATCGCGGCATCACCGTTACGGCCATGGCGGCGGCATTGAAAATCAGCCGTCGACGCATGAACGATATTCTAAACGACGGAGCGCGGGTCGATCCCGTCATTGCCGGACGGTTAGGAGTGGTTCTCGGCACTTCTGCACAACTCTGGGTCAATCTGCAGGCCGCAGTGGACGCTTGGGACGCGGAAAAAGAAGCGAAGTCTTGGAAACCCGGCGCGCGCTTTCCTGCGGCGGCGGAATAATCTCGGCGGCGACCCTCTGATTAAAAGTCAGATGCTCTACCGCTGAGCTACGGGTTCGGACCTTGCGAATTGGGCGCTTAGATAGGCCGCCCAGGCCGGGCGGTCAATCGGGACGGTTGACGCCAACCGCGGAATCAATCGTCCGGCGTGGGTTCCTGCTTGAAGGTCTGCATCGCCTTGGCGTGGCCGCCGTTGGTGCGCTCCTCGGCCATGCGCCGGGCGAGGCGCTTGGCGACCCTGGCCGGCACGAAATGGCTCACGTCGCCGCCCAGCCGCCCGATCTCCTTCACGAAGCGCGAGGAGATGAACTGGTGGCGGTCCGAGGCCATCAGGAACATGGTTTCGACCTGTGGGTTCAGGCGCGCGTTCATGCCCGCCATCTGGAACTCGTACTCGAAGTCCGAGACGGCGCGCAGGCCCCGGATGATGACGCGCGCACCGACCGACACAGTGAAATCCATCAACAGGTTGTCGAACGAGCGCACCTCGACCTTCTTGGCGACGCCGTTTTCGGTCATATCGGCGATTTCCTGGCGCACCATGTCGACGCGCTCGTCGAACGCGAACAGCGGGTTTTTGCCGGCGTTGATCGCCACCGCCACCACCAGCTTGTCCACCACCCCCGCCGCGCGGCGGATGATGTCGGCATGCCCGTTGGTGAGCGGGTCGAAGGTGCCGGGGTAGACGCCGACGCGTTGATTGTTGGCCGTCATCGCCGCTACTCCGTTTTGTCCTGACCGTTGGCGCCTTCGTCGGCGCGGTTTGCGCCGGGCGTCGCGACCGGGTCGCCGCCATTGCCGGCTCCGTAGGAGCCGTTGGTTCCATTGGAGCCATTGCCGCCGCTAAGCTCTTCCTCGCTCAAGCGGCTGACCGACACGACTTTTTCGTCCTCGACCTTGAACACGGTCACGCCCTGGGTCTTGCGCCCGGCGATGCGGATATCGTCGACCGGACAGCGGATGATCTGGCCGCCGTCGGTGACCAGCAGGATCTGGTCGCTGTCCTCGACCGGGAAGCTCGCCGCCACGTTGCCGTTCTTCTTGGTGACCTCGATATTGGCGATGCCCTGCCCGCCGCGCCCGGCTACGCGGTATTCATAGGCGGAACTCCGCTTGCCGAAGCCCTTTTCCGTGATCGCCAGCAGGAACTGCTCCTGCGCCTCCATCTCCTTCACGCGCTGGGGCTTCAGCGTGGCGGCGGCGGCGGGCGGCGCCTCGCCGGTATCGGGCGCGTCGGCCTCGGTCTGGCCGCGCGCCGCGCGCTTGAGCCGCAGATAGGCGTCGCGCTCGCCCACGTCGAACTCGGCGTGGCCGAGGATCGACATCGAGATCACCTCGTCGCCCTTCGCCAGCCTGATGCCGCGCACGCCGGTCGAGTTGCGGCCCGCGAACACGCGCACGTCGGAAACGGGGAAGCGGATGCATTTGCCGGCGCGCGTCGCCAGCAGCACGTCGTCGCCCTCGCCGCAGCGCTGCACCGCGATCAGGCGCTCGCCGCCTTCCTCGAGCTTCATGGCGATCTTGCCGTTGGCCTTGATGTCGGTGAAATCGCTGAGCGCGTTGCGGCGCACGCCGCCGATGGATGTGGCGAACATCACATGCGCCGAGCCGGCCTCGGCCGCGTCCTCGGGCATCGGCATCAGCGTGGTGATGGTTTCGCCCTCCTCCAGCGGCAGCAGGTTGACCAGCGCCTTGCCGCGCGCCTGCGGATTGCCCAGCGGCAGCTTGTAGACCTTCATCTGATAGGCCATGCCGCGCGACGAGAAATACAGCAGGTAGTCGTGCGTGTTGGCCACGAACAGGCGGCTGACCGCATCCTCCTCGCGCGTCGCCATGCCGGCGCGGCCCTTGCCGCCGCGGCGCTGCGCGCGATAGCTGGAAAGCGGCACGCGCTTGATGTAGCCGCCCAGCGTGACGGTCACCACCATGTCCTCGCGCTGGATCAGGTCCTCGACGTCGGTTTCGTCCTCGCGCGTCTCCAGCGACGTGCGGCGCGGCGTTGCGAACTGCTCCTTCATCGCCACCAGGTCGGCGCGCAGGATGCCCATCAGCTTCTTGCGCGATTCCAGCGTCTCGAGGAATCCCTTGATCTCCTTGGCCAGGCCGTCGAGCTCTCCGGCGATCTTGTCGCGCTCCAGGCCCGTCAGGCGCTGCAGGCGCAATTCCAAAATCGCGCGCGCTTGGGCGTCGGACAATTTGTAGGTGCCGTCCTTGCCGACCACGTGGCTGGGATCGTCGATCAGCTTGATCAGCGTCGCCACCGACGCGGCGGGCCAGGCCTTGGCCATCAGCTTGGTGCGTGCCTGCACCGGATCGGGCGACGAGCGGATCAACTGGATCACCGGGTCGATATTCGCCACCGCGATCGCCAGGCCGACCAGGATATGCGCGCGCTCGCGCGCCTTCGACAGCTCGAAGATGGTGCGGCGGCGGATCACCTGCTCGCGGAACTCGATGAACGCGGCGATGATCTGCTTGAGATTCAGCAGCTCCGGCTTGCCGCCGTTCAGCGCCAGCATGTTGACGCCGAAACTCTCCTGCAATTGGCTGTGATGGTAGAGCTGGCTCAGCACCACTTCGGCCACCGCGTCGCGCTTCAGTTCGATGACGACCCGAAGCCCCTGGCGGTCGCTTTCGTCGCGCAGGTCGGAAATGCCCTCGATCACCTTGTCGCGCACCAGCTCGCCGATGCGCTCGATCATGCGCGCCTTGTTGACCTGAAACGGGATTTCCGTGACCACGATCGCCAGGCGGTCCTTGCGGATTTCCTCGATCGTGGCGCGGGCGCGGATCACCAGCGCGCCGCGGCCCAAATGGAAGGCCGAGCGGATGCCGGTCGAGCCGAGGATGATCCCGCCGGTGGGGAAATCCGGCCCCGGGATTTTTTCCATCAACTCGTCGATCGTCACGTTCGGGTTGTCGACGTACAGGCAGCAGGCGTCGATCACCTCGCCCAGATTGTGGGTGGGGATGTTGGTCGCCATGCCCACGGCGATGCCGCCCGCGCCGTTGACCAAAAGATTGGGGAACCGCGCCGGCAGCACGGCCGGTTCTTTTTCCGTGCCGTCGTAGTTGGGCGTGAAATCGACCGTGTCCTTGTCGATGTCGTCGAGCAGCGCTTCGGCCGAGCGCGCCAGCCGCGCTTCGGTATAGCGCTGGGCCGCGGGCGGGTCGCCGTCCATCGAGCCGAAATTGCCCTGGCCTTCGACCAGCGGCAGGCGCATCGAGAAATCCTGCGCCAGGCGCACCATCGCGTCGTAGATCGCCGCGTCGCCGTGCGGGTGGTATTTGCCCATCACCTCGCCGACGATGCGCGCCGATTTGCGGAACGTCTTGTTCCAGTCGTAGCCCGCCTCTTTCATGCCGTAGAGGATGCGGCGATGCACCGGCTTCAAGCCGTCGCGCACGTCGGGCAGCGCGCGCGACACGATCACGCTCATCGCGTAATCGAGATACGAGCGGCGCATCTCGTCTTCGAGGCTGACGGGCGCGATGTCGAAGGGCGGCGGCGTCTGTTGCGTGGTCACGCGGGCGGTCTCGGACGATGTTGCACGGGCGATTTAGGTGGCAGCAACGGGTCGTTTTTCCCGGCGGGGAGGCGCGTTTTCGCAACGCGTTTTTGACCCCTGCATCTGACGGTTTTTCTAGCAGATTCTGCACCTGCGAACAACGCTTCGGCGCGCCGGTTTCGGCGGCAAAACTATATCGTAACTAATTGAAATAACGTATATTTTTAACCCCTGTGGATTGACTCGACAAGGACTGCTCCCGCCCGCATGGCGCGGCCGGACAAGACGGAGAATCACCCTGTTTCCAGAGCCGGTTTTCGGCCCGCTGAGCGCCCCCGCTCGGCTTGTGGGGCTTGGCCCAAGCCGGTACTGTCGGCGTCTTCCGTCCAAGCCACGGGCGCGCCAATGACCATCCGCGACGGCTTCGTCGACAGCATCGGCAACACGCCGCTGATCAAGCTGCGCAAGGCTTCCCAGATCACGGGCTGCACCATTTTGGGCAAGGCCGAGTTCTTGAACCCCGGCGGGTCGGTGAAGGACCGCGCGGCGCTGGCGATCGTGCTGGACGCCGAGAAACGCGGCGCACTGAAAAAGGGCGGCGTGATCGTCGAGGGCACCGCCGGCAACACCGGCATCGGCCTGGCGCTGGTGGGCAACGCGCGCGGCTATCGCAGCGTGATCGTGATCCCCGACACCCAGTCGCAGGAAAAAAAGGACATGCTGCGGCTGTGCGGCGCCGATCTGCGCGAGGTGCCGGCCGTGCCCTACAAGGACCCGAACAACTACGTGCATTACTCCGAGCGCCTAGCCAAGCAGCTGGCCAAGACCGAGCCGAACGGCGCGATCTGGGCGCAGCAATTCGACAACGTGGCCAACCGCGAGGGCCACCGCCAGACCACCGGACTGGAGATCTGGCAGCAAACCCAAGGCAAGATCGACGGCTTCACCTGCTCGGTCGGCACCGGCGGCACGCTGGCGGGCGTCGCCATGGCGCTAAAGGAACGCAGCAACAAAGTGCGCGTGGTGTGCGCGGACCCGATGGGCGCGGCGCTGTACAATTTCTACAAGCACGGCGAGCTCAAATCCGAGGGCAGCTCGATCACCGAGGGCATTGGCCAGGGCCGCATCACCAAGAACCTGGAAGGCGCGCCGATCGACGACGCCTATCAGATCAAGGACGAGGAATGGCTGCCCGTGCTGTTCGACCTAGTGCGCGAGGAGGGCCTGGTGCTGGGCGGCTCGTCGGGCCTGAACGTGGCCGGCGCGATACGCCTGGCCAAGGAACTCGGCCCCGGCCATACCGTGGTCACGATCCTGGCGGACGGCGGGCAGCGCTATCAGTCGAAGCTGTTCAATCCCGCGTTCCTGAAGTCGAAAAACCTGCCGACGCCACCGTGGATGAACTGACATGCCGACCGAGCTGGTATTCCGCGACGAACCTTACGCGAAATCCTGCGCCGCGACGGTGATCGGCGCGGATGCTAGGGGCGTGCTGCTGGACCGCACCGTGTTCTATCCCACGGGCGGCGGTCAGCCCGGCGATTGGGGGGCGTTGAAACTGGCCGATGGCACGATCCTAAAAATCGTGGACGCGCTGAAGGGCACAGCACCCGATACGGTCGCCCATGTGCTGGAACCGGGCGCGGTCCCGCCCGCGCCAGGCACAAAGGTGACCGCCGAGCTCGATTGGGACCGTCGCCACAAGCACATGCGCATGCATACCTGCTTGCATCTGCTGTCGGCGGTGCTCCCTTATCCCGTCACCGGCGGCCAGGTGGCGGCCGACAAAGGGCGGCTGGATTTCGACATACCCGAGGCGATCCTGGACAAGGACGAGCTGACGCGGAAGCTGAACGAGCTGGTGAGTGGCGATCATTCCGTCACGCCACGCTGGATCACCGATGCCGAGCTGGCGGCGCAGCCCGAGTTGGTCAAGACCATGGCGGTGAAGCCGCCCACGGGCTACGGGCGGGTGCGCCTGATCGAGGTGAAGGGGCTGGATTTGCAGCCCTGCGGCGGCACGCATGTTGCCCGCACGGGTGAAATCGGCAAGGTCGAGGTGGTGAAGATCGAAAAAAAGGGCCGGCTGAACCGCCGTGTCGTGGTCGCGTTCGCCGGCGTCTGAGCAACGTAGACCCCTCACCCTCCCGTCGCTTTGCGCCGGGTCCCTCCCTCTCCCCGCAAGCGCGTGGCGAGGGGTTCGAACTCTCGTCCCCTGACAAGGGGAAGAGGGTGGCGAGCGGAGCGAGCCGGGTGAGGGGTAAAAAGGAAAAGGATACGCATGCAATATCAAAGACCCGACGCGCTGGTATCGACCGAATGGCTCGCGCTGCATCTCGCCGACAAGGACCTGCGCGTGGTGGACGGCACCTACATCATTCCGCCGAGCACGCGCGACGCGCGCCAGGAATTCGACGCGCGCCACATCCCCGGCGCGGTGTTCTTCGACATCGACGAGGTTTGCGACCAGGCTAATCCCCTGCCCCACATGCTGCCGAAGCCCGCGGCGTTCTCCAGCGCCGCGCGCAAGCTGGGCCTGGGCGACGGATCACGCATCGTGGCGTACGACACGCACGGCATGGTCACCGCCGCGCGCGTGTGGTGGATGTTCCGCATCTTCGGCCACAAGAACGTCGCGGTGCTGGACGGCGGCCTGCCGAAATGGATCAAGGAAAGCCGCCAGACCGTCGGCACCGAAACCGGGAGCGCGGCCGGTGCGCTCGCCGCGCGGCATTTCACCGCGCGATTCAACAAGAACCTACTGCGCGACATCGCGCAAATCAAAGCCAACCTGGACAAGCGGCAAGAACAGGTGGTGGATGCGCGCAGCGCGGGGCGCTTCAAGGCCATCGATCCCGAGCCGCGCGTTGGTTTGCGCGGCGGGCACATGCCTGGCGCGCTGAACCTGCCCTATACCGAGCTGTTGGACCCCGCCGACAAGACTTTCCTGTCCGCCGACAGGCTCGCGGCGCGGTTCCAAACCGCGGGCATCGATATGCAAAAGCCGATCGTCACGAGCTGCGGCTCGGGTGTGACGGCCTGCGTGCTGGCGCTGGGCCTTTATCTGCTGGGGCGCGACGACGTGGCGGTGTACGACGGCTCGTGGACCGAATGGGGCGGGCGCAAGGACACGCCGATCGTGACGGGCTGACATGGCTGACCACGTTACGATCCGCAAGCTGGCGGACGCCGACATCGAAAAAACCGTACAGTTGTGGTTGGACTGCGATTTGACGCGGCCCTGGAACGATCCGCGCGCCGATATCGCCCAGGCGCTGAAATCGGGCTGCGCCGAGATACTGGTCGCAACCGACAAGGCCGGGCGCATTCTCGCCAGCGTGATGGTCGGCGATGACGGGCATCGCGGCTGGCTCTACTACGTCGCCGTGTCGCCCAGCCAACAGGGTACAGGCCTGGGAAAGCGGATGATCGCGGCGGGCGAGCAATGGATGGCCGAGCGCGGCATCCAAAAATCGCAGCTCATCATCCGCGCCGGCAACGCCAAGGTGCGGGGCTTCTACGAGTCTCTCGGCTATGGCGTGCAGGAACGCGTGCTGATGGCGCGCTGGCTGGACGGAAGGCCGCTCACGCCGTGACCGCGGCGAAGCTCACCACGATCATCACCTATCTTGAAATGAAGGAGCGGCCGACCCGCCCGCCCGCGCCGACGCCCTCCGGCCGCAAGCTGGCGCTGATCCGGGCCGTGCCGCCGACGGTCGCGTTCTCGCGCTTCCTCTACAACACGGTCGGCTGGCCCTGGTGGTGGTACGAGCGCAAGCTCAAAAGCGACGCCGAGCTCGGCGCGATCGTGCAGGATCCCAAATTCGAGACCTATGTGCTGTACCTCGAGGGCACGCCCGCCGGGTTTTTCGAGATCGACCGCCGCCAGAGCGAGATCGTGGAGCTGGCCTATTTCGGGCTGATGCCGGAGTTCGTGGGCCAGCGCCTGGGTCCCTATTTGATGGACCAGGCGATCGAGACGGCCTGGACCGGCCCGCCGGCGCCCAAGCGCGTGTGGGTGAACACCTGCGACATGGACCATCCCAAGGCGCTGTCGATGTATCAACGCGCCGGTTTCGTGGCTTATGATCGCCGCGTGAAGGAATTCGACGATCCGCGCCCCGCGGGCCTGGTGCCGCAGGGACCGCAGCCCAACCGATGACTCGGGCCCGTCTCGCTTGCCTATTCGCCCTGATGCTTTTGTGCGGCGGCGCCACGGCGGCCGATCCCATGAAGCTGGGCCTGCCGCCCATCCCCTATCCCGCCGGCAATTCCTCGACGCCCGACAAGGTGGCGCTGGGCAAGAAGCTGTTCTTCGACACCCGCCTGGCCGCCGACGGCAAGATGGCCTGCGCCACCTGCCACGATCCGGAAGAGGGCTTCACCACCAACGGTAGCGCCACGCATCCCGGCAGCGGCGGCTGGCCCTTGAAGCGCAACGCGCCGACCGTGCTGAACGCGGCGTTCGAGCAGGCGTTGCTGTGGAACGGCGGCATGCCCTCGCTCGAGGCTTTGGCCTGGGGGCCGATGCTCAACGCCGAGGAAATGGCGAATCTGTCCGCCACGGCCGTGCTGGAGCGCATATCGGCGCTTCCCGACTATGCCGGGATGTTCGAGAGGGCTTTCGCCGGAGCGGGCGCCTCGAAGGCAAGCTTCGCGCAGGCCATCGCGGCTTATGAGCGCACGCTGATTTCCGGCGGCTCGCGGTTCGACCGCTGGTGGTTCGGCGGCGACAAATCGGCGCTGAACGCCGAGGAACAGCGCGGCATGCTGCTGTTCATGTTCCGCGCGGGCTGCGCGCAATGCCACAAGGTCGAGCAGAGCTACGCGCTGTTCAGCGACGGCAAATACCACGATGTCGGCGCCGGCGTTCCGGCCGCCGGCCGGCCGGCCGATCCGGGCCGCTGGGAGGTGACGGGCGAGGAAGAGGATCGTGGAAAATTCCGCACGCCCTCCTTGCGGAACGTCGCACTGACCGCCCCCTACATGCATGACGGGTCGCTCGCGACCCTGGAAGAGGTCGTGGATTTCTACGACAAGGGCGGCGGGGTGAGCCCCAATAAGGTCGAGTGGCTGTACCCGTTGGGCCTGTCGGCCGGCGACAAGCGCGCCCTGGCGGCGTTCCTAAAGGCGCTGACCGGCGAAATGCCGCGCTAGCGCCCCGGCGCTAGTGGTGCAGGATCTGGCTTAGGAACAGCCTTGTGCGCTCGGATTTCGGGTTCTTGAAGAACTCGCTCGGCTCGTTCTGCTCCACGATTTCGCCGCGATCCATGAAGATAATGCGGTTGGCCACGGTGCGCGCGAAGCCCATTTCGTGCGTCACCACCAGCATGGTCATGCCCTCTTCCGCCAGCAGCACCATCGTATCGAGCACTTCCTTGATCATCTCGGGATCGAGCGCCGAGGTCGGCTCGTCGAACAGCATGATCTTGGGGTTCATGCACAGGCTGCGCGCGATCGCGACGCGCTGCTGCTGGCCGCCCGAAAGCTGGCCCGGGTACTTGGCCGCCTGTTCGGGGATGCGCACGCGGGTAAGGTATTTCATCGCCACCTCTTCCGCGTCCTTCTTCGGCATCTTCTTGACCCAGATCGGCGCCAATGTGCAGTTCTCGAGCACCGTCAGATGCGGGAACAGGTTGAAATGCTGGAACACCATGCCGACTTCGCGCCGGATAGCGTCGATGTTCTTGACGTTGTTCGACAGCTCCACGCCCTCGACCACGATCGAGCCCTTCTGGTGCTCTTCCAGGCGGTTGATGCAGCGGATCATGGTCGACTTGCCGGACCCCGACGGGCCGCAGATCACGATGCGCTCGCCGCGATAGACCGTCAGGTTGATGTCCTTCAGCACGTGGAACTCGCCGTACCACTTGTGCATGCCGATCATTTGGATCGCCACCTCGTCGGACTTGGTGCTCTTGACCTTTTGGATCGGTGCCTGGGCGGAGGCGGTCATCGCATGAACTCCCGTTAGCGTTTCTTGTGGCCGGTGTGCAGCTTGCGCTCCAGATGCTGGCTGTAGCGCGACATCGAGAAACAGAACACGAAGTAAAGCGCGGCCGCGAACACATAGCCTTCCATGCCGAAGCCGAGCCATTTCGGGTCGGCGTTGCCGAGCTGGATGGCGCCCAAGAGGTCGAACATGCCGATGATCGCCACCAGCGTGGTGTCCTTGAACAGCCCGATGAAGGTATTGACGATGCTGGGGATCACATAGCGCAGCGCCTGGGGCATCACGATCAACGCCATCATGCGCACGAAGTTGAGGCCCAGCGCCATCGCCGCCTCGTACTGGCCCTTGGGAATGGCCTGCAATCCGCCGCGCACCACCTCGGCCATGTAGGCGGACGAGAACAGGGTGACGCCGATCAGCGCGCGCAGCAGCTTGTCGAAATTCACGCCCTCGGGCAGGAACAGCGGCAGCATGACCGACGACATGAACAGCACGGTGATCAACGGCACGCCGCGCCACAGCTCGATGAACAGCACCGAGAAAGTGCTGACGATCGGCATATGCGAGCGCCGCCCCAGCGCCAAGAGAATGCCCAGCGGCAGCGAGGCGATGATGCCGACCGAGGCGATCAGCAGCGTCAGCGCCAGCCCGCCCCATTTCGAGGTCTCGACCACCCGCCAGGGATGCGTGGTGCTTTGCGGATCGCTCAGCGGGAAATCGATGAACCCGCGGAACATGAAATAGGCGACGACGGGATAGAGCAGGATCACCGCCACGCCGTATATATTCTTGAACGGCAGCCGTTTGACCGCCAGCGGCGCGAACATCAGCAGCACCAGCACGGCCGCCACGTCCACGCGCCAGCGCAGATCGTACGGGTAAAGTCCGTACATAAATCCGCCGATCCACGCCTTGATGAAGATCCAGCACGCGCCGTCCTTGGCCGAGCCATCCGGCAGCTTGCAGTCCTTGGCCTCGTTGCCGGTCCAGATCGCGTCGAACACCGTCCATTGCAGCAGCGGCGGAATCGCCACGTACAGCAGATAGACCGCCAGCAGCGTCAGCACCGTGCTGCGCCAGGACGAGAACAGGTTCTCGCGCATCCAGCCCACGACGCCGACGGTGGACGCCGGCGGCGGAAGGTCGGCTTTGTTGCCCGTTTCGACGGCGGTCGTCATGTCAACGCTCCGTCAGCGCCATCTTGCGGTTGAACCAGTTCATGAACGTCGAGGTCGACAGGCTGGTGGTCAGATAGACCGCCATGGTGATGGCGATGCACTCCACCGCCTGGCCGGTCTGGTTCAACACCGTGCCGGCGAACACCGCCACCAGATCGGGATACGCGATCGCGGTGGCGAGCGAGGAGTTCTTCGTCAGGTTCAGATATTGGCTGGTCAGCGGCGGAATGATCACGCGCATGGCCTGCGGAATCACCACCAGGCGCAGCGTCGGCCCGGGCCTTAGGCCCACCGCGTAGGCCGCCTCGGTCTGACCGTGGCTGACCGCCATGATGCCGGCGCGCACGTTCTCGCCGATGAACGCGCCGGTATAGAGCACCAGTGCGAAGGTCAGCGAGATGAACTCGGGGATCAGCACCATGCCGCCTTCGAAATTGAAACCCTGCAGCACGGCATAGTTCCAGTGGAACGGAACTCCCATGACCAACAAGCCCAAGAGCGGCAGGCCCAGGATCAGGCCCAGCGACGTAAGGACCACCGGGAATTGCTGGCCGGTCGCCTCTTGCCGTTTCTTCGACCAGCGGGCCAGAACGACCGAGCCGACGACCGCAGCGATGAACGCCGCGACCGTAAGCCAGAAGCCATCCTCGGTTACCGGCGCGGGCATGTAGAGCCCGCGATTGCTGAGGAAAAACAAACCGGCCAGCGAGATGCTGTTGCGCGGGCCGGGCGTCGATTTGCCCAGCAGCTGGTACCAGAAAATGATCTGCAGCAGCAGTGGGATGTTGCGGATCACTTCGATATAAACAGCCGCGATCCGCGCCACGATCCAGTTGCGCGACAGCCGCGCAACGCCGACCGTGAAGCCCAAAAGAGTGGCGCCGATCACGCCGACGATGGCGACCACCATGGTGTTGAGCAGCCCGACCAGCAGCGCCTGTCCGAAGCTGGAAGACGCCTGGTACGGGATCAGATGCATGATGATGTCGAACCCGGCCGTCGAGCCGAGGAAGGCGAAGCCCGACGCGATGCCGCGGCGCTGCAGGTTGTCGTAGGTGTTGTGGAAGATATAGGCGCCGAAAGCCAAGACGGCGACCAGCAGCGCAATCTGGAAGAAAATCGCGCGATAACGCGCGTCCAGCCATATCGGCGTGCTTGGCGCGCTTCCGGCGTCCCTGACGTCGACCGCCATTACCTTCCCCCTGTCACGGCCCGAGCGATCGAAAGCTCGTATGCGTCCCGGTCGCCGCCGGAACGCGTCTTGCCAGGCTTGCTATGCAAAACGCGTTCCGGCGGGCGCCGGTATCGTCTTTATTTTTTGCGTCGCCAAGCCGCTTAGCGGATCGGCGGGGCGTATTGCAGGCCGCCCGCGCTCCACAGGGCGTTCACGCCGCGCTCCAGACCGAGCGGGGTCTTGGGGCCGACGTTCTTTTCGTACGACTCGGCGTAGTTTCCGACCATCTTGATGATGTTGTAGGCCCAGGCGTTGTCCAGGCCCAGCATCTTGCCGAAATCGCCTTCGCCGCCCAGCATGCGCTTGATCTCGGGATTGGCGGAGGACTTCATCTGGTCGACGTTGGCCGAGGTCACGCCCAGCTCTTCAGCGTTGACCATGACGAAGAACGACCAGCGAATGACGTCGCCCCAGTTGTTGTCGCCGTGGCGCACCAGCGGCCCCAACGGCTCCTTCGAAATCACGTCCGGCAGGATCAGGTGATCGTTCGGGCTCTTGAGCTTGGTGCGGTCCGCCGCCAGGCCCGAGCGGTCGGTCGTGAACACGTCGCAACGGCCGGAATCATAGGCCGCCAGCACTTCGTCGTTCTTCTCGAACGCCACGACCTTGTATTCCATCTTGTTGGCGCGGAAGAAGTCGGCGAGGTTCTGTTCGGTCGTCGTGCCGGTCTGGGTGCAGACCGTGGCGCCCTTCAGCTCCTTGGCGGTCTTCACGCCCAGCTTCTTCGGCACCATGAAGCCCTGGCCGTCGTAGAAGTTGACGCCCACGAAGTCGAAGCCCAGCTGCACGTCGCGGCTCATCGTCCAGGTGGTGTTGCGGGCTAGGAAGTCGACCTCGCCGGATTGCAGCGCGGTGAAGCGCTCCTTGGCGGTGGTCGGCACGAACTTCACGCGCTTCACATCGCCGAAGATCGCGGCCGCGACGGCCTTGCACATGTCGACGTCGAACCCGGCCCAGTTGCCCTGCGCGTCGGGGTTGGCGAAGCCCGGCAGGCTTTGGCTGACGCCGCAGATGACCTGGCCGCGCTTCTTCACCGCGTCCAGCGTCTGCTGGGCCTGCGCGCCGCTCGCGGTCAACGCGATAAGCGCCGCGCCCGCGGCGATAAGGCTGATTTTTTTCATGTCGATCGCATCCCTGTTTTGTTTGATGTGTTCGAATTACCCCGGCCGCACGGCCTGGGTCGGAACATCGGGTCAGTCCTGCGGTGCTTGGTCAAGGCCGCGCCGCGTCCCCCTCCCGACGGCTCCTTGACGCCGATTTGACGCGAAAATTCGCGCTGAATCAAGGGTCGCGGGGCTGGCTCTGGTATATCATGCCGGACCCCGCGCTCGCCTATGCCTGGGGTGCGCTGGTCTTACGCCACCGCGGCTTGTATTCATTGCGCCGCACCAATCCCACCACCCATCGGGTTCGCCTATGCCCCTGCGCGACGATTCCAAAGACGACACGATCCTGGCCCATGCCGGGCGCGACCCCCGCGCCAATTTCGGCGTGGTCAACCCGCCGGTCTATCACGCCTCGACCATCCTGTTCCCGACGGTCGAGGCGATGGAGCAGGCGCAGAAGAAGCGCTTTTTCACCTATACCTACGGCCGGCACGGCACCCCCACGACCGCGGCGCTCGAAGAGGCGGTCGCTAGGCTCGAAGGCGGCTGGCGCGCGGTGGCGGCGCCCTCGGGCATGGCGGCGGTCGTCGGCGCGATCATGGGGTTCGTCAAAACCGGCGACCATATTCTGGTCACCGACAACGTCTATGCGCCGACCCGCAAGCATTGCGACGAGGTGCTGAAGCGCTTCGGCGTCGCCGTCACGTATTTCGACCCGCTGATCGGCGCCGGCATCGCCACGCTGATGCGCCCGGAAACCAAGGTCGTGTTCACCGAAGCCCCGGGATCGCACACGTTCGAGATGTCGGACATTCCGGCCATCGCCGCCGCCGCGCATCGCGCCGGCGCCAAGGTGCTGATGGACAACACCTGGGCGACGCCGGTGTTCTGCAAGCCGTTCAAGCTGGGCGTCGACGTCGCGGTTCACGCCGCGACGAAATACATCGTCGGCCATTCCGACGCGATGCTAGGCATTGTCGATTGCACCGAGGAAACGTTCCTGACCGTGCGCAACGCCGTGGCGCAGCTCGGCTACAGCGCGGCGCCCGACGACGTCTATCTCGGCCTCAGGGGATTGCGGACGATGGGCGTGCGCCTGCGCCAACATCAGCAGACGGCGCTGACGCTCGCCAGGTGGCTGAAGGCCCGGCCCGAGGTCGAGCGCGTGCTCTACCCCGCCCTGCCCGACGATCCGGGCCATGCGATCTGGAAACGCGACATGACCGGCGCGTCGGGGCTGTTCGGTGTGGTGCTGAAGCCGTGCTCGAAACAGGCGCTGTCGGCCATGCTCGACGGCATGGAGCTTTACGGCATGGGCGCGTCCTGGGGCGGCTTCGAAAGCCTGATCCTGCCGTCCCATCTCGAGGGCATCCGCACCGCGACCAAATGGATCGCGCCCGGGCCGACGGTCCGCATTCACGCCGGCCTGGAAGACCCAAGCGACCTGATCGCGGACCTGGAGCGCGGCTTCGCGCGGCTTAGGGCGACGAACTGACCCGCCCGCGCCCTCTCCCATCTTATGGGAGAGGGTTGGCGGGAGACCGGTGGTTATCGCGTCAACGGATCGGCGGAGCGTATTGCAGGCCGCCTTTGGTCCAGAGATTGTTGACGCCGCGTTCGAGTCCGATCGGGGTTTTGGGGCCCAGATTGCGCTCGTACGATTCCTCGTAGTTGCCGACGAGCTTGATGATGTTGTAGGCCCAGGCATTGTCCAGCCCCAGCATCTTGCCGAAATCGCCCTCGCCGCCGAGCATGCGCTTGATCTCGGGGTTGGCCGAGCTCTTCATCTGGTCCACGTTCGCCTGCGTCACGCCCAGCTCCTCGGCGTTGACCATGACGAAATAGGCCCAGCGCACGATGTCGCCCCAGTTGTTGTCGCCGTGCCGCACCGACGGCCCCAGCGGTTCTTTCGAGATCACATCAGGCAGAATGACGTGGTCATTCGGGACCTTCAGCTTGGTCCGTTGCGTCGCCAGACTGGAGCGGTCGGTGGTGTAGGCGTCGCACCGACCCGAGTCGTACGCCGCGTTCACCTCGTCGGTCTTCTCGAAGGCGACGATCTTGTATTCCATCTTGTTGGCGCGGAAATAGTCCGCGAGGTTCATCTCGGTGGTCGTGCCGGTCGCGGTGCAGACCGTGGCGCCTTTCAGTTCCCGCGCGCTTTTAATGCCCGACTTTTTCGGCACCATGAAGCCCTGACCATCGTAAAAATTGACCGCGACGTAGTCGAAGCCGAGCTGCGTGTCGCGGCTCATGGTCCAGGTGGTGTTGCGCGACAGCACGTCGATTTCGCCGGACTGCAGCGCGGTAAAACGCTCCTTCGCCGTGGTCGGGACAAATTTCACGCGGCCCGCGTCGCCGAAGATGGCGGCGGCGACCGCCCGGCACAGATCGACGTCGAATCCCGACCAGTTGCCTTGCGTGTCGGGATTGGACAGACCCGGATTGCCCTGGCTGACGCCGCAGACCAGCTGGCCGCGTTTCTTCACGATATCCAGCGTTTGCTGCGCCTCGGCGCCCGTGGCTGTCATGAACAGGAATGCCGCGCCGGCCGTGGCGACAGAGCCGATCATTCTCATATCGATGCTCCTTGGTTTGGAGTTCCCCCTGGCCGCCGCCCGCCCCCGGACCGCAGCGCCGGCTATTCTACACGCAATCCACGTGCCATCGACGCCCAATGGTGAATATCCGGAGGATCGACCGGGCCGCATGCCGGTTAACGAGGGTTGCCCCGGCCCCCAGGCTTGGCTATAAGCCACGCCGCGTTTGGAACCAGACGGCGCCCCACCGATGATCCACAGTTTCCGCCACGGCCGAGCCGCCGGCTCGCGTCCCGCGTCCCCGGACGCCACGCCGTGAAGGCCCTCGGCGATTGGTATTCCTGGGCCGTGACCGCGGCCGGGCAGACCTATGGCGAGTTCCTGGGGCGCTGGGTGGGAGCCGCGTGCCGATACCGTTGGGCGGTGATCGCCCTGTTCCTGACCGCCGCCGGATACAGCACGTGGTATGCGACCGAATACCTGGGCATGAACGTCGACACCGCCGGGATGCTGTCGCGCAAACTGCCGTGGCAGCAGCGCTCCGAGGCGTTGAGCCAGGCCTTCCCGCAATTCTCCGACAATATCCTGATCGTCATCGACGCCGCCACACCCGACATGGCCGACGACGCGGCGCGCGACACGATCGTCTTCATGCGCGAGCGGCCCAAGCTGTTCCGCACGATCTACGATCCCGAGGGCCATCCCTTCTTCCGGCGCAACGGACTTTTGTATCTCAACAAGGACGAGCTGACCGATCTGGCCGACAAGTTGGCCGCCGCCCAGCCCGTGCTGGGCTCGCTGAACCAGGACCCGTCGATCCGCGGCCTTGTCGACATGCTGAACCTTGCCTTCGACGACCTGCTGAAAGGCAACAAGCCGCCGGTCGATATCACCGACGCGCTGAACCGCATCGCCGCGGCGATCGAGGCGCAAGGCCGGGGCGAACCCAGGCCGCTGTCCTGGCGCGAGATGATGCTGGGCCGCGACGCCAAGACGTCAGAGCTGCGGCACCTGATCCTGATCCAGCCGACGATCGATTTCAGCTCGCTAACGCCGGCGGGCGACTCGATCGACGCGCTGCGCGACTTCGCCCAGGCGCAGAAATGGGACGGCAAGCACGGCGTGCGCCTGAGGCTGACCGGCTCGGCCGCGCTGGCGCAGGACGAGCTGGGCTCGATCCGCCAGCAGATGGGCTGGATCAGCGCGCTGTCGTTCATCACCGTGGTGGTGCTGCTGTATTTCGGCCTGCAGTCGGTGATGCTGGTGGTCACCACGACGATCTGCCTGACCGTGGGCCTGGCGATCACCACATGGTTCGCCACCGTGGCGATCGGCAGCCTGAATCTTCTGTCGGTCGCCTTCG
>JAHFPH010000078.1 GCA_023266845.1 Rhodospirillaceae bacterium
CTTGCGATGGTTTCAACCGCCCGATGCGCCGCCGCGCGATCGGACACGTCGAACACATAAGAGACCATGCCGCGCCCGACAGCGAAGCGCTGCACCGTGGGGTCGATATCCGCGACATGCACGCGCGCGCCGGCGCCGGCGAGGCCCTCGGCGATGGCCTGGCCGATGCCCTGGGCGGCGCCGGTGACCAGCGCTATGCGGCCTTCGAAGCCGATGCGCATGCGTCGATCAGTATCTTCAGCGTGTCGAAGGACATCGGCCGGCGTCCGTCCTCCAAGTCGTGGATCAGCCGCGCCAGCGTTCGGATCGCCGGCGTGTCCACGCCGACTTCGCGCCCCAGGCCGTCGATCGCGCCGATCTGCAGATCGATTTCGGTCTTGCGTTTGCGCACGACGAGATCCCGGTAGATGCCCGAATGGGTCTTGGCGGAGTGGCGGTTGAACTCGGCCAGCGCGGCGACGCTGGCGCGCGACAGGCTTTCGGGAGCGCCGGGCGCGAAGGCGCCAGGGTCAAACCCGTTGAAGCCCAGCGGCTTGACGCCGCGCGCAGCCGCGACCGCCATCACCTCGCGGCCTAGGCGGTCGAATGCGGGAAAGCGCCGCGGGTCGGCGAAATTCTCGGCCATCGAATCCCGGGTTAAGGCGGTGGCGAACAGCATCGCGCCATAGGCAAGCTTGCCCCAGAGATAGCCCCAGATATTCTCGGTCAGCACGGCCTGCGGCTCGAACACCTTCAGCAGCGCATGCATCTCATTGGTGCGCTCGCGGGTCTTGCCGTCGATCTCGCCCACCACGACGGCGGCGCGGTTGCCGAACAGGATGCGCCCGGGGCCGAGCCAATCCGCGCCGAAATTGACGAAGCAGCCCATGGTGCGTTCAGGCCCGACATGCCTGGCGATGACGATTTCGTTCAAGCCGTTCTGCGCCGACAGCACGAAGCCGTCCGGCGCAAGGTGCTTTTTCAGCACCCCCAGCGCGGGTTCAGTGGCCCCCGCCTTCACCGCCAACACGATGCGCGAAAACATACCCTGCAATTCGTCCGGCGTTTTGCCGGGAATCGTTTGCGTGAATTCCTCGACCGGCCCCTCGATCCTCAGGCCCGATATGCGGCAGGCCTCGATATGCTCGCGCACGATATCCACCAGCAGCACGGGAATGCCGGCGCGCGCCCAATAGGCGCCGAGCGTGCCGCCGATGGCGCCCGCGCCCCAGATCAGGATCGGCTGCCGTTTATCGGTGCTCATGCCGCGCCCAGCCGCAATATTTCCTTATGCGTGCCGACATGCGCCACGCCGTCCGGGCCGATCCAGCCGCGCGCCATGCCCAGGGTGTTGAACGGCGCGTAGACGCGGCCGGCGCCGTCGACCGCCATCAGCCCGGCGCCGATCTTGTGCGACCCCAACGCCTCCAGCACGGCATCGGCCGATTGCCGCAAGGTCTGCTTGGCGTAGATCATGCGCGCGGCGATGTCGTAGGCCGCGACGTGGCGGATGAACACCTCGCCCTGGCCGGTGCAGGACACGGCGCAAACGCCGTTCTTCGCGTAAGTCCCCGCGCCGATGATCGGCGAGTCGCCGACGCGTCCCGGGGGCTTGTTGTTGAAGCCGCCGGTCGAGGTGCCGGCGGCGAGGTTGCCGCGTCCGTCCAGCGCCACGGCGCCGACCGTGCCGTGCCGTTCCGCTTCGCTTGCCAGGGCGATGGTGCCGCGCGCCTTCAGCGCTTTCAGCGAGGCCAGTGCCTGTTTGCGGCGCTCCGTCGTGAAATAGGAATTGTCGACCATCGCCAGGCCCTGGCGGCGCGCGAAATCCTCCGCCGCTTTGCCCGCGATCAGCACGCAATCCGATTTTTCCATGACGGCGCGCGCGGCGCGGATCGGGCTGCGAATCGTGCGCACGGTGCATACCGCCCCGGCGCCGAGCGTGGCGCCGTCCATGATCGAGGCATCGAGTTCGTGCTCGCCGGCCTCAGTCAACGCCGCGCCGTGGCCGGCGTTGAAATGCGGGCTGTCTTCCATGACCGCGACGGCGGCCTCGACCGCTTCGACCGCGCGGCCGCCGGCGGCCAGAATCTTCCAACCCGCGCGCAGGGATTGCGCCAGATGGGCCTCGGTCTCGGCCCAGTCCCGCTCGCTTTGCAGCTTGCGGTCCAGCGTGCCGCAGCCGCCATGGATGCCAATCGCAATCGGAGAGACGGGAGTCGCCATGGGCGATGCGCGGGCGGAGGGGCCGCTTTTCCCCTCCGTCCCTGCTCTTTGCCGGCCTTATTTCGCCGACCGGATGTTCATCGCCATCGTGTCCTCGTCCACACGCGGCATGATCTTGACCTTGTCCTTCTGCATGGCCCAGGCCGAGCCGACGGCGACCAGCGGCAGGCGCGGCCGATCGGTTGCGACCAGCTCGTTGGCCTGTTCCAGCAGCGAACGGCGCTTGGCCTCGTCCATCTCGACCGCCGCGTCCTGGATCAGCTTGTCCATCGCAGGATTCTTGTAACCCAGCACGTTGAACGCACCGAATTTCTTTTCCTTGTCGTTGGAATGCGCGATGGACGACAGCGTGTAGTGCGACTCGCCGGTCAGCGTGCCCCAGCCCGACATCGACATCGAGAACTCGCCGCGCGAGCGCGCCGGAAAGAACACGGCGGCCGGCTGGGCGTTGGCTTGGGCGTCGATGCCCACGGCCGCCAGCATCTGCGCCACCGAGGTTCCCACCTGGCGGTCGCCCGGCAGGCGGTCGTTGGTGAAGCTGAACGTGACCTTGAAGCCGTTGGGATAGCCGGCTTCGGCCAGCAGCTTTTTCGCGGCGGCCGGATCGTATTTGCGCTCCGGCAGCTTCTTGCTGTAGCCGAAGATGCTGGGCGTCACGAGCTGGTTCTGCGCCTTGCCCAGACCCTCCATGGCGATGTCGGCCAGCGTCTTGCGGTCGATCGCCAAGTCGATGGCCTCGCGCACCTTCGGGTTTTGCATCGGGTTCTTGTCGAGCGCCGACCCGTCCTTGGCCGAGACCTGCGGCGCCTTGTCCCGCATATCCAGCTCCATGTTGAACACGTAGACCGTGTCGATCGTGACGACCGTGAGCTTGGGATCCTGCTTCAGTGTCGGCACGTCCGAGGCCGGCACGCGCACGATCAGGTCGATCTGCCCGGCCTTCAATTGCGCCACGCGCGCCGCGTCGTTGGGGATTTCCTTGCGCACATGCCGCGCCCAGGGCTCTTTCGGGCCCCAGAAGCCGTCGAACCGGTCCAGCACCAATTGGTCCTTGGGCGTCCACGAGACGAACTTGTAGGGGCCGGTGCCGATCGCGGCCTTGCCCGAGTTGAACATCTCGTTCGAGTTGTCCTTGGTCAGGCCCGTCGCCGCCTTCTTCGACACGATGAACAGGCGGATGAAGTCGTTCGGCAGGTTCGGCGCCGGGCCGTCGGTGATGATGTGGATGGTGTGCGGGTCGATGATCTTGGTCTCCTGCACCCGGCGCACATAGATCGTAAGCGGGTTCGGGCCGGTGACCACGGGGATGCGCTCGATCGAGAATTTCACGTCCTCGGCGGTGAAGTCCGATCCGTCGTGGAACTTCACGCCCTTGCGCAGCTTGAACTCCCAGGTCGTGGCATCGACCGCTTTCCAGCTTTCGGCCAGGCGCGGCTCGATCTCAAGCCCGTCTCCCGACCAGGTGAGCGTGTCGAACACATGCTTCAGCGCCTCGGCATGGGTGCCGGTGGCGGTGAAATGCGGGTCGATCGATTCGGGGCCCGCGCGCACGCCGATGGTCAGGGTCTGCGCCGTGGCCTCGGTGGCGGCGAGCGAAAGCGCCCCCAGAACGACCGCCGCGGCGAATCCGTATTTCAGGTGTCTCATCGCACTCACTCCCCGTGAAGCTGTGTGGGCCAGGTGGGTGAATCCGCAACCAGCTTGGCCATAAGCCTGGACAGGGTTTCCTGTTCGTTGCGGTTCAAAACGGACAGCATGCGTTTTTCGTGCGCCACCATCGGCGGCACGGTTTCATCGAGAATGCGCCTGCCCTCGGCGGTCAGCCGCAGAACATAGCTGCGCCGGTCGCGCGCGTCTGATGCGCGGCGAATCAGGCGGCGGCGCAACAGCTTTTGGATGGCGCGGCTGATCGAGTTCTTGGGAAAGCCCGCCGAGGCGCAGACATCCTTGGCGGCGATGCCGTCGCGCAGATAAAGCGCGTAGAGAACCACGTATTCCGGGCGCATCAGACCGTAGCGCTGCTCGATCCAGCCATAGACCGGCAGGTTGAAGCGCAGGCCCAGGTAGTTAATGCGGAACGACAGCCAGCACGGATTTTCCCACAGCTTCACCGCGATCAGCGGATGGAGCTTCCCGGCCCCGGACTGGGCCGGGACGGCCGCGCCGCGATTAAGCAATTCCGTGTGGACCACCGCACCCATCGCGCCCCCGTCAGATGGTTCCATATGGAACTTGACGATACTTGCGGCGCTTGGTCAAGTGGTCGCGGCGCCTGCGACGGCGGAAATCTTGGCCGGGCGCGCCGGGGGGCGGCATGCGTATCGCGAACATGAACTGGATGCAGGTCGAGGAGTGCGTGAAGCGCGACGACCGCTGCGTGCTGCCGATCGGCAGCGTGGAGCAGCATGGATATTTGAGCCTGTGCGTCGACATGATCCTGTCGGAAAAGGTGGCGGCCGACGCGGCCGAGCCCCTGGGCGTGCCGGTCTATCCGGCCGTGCCCTATGGCATCACGCCCTATTTCGCCGATTTTCCGGGCACCGTGACCCTGCGCCTGACCACCTATGTGGCGTTGGTCGAAGACATTCTGGAGAGCATCTACAAGGCCGGTTTCCGGCGCGTCGTGGTGGTGAACGGCCATGGCGGCAACGGGCCGATCCTGGGCTTCATCAAGGAGTGGATGGGGCGGCGGCGCGACGCGCGCGTGAAATTCCATGAGTGGTGGAAGTCGCCCAAGACCTGGGCCAAGGTGCAGGAGATCGACCCCGCCGCCTCGCACGCAAGCTGGATGGAGAACTTCCCCTGGACCCGGATTGCGGGCGTGGAGATGCCCAAGGGAGCGAAGCCGGCCGTGGACTACGCGCGCATGCAATTCTCCAACCCCGCCGAGGTGCGCAAGATCGTCGGCGATGGCAATTATCACGGCCGCTACGAGCGCTCGGACAACGAGATGCTGGCGCTATGGGGCGTGGCGGTGGAGGAAACGCGCGAGATCATCGAGCGCGGCTGGCCGTAATCGACCCGGCGGGCCTTTAAGGACACGCGCGCCATGCTCGGCTTTTTGATTCAAAGGCTGATGCAAGCCGCCGTCGTGATGCTGGCGATCTCGGCTCTGGTGTTCGTCGGCGTGTTCGCCATCGGCAACCCGATCGACGTGCTGATCTCGCCCGACGTCACCCAGCAGATCCGGCTCGACACCATCGCGCGCTACGGCTTCGACCGGCCGCTGTGGGAGCAATACCTCGCGTTCCTGAACCGCCTGATCCACGGCGATTTCGGCCGCTCCTTCGTCTTCAACATGCCGGTGTTGAACCTAATCCTGTCGCGCCTGCCGGCGACGCTGGAGCTGACGCTGGCCGCGGTGCTGGGCGCGACGCTGATCGGCGTGCCGCTGGGCATGTTCGCGGGCTATCGCCCGGACGGGGTGCCGTCGCGGATCATCATGGCCGTGTCGGTGCTGGGCTTCGCGCTGCCGACGTTCTGGATCGGGTTGATGCTGATCATGGTGTTCGCCGTGCAGCTCGGCTGGCTGCCGGCGGGCGGGCGCGGCGAAACGGTGCACATCCTGGGCGTGGAATGGAGCTTCCTGACGCTCAATGGGCTGCGCCACTTGTTCCTGCCGGCGTTGACCCTGTCGCTGTTCCGCCTGGCGCTGATGATTCGCCTGGCGCGCGCCGGGATGCGCGAGGCGATCCTGTCGGACTACGTGAAATTCGCGCGCGCCCAGGGCCTGTCCGAAATGAAAGTCGTCTGCGGCCATGTGCTGAAGAACATATCGATCCCGATCGTCACCGTGTTCGGGCTGGAACTGGCCGCCACGCTGGCCTTCGCGGTTGTGACCGAGACGATTTTTTCGTGGCCGGGCCTCGGCAAGCTGATCATCGATTCGATCCAGTCGCTCGACCGGCCGGTGATGGTGGCCTATCTGGTGCTGGTCGCGTTTCTGTTCATCATGATCAATTTCATGGTCGACATCGCCTATGCCGCGCTCGACCCGCGCTTGCGGGCCGGGAGGGCATGATGGAAAAGGCCGAAGCCGCCAGCCCCCTGGGCCGGTTCTGCGCCGAGTTCAGCGAAAGCCGCGTGGCGGTGGCGGCGCTGGCGGTGGTCGTGCTGGTGATCGGTCTGGCCGTGCTGGCGCCGCTGTTCGCGCCGCAGGACCCCTACGACATCGGCAAGCTGGTGCTGGGCGACGCGCGCCGCCCGCCCGGCTTTGTCGGCGCGGGCGGCTATGTGCATTGGCTGGGCACCGACGCGCAGGGGCGCGACCTGCTTTCCGCCATCCTCTACGGCCTGCGCATCTCGGTGCAGATCGGCGTGGCGGCGGGCGCGATCGCCTTCGCCGTCGGCGCCACGCTGGGCGCGACCGCGGCCTTCATGGGCGGCCGGGTCGAGATACTGATCATGCGCTTCATCGATTTGCAGCTTTCCTTCCCCGCGATCCTGCTGGCCCTGGTGCTGTCGGCGATACTGGGCCAGGGCAAGGGGCAGTTGATCGCCGCGCTGGTGGCCGCGCAATACGCCTATTTCGCGCGCACGGCGCATGGCGCGGCTTCGGCCGAACGCGCCAAGGACTATGTCGTGGCGGCGCTGTCCACGCCCATGCCCGCGAGCCGCGTGGTGTTCCGGCACATTCTGCCGAACTGCCTGCCGCCGCTGATCGTGGTCGCGACGGTGCAGATCGCCAATTCGATCGCGCTCGAGGCGACGCTGTCGTTCCTCGGCCTCGGCCTGCCGGTGACCCACCCCTCGCTCGGCATGCTGATCGCCAACGGGTTCCAATACATGCTGTCGGGACGCTACTGGATCTCGATCTATCCGGGTGTCGCACTGATCGTGCTGATCCTGGCGATCAACCTAGTGGGCGACCAGATCCGCGACCAGTTGAACCCGAGGCTGAAGCGATGAGCGCCCCGCTGTTGCAGGTGCGCGACCTTGCCACGCATTTCTTCATGCGCGAGGGCGTGGCGAAGGCGGTCGACGGCGTGTCGTTCGAGCTGGGCCAGGGCGAGATTTTGGGCCTGGTCGGCGAATCCGGGTCGGGCAAGAGCGTGACCGGCTATTCGCTGCTGGGCCTGGTCGATCCGCCGGGCCGGATCGTCGCCGGATCGATCAAGCTGAATGGCCAGGAGCTGGTCGGGTTGCCGCAAGCCGAGCTGCGCCGGATGCGCGGCCGGCGCATGGCGATGGTGTTCCAGGACCCGATGACCACGCTGAACCCGGTTCTGACCGTCGCCACGCAGATAAAATACGCGATCGGGGCGCATGAAAGCGTCTCGGCCAAGGCTGGCCGCGCCCGGGCCATCGATGTGCTGACGCGCGTCGGTATTCCCGATGCGGCCGCGCGGCTCGACGACTATCCGCACCAGTTCTCGGGCGGGATGCGCCAGCGCGTCGCCATCGCCATCGCCCTCTTGAACCGGCCGGACATGATCGTGGCGGACGAGCCGACCACGGCGCTGGACGTTTCGATTCAGGCGCAAATCCTGGCCGAGATGAAATCGCTGGTGCGCGATCTGGGCACGGCGCTGATCTGGATCAGCCACGACCTGGCGGCGGTCTCGGCGCTCGCCGGTCGCATCATGGTGATGTACGCGGGCCGCATCGTGGAATACGGCCCCACGGCCGCGGTGCTGCGCGCGCCGCGCCATCCCTATACGCGGGGGCTGCTCGATTCGCTGCCGATGCGCGCCGAGCCCGGCCAGGAACTGGCGCAGATTCCCGGCGCGCCGCCTTCGCTTGCCGCCCTGCCGCCGGGCTGCCCGTTCCATCCGCGCTGCCCCAGCGCGGACGCGATTTGCCAAACGGCGCCCGCGACCACGGCGAGCGGCGGGCGCGGCTGGCGCTGCCACCACCCGCTGCTGGATGGCGCGGCATGAGCGAACCCTTCATCGCCGTCGACGCCGTATCCAAGCGCTTCGACCCGCGCGTGTCGCTGGGCGACCAGATCGCCGGTGCGCTGGGCGGCGCGGTGGAGCGCCGGTATGTGCGCGCGGTGGACGGCGTGTCGCTGGAGGTAGCACCCGGCGAAGTGCTGGGCCTGGTCGGCGAATCGGGCTGCGGCAAAAGCACGCTGGGCCGCATGATCGCGGGAATATTGCCGCCCACATCGGGCGCGGTGCGCGTCGCCGGCAAGCCGGTGATGTCCCCGGGCCGGCATCCGCGCAAGCAGACCACGCGCGTTCAGATGGTGTTCCAGGACCCCTATGCCTCGCTCGATCCGCGCATGCGCGTGGGCGACATCGTCGCCGAAGGGCCGCTGGTGCACCGCCTGGTGACCAAAGCCGATGCACGCGCCTATGTGGCGAACTGGCTGACGATGGTCGGGCTCGACGCCGGCGCCGCCCAACGCTACCCGCACCAGTTCTCGGGCGGGCAGCGCCAGCGCATCGCGGTGGCGCGCGCGCTCGCCATGCGGCCCGACGCGCTGGTCTGCGACGAGCCGGTGGCGTCGCTGGACGTGTCGATCCAGGCGCAGGTGCTGAACCTGTTCCTGCGCCTTAGGCGCGAGCTCGGCCTGACCATGCTGTTCATCAGCCATCATCTGGGCGTGGTGCGGCATGTCTCGGACCGCGTCGCCATCATGTATCTCGGCCGCATCGTCGAGATCGGCGGGGCGAACGCGATCTACAGCAATCCGCTTCATCCCTATACGAAGGCTCTGCTGGCCAGCGTGCCGCAGTTGCAGCTCGAAGACGGCAGCGACGTAGCTTTCGCGCCGATCCAGGGCGAGCTGCCCTCGCCGCTGTCGCCACCGCCGGGCTGCCATTTCCATCTGCGCTGCCCCTTTGCCGAGGCGCGCTGCCGCGTGGATATCCCCGATCTGCGCCCAGCCGGCGACGGCCGCTGGGCGGCCTGTCACCTGTTTGAGAAAATCGCCAAAACGGTTTGATGGAGGTCACGATGGAACCCTGGCAATGGCCCGAACAGGAATGGCGGCGGCGCGTCGGACAGGTGCGCGCCGGCAAATCGCTGCGCCCCAAGTCGTGGCCCGGCGGCGCGCGCTGCGCGGCGACGCTGTCGTTCGACAGCGACCACGAAACCAACGAGCTGCGCGACGGCGGCAAGTCGATCGGCCGCATGTCGCAGGGCGAATACGGCGCTCGCGTGGGCGTCCCGCGCATCCTGAAGCTGCTGGAAACCACGGGCATCAAGGCGTCGTTCTTCGTGCCCGGCGTGTCGGCCCTGTTGCACCCCGACGAGCAGCGCCGCGTGGCGGCCGAGGGGCACGAGATCGGGCTGCATGGCTGGATTCACGAGTTGAACTCGATCGTGCCCGAGGCGGCGGAGCGCGAGCTGCATTTCCGCGCCGCCGACACGCTGGAGAAGATCACCGGCATAAGGCCCGTGGGCATGCGCACGCCGTCGTGGGATTTCTCGCCGGCGACGCTGAAGATCGAGCGCGAATTGGGGCTGCTCTACGACTCGTCGATGATGGCCGACGACGATCCGTACGAACTGCTGGAGAACGGCGAGGCGACCGGCGTGGTGGAGCTTCCGGTGGAATGGATCCGCGACGACGCGGTCTATTTCAACATGAACCGCTTCCAGGCGCTGCGCCCCTATACGCCGCCCACGGCGGTGCTGGATATTTTCCGGCGCGAGTTCGACCGCGCCTATGACGAAGGCGGCCTGTTCCTATTGACCATGCATCCGCACGTTATCGGCTACCGTTCGCGCATCTTCATTTTGGAGGAATTGATCGCGCACATGAAGTCGCGCAAGGGCGTGTGGTTCGCGACCCACGCCGAGATCGCGCGCCACGTCGCGAAGAAATGACGCCGGGCGCTATTTCGTAAGCTTGATGCCCTGCGGGCGGATCAGCCCGTCGGGATGCGGACGGAAACCCTCCAGCTTCGCGGTGACGCCCCAGAACCATTTGGGGTGATAGAGGAAAAGCTGCGGGCGGAAGTCGAGATAGATCTCGGCCGCCTGGCGATACAGCTCTGCGCGCTCCTTCACGTCGATCACGGTGCGCGCGCGGGTCAGCAAATCGTCCAGCGTCTTGTCGCAATACTTGCCCCAGTTCAGGAACCCGTTGCAGGACAGCCAGACGCCGATATTGCCGTCCGGATCGACGCGGCCGCTCCAGATCGCGAACGCGGCCTCATAGTTCCCTTTCGAGGTATTTGAGACCATGGTCGAGCCGTCGACTGTGTCGAGCGTCAGGTCGAACCCGGCATCGGCGACCATCAACTGGATCACCTGGGCCACGCGTTGGATGGTGCTGTCGGGGCCGGCATACATCCTGACCGCCACCCGGCCGCCGCCGGCCTCGGCCACCAGGGCCTTGGCGCGCGCCAGGTCGCGTTTGGGCATGGGGCGCGTCTTGGCGTAGTAGGGGCTGTCGGGCAGCACCGGCTGGTTGTTGGGCACGAACTCGCCGTTGAACACCACCTGGTTCAGCGTGTCGCGGTCGATCGCCAGCTCGAACGCCTCGCGCAGCTTGGCTGATTTGCCGAACGGCTTTTGCGCCAGTTCGCCGTTGCCCGTGTTGAACACGATGTTGTAGTAGCCGATGCTGGTGGCCGACAGCAGCTTCACGCGCGGATCGGCGCGCAGTTTGTCGAGATCGGTCGCCGCCACGCGGTCGACGATTTCGACATTGCCGGAAAGCAGGTTGAACAGGCGGATGGTCGTGTCGGGAATCGGCAGATAGCTGATGCGGTCGAGACGAATCGCGCCAGCGTCCCAATACTGCGGGAAACGCTCCAGCACGATGCGGTCGTTGGCGACGCGCTCGATCAGGCGGAACGGGCCGGCGCAGATCGGCTTGAGCGCGAATTTGTCGCCAGCCTCGGCGGCGGCCCTAGGCGACACCATCATTCCGGCGCGGTCCGACAGCACGCCGAGCAGCGGCGCGTAGGGCTGCTCCAGCACGAGGCGGACTTTGTACGGCTCCAGCACCTCGACCGCCTTGACGGGCTGCAATTCGGATTTGCGCAGCGAGAACGGCGCGGTTTTGTAGCGCTCGATGTTGAGCTTGACTGCCTCGGCGTCCAGCTTCTCGCCGTCATGGAAGACAACGCCTTGGCGCAGGGTCATGTCGAGCGCCAGCTTGTCGGCCGACCATTCCCACTTGGTCGCGAGTTGCGGGATGTATTGCAGGTCGAGCGATACGTCGATCAGCTTGTCGCACAACGAGGCGAAGACGACGCGTCCCAGAAAGGCGGTGCTGGTGGCGGGGTCGAGCTGGCCGACATCGTCCTCCAGCGCGATGCGCAGCGCCTGCGCCCGCGCGGGCGCTAGAGCCGCGGCCGGCAGGGCGGCCACGGCGGCGATGGCCAACGCGGCGGCGATGCGTTTCGACATGGGTTGCCTCTTCTTTCGCTTACGCGGCGGCCACGCCGCCGGCGGGATACAGATGGCAGGCGACGAGGTGCCGTCCGGCGGTTTCCGTGACCGGCGGCTCGGTTTCGCGGCAGATCGGCATGACGTGCGGGCAGCGCGTGTGGAACCGGCAGCCCTTGGGCGGATTGAGGGCGCTGGGAATCTCGCCGCTGATTACGGCCTTGCGGCGCTCAGCGCGGGGCTTGGCTTCGGGCACGGCGGCGATCAGCGCCTGCGTGTAGGGATGCAGGGGCTGGGAATAGAGCGCGCGCTTGTCGCCGATCTCGACGATCTTGCCGAGATACATGACGGCCACACGGTCGGAAATATGCTTCACCACGCCCAGGTCGTGGGCGATGAACAGATAGGTCAGGCCCAGCTCGTCCTGCAGGTCCTGCAGCAGGTTGATGATCTGCGCCTGGATCGACACGTCCAGTGCCGAGACCGGCTCGTCGCACACGATGAAGCGCGGATTGAGCGCGAGCGCGCGGGCGATGCCGATGCGCTGGCGCTGGCCGCCGGAGAATTCGTGCGGATAGCGCCGGCCATGCTCGTGCGCCAGGCCCACGCGCGCCAAAAGCTCGCCCGCGCGGCGGCGCGCGTCCTTGGCGTTCAGCGTGCCGTGAATTTCGATCGGCTCCTTGATGATGTCCTCGATCGTCATGCGCGGGTTCAGCGCGCCGTAAGGGTCCTGGAACACGATCTGCATGTTGCGCCGGCGCTCGCGCATCTTGTCGGGCGGCAGGCGCAGCAGGTCTTCGCCGTCGAATTCGACCGTGCCCTTGGTCGGCTCGATCAGGCGAAGCAGCATGCGGCCGACGGTGGTCTTGCCGCAGCCCGACTCGCCCACCAGCCCCAGCGTTTCGCCCGGCGCCACCGCGAAGCTTACGTCGTCGACCGCCCTGAGCCGCGACTGGCCGGTCCCGAACGGGCCGCCGCCCACCCAAAAATGCTTGGTAAGCCCCTCGACGCGGACCAGCGGCGTCATCGCGCGGCGAGCTCCCCGTGGCGGATGCAGGCGCTGTGATGCTCCGGCTCGACCGCCACGAGCGGCGGCACGGAAGCGATACAGGCGGCGACCCGCCAGGCGCAACGCGGCTCGAACCGGCAGCCCGGCGGCAAGGCGGACGGATTGGGCAACGTGCCGGGAATCGTCTTCAGGCGCTCGCGGTCGTCGGCGAGCGAGGGAATACTGTCGAGCAGGCCGCGCGTATAGGGATGCGAGGGCTGCCGGAACAGCGCGCCGATCGGCGCCTGCTCGACGATCTTGCCGGCGTACATGACGATCACCCGGTCGGCCATCTCGGCCACCACGCCCATGTTGTGCGTGATGATCATGATCGCCATGCGGAATTCGTCGCGCAGATCCAGCAGCAGCTCCAAAATCTGCTGCTGAATGGTGACGTCCAGCGCCGTGGTCGGCTCGTCGGCGATCAAAAGCTTGGGCCGGCAGATCAGCGCCATGGCGATCATCACGCGCTGGCGCATGCCGCCCGACAACTGGTGCGGATAATCGTCCAGGCGCCGCTCGGGCAAGGCGATGCCGACGCGCGCCAGCATCTGGATCGCACGGTCGCGCTGGGCGGCCTTGCCCACGCCTTCGTGCACGCGCACTGTTTCCATGATCTGGTCGCCGATCGTGAACACGGGATTGAGCGACGTCATCGGCTCCTGGAAGATCATGCCGATGCCGGGGCCGCGGATGCGGCGCATGGCGCGCTCGCCATAGGTCAGCAAGTTCTCGCCTTCGAACATCACCGATCCCCGGCCGATGCGCGCGGGCGGGCGTGGCAGCAAGCCCATGATCGAGAGCGCCGTGACCGATTTACCGCTGCCGGATTCGCCGACGATGCCCAGGACCTCGCCCTCGGCCAGATCGAAGGTGATATCGTCGACCGCCGCGACCTCGCCGTTCTCGGTCGCGAACAGGACCTGAAGATTGCGGACGGAAAGCAGGCTCACTGCTGGACCCTGAGGCGCGGATCGAGGACGTCGCGCAAGCCGTCGCCCAGCAAGTTCAGCGCCATCACCGTGATCGCCAGCGCGGCCCCGGGTATGGCGATGATCCACGGCGCCTCGCGCATGTATTGGCGCCCCTCGGCCATGATGTTGCCCCAGGTTGGCGTCGGCGGCTCGGCGCCGAGGCCGAGGAAGCTCAGCGTCGCCTCGGTCAGCACCGCATAGGCGAACAGGAAGCTCAACTGCACCATCAGCGGCGCCATCGAGTTGGGCAGGATGTGCCGGCGCAGGATGCGCCAATGCCCCGCTCCGGCGGCGACCGCGGCCTGCACGTATTCCATCTGCCGGACGACGATGACGGAGCTGCGCACGATGCGTGCGGTGCGCGGAATATAGACCACGCTCAGCGCCAGGATCATGTTCGGCGTCGAGCGGCCCAGCACCGCCGCCACGCCGATCGCCAGCAGCACCGCCGGAAACGCCATGACCGCGTCGTTGACGCGCATCACCATGTTGTCGAGCTGCCGGAAATACCCGGCCAATGCGCCGATCAACGCGCCGAACACGGCGTTGATCACCACCACCGCCGTGCCGATCATCAGCGAAAGCTGCGCGCCATAGACCACCCGCGCCAACTGGCTGCGGCCGAAATTGTCGGTGCCGAACAGATGGTCCCAGCTGGGCGGCAGAAACCGCGCGCGCATCGCCAGCTTGTTGGGCTCGATCGGGCTGATCCAGGGCGCGAACGCGGCCGCGGCGATGACGATGGCGAACAGGCCAAGGCCGAAACGGAACGAGCGGTGGCGCCAAAGGCGGCGCGCGACGTCCCAGCGCGTCGAGCGGCCCGGCGCGGCGGCGGCGATCTGCGGCGCGCCGTCCAGCATGGCGACGCTGTCAGCCACCGTCGTACCTCACGCGCGGATCGAGCCAGGCATAGGCGACGTCGACTAGGATGTTGATGCCGACCAGCAGCAGGGTGATGTACAAAAGCCCGCCCTGGATCATCGGATAGTCGCGGTTCAGAATCGCGGACGTCAGCAACTGCCCGACGCCGGGAATCGAGAACACGGTTTCGGTCACCACCGCGCCCGAAATCAAAAGACTCACGACGATGCCGATGACGGTGACGATCGGGATTAGGGCGTTGGCGAGCGCGTGCTTGCCGACCACCAGATAGTTGGGCAGGCCCTTGGCCCGCGCGGTGCGCACATAATCCTGGCGCAACACTTCCAGCATGGTCGAGCGCGTGATGCGCGCGAGTAAGCCGATTTGCAGCATCGCCAGCGAGATCGCCGGCATGGTGCAGGAGCGCAGCCAACCCACAGGGTCTTGGGTGAAAGGCACGTAGCCGCCGGTCGGCAGCCAACCCAGATGCACCGAGAACAGCACGATCATCATCAGGCCGAGCCAGAAATTCGGCATCGACACGCCGATCATCGCGAACATCATCGCCGCCTGATCGACCCAGGTATTCTGCCTGAGGGCCGCCACGATGCCGCTCAACAGTCCGAACAGCAGCGTCAGCACCAGCGAATAGGCGCTGAGCGACACCGTCACGGGCAGGCGCTCGAACGTCGCCTGCGTCACGTCCTTGCCCAGAAAATGCGACCGGCCCAGGTCGCCGCGCACCAGCCCGCCGTACCACTTGAACAACTGCACATGGGCTGGCTCGTCGAGCCCCAGATTCTTGCGGATCGCCTCGCGCTCGGCGGGCGTCGAGCTGATCCCGCCGAGCGCGGCGCTGACGTCGCCGGGAATGAGCCGCATCAGCCCGAAGGTGATGAGCGTCACCAGCAGGATCACCGGCACGGCGCCGGCGATCCTGTTGAAGATGACGCGGCCCAAGGCCCGGACCTTTTACGCTGGGTTCCTTACCCCTCGATCCACACGTTGGAGAAGCGCGGGATGCGGAACGGCTTGAAGCCCTTCACGTTCGAGCGCGTGGCCTGGACCTTGGTCAGCGATCCGAACGGCACGGCGTAGACCTGCTCCAGGATCCGCTTTTGCATGCGCGCATAAGCGGCCTGCCGTTCCTTCGGATCGGCCTTGTTGATCATGTCGTCATAGGCCGCGTTCAGCTCGGGATCCTCGGGCGACGGCGTGGCGTTGCCGCCAAGCACGAAGAACTTCATGGTGGCGAGCGGTCCCAGCGCCGGCTGCGTGCCGTAGCCCGTGTAGAAGAAGTTCCAGCCCTCTTTTTCCTTGATCATGCGGTTGACCGAGGTCGGCCAATCCACCACGTCGAGCTTGGCGTTGATGCCGACGCCCTTGAGCTGCTCGGACACCACCAGCGCTGCGTTGTACATGCTGGTGTAGTCCTTGTTGGTCATGAGGACCAGCGGTTCGCCCTTGTATCCGGCTTCCTGGAGATACTTTTTCGCCAGGTCCTTGTTCTTGAGGTTGTAGGTTTCCTTACCGGCGTCCGTGTAGGTCACGCGGCCCGGATACTGGAAGCCGACGTTCAGCTTGTAGGCGCCGTCGGTCGACGCATCCATGATCTCGTCCATGTCCAGCGCCGCCTGCACCGCACGGCGGAAGGCCAGGTTGTTGGTCGGCCCGGTCTTGGTGTTGGGCAGCATGATATGGACCCACCAGTTCTCGAGCGGCAGCAACGTGATCTTGGGATCCTTCTTCAACTCGGCCTGGGCCTTGGTCGGTACGTCCTCGACCGCCATCAGCTCGCCGGTCTGCAGGCCCGCCACGCGCGCACCGGACTCGGTCACGATGCGATAGGTCACCGTGTCGACGCAGGCGACCTTGTAGCCGCCGAAACCCGTGCGGACCTCGAACTGCGTGTTCGGCTTGTAACCCTCGTAGCGCTTCAGCTTCACGTGGCTGTCGGCGACGTATTCGGCCACCTGGAACGGGCCGGTGCCGATCGGCGCGAGTTGCAGCGGCGGGGCGTCCTTCTGCTCCGCCGGGATAATGACCACCGGCTGACTGAAAGAGCTCAAATCCTCGATGAAGGTTGGCTGCGCCTTTTTCATCCTGATGATGAAAGTGTACTTGTCCGGCGCTTCCCATTTCTCCACATTCACCAGGAAGCCGCGTTCGATGCCGATCTTCGAATAGCGGTCGAACGACGCCATCACGTCGTCCGTGGTCATGTCCTTGCCGTTGTGGAACTTGATGCCCTGGCGGATCTTGAAGGTGTAGGTGAGGCGGTCTGGAGACTCGGTCATCAATTCCGCCAGATCGAGAATCGGATTGTTGGCCTCGTCGCGGGTCATCAGCGGTTCGAATATGTTCGACACCACGTTGCGCGTGGAAATCGTCTGCGAGCCGTACTGGTCAAGGCTGTTGACCTTGGCCTCGCCGGCGAACACCAGATCGCCGCCCTTTTTCGGGCAGGTGAAGGGTGCTGCGAGCGCGGGGCCCGCCAGGCCCAATACGCCGAACACGACGCTGTTC
>JAHFPH010000079.1 GCA_023266845.1 Rhodospirillaceae bacterium
CTTTCCTTGGGCGTTCACCCTGTGGATGAGTCTCAACGAATGGCGCGTCGGCAGCGAGCGCAGCTTCGTCGGCTTCGCCAACTATGTGCGGCTGATCGGCGACCCGCGCCTGGGCGACGCGCTGTGGCACACGCTGCTCTACACGGCCCTGTCGGTGATCTTTCCGCTGATCTTCGGCCTGGCCGCCGCCCTGGCGTTTCACCGCCGGTTTCCCTTGCGCGGGTTGCTGCGCGGCATCTTCATCCTGCCGATGATGGCCACGCCCGTGGCCATCGCGCTGATCTGGACCATGATGTTCCACCCCCAGCTCGGCGTGTTGAACTATCTGCTGTCGTTGGTTGGCATCCCGGCGCAGCCCTGGGTGTACGATCCGCGCACGGTGATCCCCTCGCTGGTGATGGTCGAGACTTGGCATTGGACGCCGCTGGTGATGCTGATCGTGCTGGGGGGCCTGGCGGCTCTGCCGACCGAGCCTTATGAAAGCGCGCTGATCGACGGCGCCACGCGCTGGCAAACCTTCCGCTATCTGACCCTGCCGATGATCGCGCCGTTCCTTCTGGTCGCGGCGATTCTGCGCACCATCGACGCGCTCAAGGCTTTCGACATCATCTACGCCATCACCCAGGGCGGGCCAGGCACCGCGTCTGAGACCATCAACCTCTATCTCTACAGCGTCGCCTTCGCCTATTACGACATCGGCTACGGCTCGGCCATCGCGGTGGTGTTTTTCGCGCTGATCGTCGCCTTGTCGCTGGTATTGCTGTATCTGCGCCAGCGCACGCGCTGGACCGAGGCGGGAGCGGCGGCATGACCATGCGCAAGGCGCTGGACAACGCGGGCCTGGCTTTCGCCCTGGCGGTGATCGTGTCGCCGGCGCTGCTGTTCTTCCTGTGGATGCTGTCGTTGTCGTTGAAATACGAGATCGACAACACCGCCTATCCGCCGGTGTTCATTCCCAGCAAGATCGCCTGGGAAAACTACGTCTTGGTGTTCAAATCGAATTCCTTCGGGCTGTTTTTCCTCAACAGCCTGATCGTCACGGGCCTGTCGACCTTCGCCGCGATCGTGATCGGCGTGCCGGCGGGCTATGGCATCGCGCGCATGAAGGCGGTCAAGGCCGCCGTGGTCGTGCTGATCTCGCGCATGACGCCGGGCCTGTCCTATCTGATCCCGCTGTTCCTGCTGTTCCAGTTTCTTGGCCTCATGGGCACGCTGTGGCCCCAGGTCATCACGCATCTGGTGATCACGGTTCCGATCGTGATCTGGGTGATGATCGGGTTCTTCGAGACGACGCCGATGGAGCTGGAGGAAGCGGCGTTCGTGGATGGCGCCACGCGCTGGCAGATCTTCTGGCATGTCGCTCTGCCGATCGCGCGGCCGGGCATCACCGTCGGTTTCATCCTCGCCTTCATCAACTCGTGGAGCAATTTCATCTTCGGCGTGGTGCTGGCCGGGCGCACCACGCGCACCCTGCCGGTCGCGGTCTACAACATGCTGACCTTCGAGCAGGTGAGCTGGGGTCCGCTCGCCGCCGCGGCGCTGGTCGTCACCCTGCCCGTGCTATTGTTGACCGTGTTCGCGCAGCGCCAGATCATCGCCGGGCTGACCGCCGGCGCGGTGAAGTGAGAGGAAATGAAGAACCAACGCAACGTGGCGGGGCTGTGGGTGGCGGCGATGACGCCGCTGAAAGCCGATTTGTCCTGCGACACCGAGCGGCTGGCCGCGCACTGCAAGTTCCTGATCGGCCGGGGTTGCGACGGGGTGGCGATCTTCGGCACGACGGGCGAGGGCACGTCGTTTTCCGTCGCCGAGCGGCGAACGGCGCTGGACGAGGTGCTGAAGGCCGGCGTGCCCGCGCGCAAAATGCTGCTCGGCACCGGCTCGGCGGCGCTGGCCGACGCGGCCGAGCTCAACCGCGCCGCGACCGACGCGGGCTTGGCCGGGGCGCTGATGCTGCCGCCGTTCTATTGGAAAGACGTCGACGGCGCTGGCGTGTTCCGTTCCTTCGCCCAGGCGATCGAGCGCACGGGAAATCCGAACCTTAAGCTGTACCTCTATCACATACCGCCGCTCAGCGCGGTGGCGATGGATTTCGGCACGATCGGGCGCTTGGCGAAGGCGTTTCCCGGCACCGTCGTGGGCATCAAGGACAGCACGCTGGACTGGAGCCACACCAAGCCGCTGCTGAAGCGCTTCGCAGCTACGTTGGAGATACTGGTGGGCGCGGAGCATCACGTGCCGCAGGCCATCGCGCTCGGCGCTTGCGGCACGATTTGCGGCCTGGCCAACGTCGCGCCGGGCCTGGTGCGCGCGCTGTGCGACGCGCCCGGAGTCAAGGCCGACGCGCGCGATCTGAAGCGCATCAAGGCGCTGATCGGCGCGGTCGAGGGCATGCCCTTCGTTCCCGCGGTGAAGACCGTCGCCGCCGCGCAAAAGCGCGACGATGCGTGGCTAGCCGTGTGTCCGCCGCTCACCGCTTTGCCGCGGGCCAAGGCCAAAGCCCTGCTCGCGCGCGTCGCCAAGCTGGCGATCGAGCCGACAGTCCGCGCCTAAGTCTCTAAAATTCCTGATAAATCTGGCCGGATTCATTCATCCGGCGTTTACTTTGGGTTCAGAGAAGCATCGTGCCGCTTTTTTTCATGCCGCGGGATGGCCCGAGCGTTTGATCAGGCCGTGGCGCACGCGCTCGCGGTGCCAAGTATAGGCGCCGCTGGTCATGATCACCGCGGCACCCACCCAGGTCCACAGATCGGGCAGGGCGGCGAAGGCGAAAAAGCCGATCAGCGTGGCCCAGATCATCTGCGAATACGAGAACGGCGCCAGGATCGACGCGGGACCAAGGCGGAAGGCCAGGATCAGCAGATAGTGCCCGCCGCACGACAGCGCCGCCATGGCCAGCATCGCGGCCCAGGCGCCGGGGCCAGGCATGGTCCAGAACCACGGCACGGGCAGGGAGGCGACCACCAGCCCAACCCAGCTGGCGTAGATCAGCGTGGTGATCGGCAAATCCGCCTGGGTGTTCATGCGGCGCGTGACGATCAGGCCCATCGACCACGCGGCCGCCGACAGCATCGGCAGCACCGAAGCCCAATCAAACGCGGCGGTGCCCGGGCGGATCACGATCAACACGCCGGCGAAGCCGACCACAAGCGCGCTCCAGCGGCGCACGCCCACCTTCTCGCCCAGCAGCGGGATCGACAGCGCCGTGGTGAACATCGGGGCGGTGAAGCCGATGGCGGCGCACTCGGCCAGCGGCAGACGCGCCAGGCCGCTGATGAAGCAGATGCTGGAGGCGTACATGCACAGCGCACGCAAAGTCTGCTGCGCGGGCGCCGAGGTCCGCAGCACGCGGATCGGGCCCATGTACAGCGCCACCGGCACCAGCAGCAGGGTCTGGAACAGGAACCGGCCCCAAGACACCAGCACGGGATGATAGTCGTGGGTCAGCGCCTTGGAGACGCCATCGACACCCGAGAAAATGAACATCGACGCGACCATCAGCACGATGGCCTTCAGCGGCTCGTCCGCCGGCGCGAATTTCAGGCTGCGGTCGGTCGTCACCCCGGTGGCCGAACCTTAGTTCGCGGCTTGGACAGCGGCGGCAAGACGCCGATCGAGGAAATCGGCCGAGCGGGCAACGCTGTCGGCGTCCGCGGCGCCGCGGAAGCTATGGCCCTGGCCCCTGTAGATCGTCATTTCGCGCGGCGCGCCGATCCTGGCCATCAGCTTGTCCAGCTCGTAGGCGCGGCGCACCGGCACCACCGCGTCGCGGTCGCCGTGCAGGATCAGCACCGGCGGCATACGCGTCACGTCGGGGGCCGCGGCGTGCGGCATGGCGCCGAACATATCGACCACCGCCGCGATCCGCGTGTCGCGCGCGGCGAGGCCGAGCGCGTGGAATCCGCCCAGCGACAGGCCGAACATGCCGATGCGTCGGGGATCGACATAAGGCAGGTTCTGCGCCGCGGTGATCGCGTCGGAAATCGCCGCAGCCTGCTGGGCGGAGCCGATGGTCACGGGCTTGGGCGCGGCGGGCGTCACGATTTTACCGGCCTGCTGCTGCTGTCCCTGGGGACGCAGCACGTCGGTTTTCACCGGCGTCTTGCCCGCGCTCTTGGCTGGCGCTGCGTTCGCCTGGGCGGCCGGCGGCGCGTCCGGCGTCAGATACTCGAACACGAAGGCGTGGATGCCGCGTTCGTTCAGGGCCCCGGCCAGCCGCGCATAGATCGTATTGCGTCCGATGCCGCGCGATCCGTGCAGGATGACAACCGCGGGTGCGGGCCCGACGCCTGCGGCGCGGAAGCATTCGACCCGAAACCGCAAGCCGCCGCTTTCCACCAAGCCGCGCGCCTCCGCGCCGGGCTGCACCGGGCTGCAAACGCCGTGGCCGGGCGGCGTAGCCTTGGGCTGGGCGGGGGCGGTGGGCGCGGGCAGCATCGCCAACTGCGTCGCTCCCTTGTTGCGCGAATGGAACGAGGGGTCAGCGGTACTGTCACCGCCCGACCGCGCCGGTTCGGGCGCGCTATCGGCCGCCGCCACGTTGGACTCGGCGTCGACGGCCGGCAGGGTCGCCATCTGGTGCTGCGCGCAGGCCGCGGCCAGCAAGGCGACGCTTAGGGTTGCTATGCCCCGAAGGGCGGGCGGCAAGGTCATTCGGCCGGGGTCGAATGCTGCGCCGGACGGGCGCGCTCGAGGCGCTTGATCATGTCGCTGACGAAACTGGCCGGCCGCGTGAAGCCCGCCAGCATCAGATAGAACGACGGCACGATGAACAACGTCAGCATGGTCGCGAACACCACGCCGCCGATGATGACGACGCCGATCGCCTGGCGGCTTTCCACGCCCGCGCCGTGCCCGATGACCAGCGGCACCGCGCCGATGGCGGTCGAGATGCTGGTCATCAGGATCGGCCGCAAGCGCGCCTGCGCCGATTCGCGCACCGCGTCGATCACGCTTTTGCCCGTGTTGCGCAGCTGATTGGCGAACTCGACGATCAGAATGCCGTTCTTGGCCACGATGCCGACCAGCATCACCACGCCGATCTGCGAATAGACGTTGATGGTCAGGCCCGTCAGCCAGATCGCGCCCAAGGCGCCGGTCACTGCCAGCGGAACCGCCAGCATGATGACGAAGGGATGGATGAAGCTTTCGAACTGCGCCGCCAACACCAGATACACAGTCAGGATAGCCAGGCCGAACACCAGGAACAGCGAGGCGCTCGATTCCTTGAATTCGCGCGACTGGCCCTGATAGGCGAGCCGCGCCTGCAGCGGCAGCGATTCGGCGGCGGCCTGCTCGACGGTCTCAAGCGCCTCGCCCAGCGTGGTGCCAGGCGCGGGCGTTCCCTGCAGCGTAAACGAGCGCAGCCGGTCGACACGGTTCAGGTCCGATGGGCCCGCGCGCTCGATCACCGTCACCAGGTTGGACAGCGGGATCAGCTGCTTGGTGGTGTTCGAGCGCACGAAAATGTTGCTCAGATCGTCCGGCTTCATGCGGTCTTCGGGGCTGAGCTGCAGGATGACGTCGTATTCCTTGCCGCGGTCGATGAAGCGGGTGACCTGGCGGCTGCCGAGCATCGTCTCCAGTGTGCGGCCCAGATCCTCAATCGACACTCCCAGGTCCGAGGCGCGGTTGCGCCGGATATGCACGCGCAATTCGGGCTTGGTGTCTTCGAAGTTGGTAGTGACGTTTTGCAGCCTGGGATCGGCGCGCAGCCGGTCGAGCATGATATCGCGCCATTCCGCCAGCTCTTCATAGGTACTGCCGCCGATCACCACCTGGATCGGCTGCAGCGTAAAGGGCTGGCCCAGACTTGGCGGGCTGATGGCGAAGGCGCGCACGCCGGGTATCTGGCTCAGTTTCGGCTGCAGGTCTTTCACGATCTGCTGTTGGCCATGTTTCGGGTCGGTCCGCTTGTCCCACGGCGCCAGGCGTGTGAACATGTTGGCTTGTTTCACATCGCCCGGCCTGCCGAAGCTGGGCGCGACGAAAGTGATCTGCTGGCGCGCGATGCCGGCCTCGAGCAAGGGCTGGGTCAATTTCTCGACCTCGATTGCGTGGCGCTTGGTGTAATCGAAGCTGGCGCCTTCTGGAGCGATGACGGAGACGAAGATATTGCCGCGGTCCTCGATCGGCGCGAATTCCTTGGGCGCGGCCGCATACAGAAGATAGGCCATACACGACACGAATACCGCCAGCGCCGCCATCACCAGGGGCATCGATAGGGCGGCCTTCAGCAGGAACGCGTAGCCGCGATTGATCGCCGCGAACACCGGCTCGGTGACGCGGTAGAGGAGGCCTTCGCTGTCGTGGCCAGCGAGGAATTTGGAGCACATCATCGGGCTGAGGCTGAGCGCCACCAGGCCCGAAAACGCCACGGCCGCGGCCACCGAAATGCCGAACTCGCGGAACAAGCGTCCGGTATTGCCGCTTAAGAACGACAGCGGCACGAATACCGCGATCAGCACCAGCGTGGTCGAAATCACGGCGAAGCTGATCTGCCGCGCGCCGTATACGGCCGCCAACAGCGGCGGGTGGCCCTCTTCGATGTGGCGGTGGATGTTTTCCAGCACCACGATGGCGTCGTCGACCACCAGGCCGATCGCCAGCGCGGCGGCGAGCAGCGTCAGCACGTTCAGCGAGTATCCCAGCGCCGCTAGGACCGCGCAGGCGGCGACCAGCGAGACCGGAATCGCGACCGAGGGGATCAGCGTGGCGCGCCAGTTGCGCAGGAAGATGAACGTGACGCCGATCACCAGCGCCAGCGCGATCAGCAATGCGTGTTCGACCTCGTAGATCGACTGGGCGATGAACTGCGAGCTGTCGTAGGACAGGATCACCTCGATCTCGGGCGGCATGGCGGTCTTCAACCGCTCGATCTCCTGGCGCGCCTGGTTGGCCACATCCAGAGTGTTGGCCACGGACTGCTTGACCACGCCGATGCCGACCGCGCTCTTGCCGTTGCTGCGGAATTCGCCGCGCGTGTCCAGCGCGCCCTTTTCCACCCGCGCCACTTCGCCCAGGCGGATCTGGTAGTCGTTGCGCGTGCCCAGCACCAGGCCCGCGAACTGCTCGGGCGTCTTCAGGCCCGTGTCGGACAGCACGGTGAACTCGCGCTCGATCGATTCGATGCGGCCCGAGGGCAGCTCCAGGTTCTGCTGTTTCAGCGACGTCTCGACGTCCTGGACGGTGATCTCGCGCGCGGCCATCGCCTGCTTGTTCAGCCAGATGCGCATGGCGTAGCGCCGCTCGCCGCCGATGCGCACGTTGGCCACGCCCGGCACGGTCGACAGCCGGTCGACCAGGAAGCGGTCGGCGTAATCCGTCAGCTCCAGCGCGCTCATCTTGTCGCTGAGGAGCGAGAACCAGATGATCGGCCGCGCGTCGGCCTCGACCTTCGCGATTATCGGCTGGTCGGCGTCCTCGGGCAGGCGCGCCAGGATGCGCGCGATCTTGTCGCGCACGTCGTTGGCCGCGCCGTCGATGTCGCGGTCCAGCCTGAACTCGACCTGGATGCTGGAGGAACCCTCGCGGCTGGAGGAGGTGATCGAGCGGATGCCCTCGATGCCGGCGATCGAATCCTCGATCAACTGGGTGATCTGGCTTTCGATGATCTGATTGTTGGCGCCTTTGTACTGCGTGGTGATCGACAGGATCGGCGGATCGATCGCCGGATATTCGCGGATCGACAGGTTGCGGAACGCGAACATGCCGAAAATCACCAGGATCATGCTGATGACCGTGGCGAAGACGGGCCGTTTGATCGATACGTCGGACAGGGTCATGTCGCGCGATCCTTGATGCTCGCCGCCGCCTGGCGCGATCAACTCGCCGGTACGGCCGAGATGATCTTGACCAGGCTGTTGTTGCGGATTTTCTGGATGCCGCCGATCACCACGTTGTCGCCGGCCTTGACGCCCGACAGCACCTCGACCTCGCCGGCGTTGCGGTCGCCGATCTTGACCTCGCGCTTCAGTGACCGGCCATCCGCGACCACGAAGACGTATTGGCGCGCGCCCTCGGCCAACAGTGCCTCTTCCGGCACCAGCAAGGCGCTGTCGCGCTTGGACAGCACCAGCTTATAGGCCATGAACATGCCGGGCTTCACCGCGCCGTCGGAATTGGGAATGTCGGCGCGAATCTCGGCCGCGCGCGTGATCTGGTCGACGCGCGAATCGATCGAGCTGACCTTGCCTTCGAACACGCGCTTGGGATAGGCGGCGGCGGTGGCCTCGACATCCTGGCCCACCTTGACGTTGGCCAGCGACCCTTCCGGCACGGACAGCTTCAGGCGGATGATCGAATCGTCGTCCAACGTGGTGATGATCGTGCCGGGCTGCACCAAGGCGCCGGCGCTGACGCGGCGCAGCCCTACCTTGCCCGCGAAGGGCGCCACCAGCTTCAGGTCCGACAGGCGCGCTTCCAGGACCTTCACGCGCCCCTCGCTCGATTTCCACGCCGACAGCAGGTCGTCCACCTTGGCCTGGGCGACGTTCTGTTTTTCAATCAGCTTGATCGCGCGGTCATAGGCCAGGAACGCGCCGCGGGTGGTCGCTTTCTGCGCCTCCAGCTCCGCTTTCGCCTCGGCGTCGTCGAACTGCACCAGCATCTGGCCGGCCTTCACCCGTTCGCCTTCGCTGATGTTGATCTTCTCGATGATGCCCGTGGTCTTGGCGGTGATGATGATCGCTTCGTTGGCCAGCGCGGTGCCGACGGCCTCGATGCGCTCGGTGACCGTGCCGACGCGCACCGGCTTCACCTGCACCAGCACCGCGGGCGCGGCGGCGGCGCCCTGTTTGGTGGTCTTGCCCAGCACTTGGTCCTTCAGCAACCAAGCGCCGACACCGACCGCCGCCATTACGGCGATAATCGCGATTTGACTGGTCGTTTTCATTTACAGTCCGTCCGTTTTCGCAGAAATCCACCCGTCCGGTCCGGCCGCCGGACAGGCCCGCCCCAGCCATACAGTGAGTGGCGGCATTATAGCCGCGCCGGCGAAAAAAGCCGCTTCTACTTAGCCTCGGCGCTCATCGTTAACGGCGCGGCGATCCGGCACGGGAATCTCAAGCAAACCGCGGGCCAGAAGCCCGATCCGACGCCCGGCCAGGCGGCTAAAAAGCCAATGTCGACAATATTTTCTCGAAAATCGGGCGGTTCTGCTCGAAGCGCTGGGCAGGGGCCGAGCAGGACAGGGTATAGAGCTTTGAGCCGACCACCACTTGGAACCCCAGGGTGGTCTGGCGGTAGCCCTGGCGCGGCGTGGTGCCGTTGACGATGTAATAAACGCCCCAGCGCTGGCCCAGGGTCTGGCGTCGCCATTCGGCGAATTGGGCGTCCTTAACCGCATAGCGGATGGTGTTCAGCATCCGCTCCTTGTTGATCCGGTCGAGGTAATCGGCGCCCGAAACCGAGGTGGCGTTTACGTTGCATTCCTCCGGGCCCTTGCCGGCGTTGGACAGCGCCTGGAAATCGGGCCCGTCCTTGAACGATCCCAAGCGCCAATCCTGGGGGTAGGCGACCGAGAAATTCTGCCGCGCGTGCTTGAATTCGCTCATGCCCGGCTCAGCGGCCAGCGCCGCGCCGGCGCCGAGCGCACTTGCGGCCAGTGCCAGCGCGAAGATTCGTCCGCAGCTCGTGGGATTCATGGTGTCTTCTCCAACCTGGGCCCTAACTTCGCGAATCATAGCATAGCGCCGCGACGGGGTACGAAGCGGGCGTCTTTCCCTTGCGTCGCGTGCGCCTCAAGCCGATATATGTCGTCAAGCCATCGCGTCAGCATTTGCAGGGAGCAGCTCCATGGCTTTCCCCCGATTCGCCTCTGTCTGCGCCGCGCTTTGTCTTGTCGCCATAGCCTGCCCGGCGTTCGCGCAATACCCGGCGGTGCAGACGGTGCCCGAGGAGATCGCCGCCGCGCGCAAATGCCTGTGCCTGGAGCAGGCCGTGCAGGACCGCCGCTTCGAGCTGGACGTGCGCAACGGGCTGTTCGAAAGGACGCGCAACGAAGCCGCCGCGCTGGAACGCGAGGTGGCGCAGCGGCGCCCGGCCGTTAACGTGGACGATCAAAGCCAGATCGACGCCTTCCGTGCCTTGCTGGACAAGCGCGATGCGGCGCGCCAGCACTATGAACTGGTGGCCGCGCCCGAGCAGCAGCAGACCGTGGCGCGCTACAACGCGACGGTCGCGGAGCTCAATGCCGCCTGCGCCGGCAAGTTTTATTCCACCTATGCCTGGGAAGCGGCGCGCAAGGACCCGTCCTGTCCGAAGAATTGAGCTGCCGCCGCGATCGGATCGCCGCAAAAAGAATTCGGCCCCGGATCGCCTGACCCGGGGCCGAATCTAGATCCGCGGATTGCCTTCCCGCGTTACTGCGGCAGCGACGCCACGCTGTCGCGCTTCTGCTCGCCGCGCAGAAAGTCGACCAGCTGGTCCAGTTCGCCGCGCGCCTTGCGGGCCAACTGGCCGCCGAAATGCACCACCAGCGAATTGCCGGCCACCAGCACGTCGGTCGCGCGCCAGCCATCGGCTTGCTTCTTCATCACCCAGTCGGCGTCGATCTGGTCCTTGATGCCCGCGAGTTTCACGTTCACGCGCATCTCGTCGCCGCTCGCCACCTTTACGTCGCCCAGCTTGGCTTCCTCGGGGCGGACGCGCTCGATCTCGCCGATCACCTGGCGCGACACGAAGGCGATGACGCCTTCCATAACCTCGTTCTGGCGATTGGTGGGAATCTTCACGCCGGCATGGCCCAGAACGCCCGCGCCGATGGCGCGGAAATCGACCGCCGGTGCGGCGGCCTCGATCAGCGCGCGGCGGCGCGCGTCCTTGTCCTCGATCTTGGAGGCGACCACGGCGTGGTCGGCCAGGCTTTGCACTACCTTGCGCGCCTGATCGGCGTCATCGCCTTCGGAGCCGGCAAAAACGGGGCCGGACAACATCAGGACGAAGGCGGATAGAATCGTAAGTTTACGCATTGGTTGGAACTCCTTCTTTCTTTCTTTGGGACGGCCGTCACGCCCGGGCTGCAACAGCCCAGGACACGCCGTGGTCGGTCGAGCGGAGAGCTTTGCCGCCGGGTCCAAGTGAGGGGGGACCGGCCTTAACGGCACCGATAGCGGAACGTCGCCAAGCTCTCCGGAAAATGGGCCGCCGCGTAATGGCAGCCCCGTCGTTCCGTGCCGTAACTTGGAACCTGTCTAACCGGATCGGGGCCGGTTACGGGGCGTTCATGCTGCAATGCAGCAATGCGTTATGAGCAAGAATCTTGCCTAGTTTCCGACAAATTCTGCGTGCCAAAAAATGTCGCTGGCTAGTAGTCGAACTCGCTCAAGCTACGTCGGCGACAATGATTTCAGTGGGTTGGTCCGCCCGAATGGTTAACACTGATTCGCCGGTGACGGCTACACCGGCGCGAGCCGGCACGTCCACGCCGTTGACCGTCAGACGACCGGTGGTTGGCACCAGATAGGCCTTCCGGCCGGGCGCGAACTTGTGGACAAGCGTTTCGCCCGCGGCCAGCGTGGCGCCCAGGATGGCGGCATTCTGGTGGATCATCATGGCCCCGGCGCCGGCATCCTCCGGACGGCCCGAGGCCAGCGGCAGCAGCTTTCCCAGGCGGCCGTGTTTCGGAAACTGGCGGGTTTCCCAGCGCGGCTTCACCCCGCGCCGGTCGGGCATGATCCAGATCTGGAACAGCACCACCTTCTCGCTGCCCGCGTTGACCTCGGCATGCGTGATGCCGGTGCCGGCCGACATCACCTGCACGTCGCCCGGGCCGGTCACGCCCTCGTTGCCCAGGTTGTCGCGATGCGTGATCGCGCCCCTGCGCACATAGGTGATGATCTCCATGTCGCGGTGCGGATGCATGCCGAAGCCGGTGCCGGGCTCGATCTCGTCGTCGTTCCACACCCGAAGCGCGCCCCAGCCCATGCGATTGGGGTCGTGATAATCGGCGAAGCTGAAATGATGGTGCGTGTCCAGCCACTCGTTGCGGAACGCGCCGAGCTTCTCGAAGGGGGTGACGTCGATCATCCTACTGCTCCGTTTTCAGGCAATTCTTCGCTGTCTAAAGCTAGTCATTCGTTCCGGCAAAAGTAAGTCCCCGGCGCAATTGTGAATACCGCGACCGCATGGCGGCATTGCGTTGACAGCGGGCGCAAGGCGCAAGACTCTATGCGGATCGGGCCGCGATCGGGCGCGTTCCGGCGGGAAACGGGGGAATTGGGAATGCCGCTCAGCTTGAAGCATCCGACCATGCAGGATTTGCCGCGCAAGCTGCCGCGCGAATTCCTGGGCCAGTGGCAGGACGTGGTGGAGGGGCACGACTACCGCCTGGTGAAGGAGATCGAGATCCGCGAGGCCGGGCAGACGCACACCATCTCCGGCATGGCGGAGCTGAAGCACGCCAAAAGCGGCATCGCGATCTGCTACTACCCCACTTTCACCTTGCGCGAGGAGCGGCCGCGGCGCCTGAAGGCGTGGTTCGAGGTGTCGACCGCGATCGAATGCCATGCCGGCGGGGCCAGCGTGCGCACGCCGTCGGTCGGAAAGATCCTGCTGCGCATGAAGATCACCGGCGCGCGTCTGAAATTCGGCGCGCTGGAGGGCGACTTCACATCCGAGGGCTTGCATTTCCACATCGCCCAGACCAACGACCTGGTCGGTGGGTACAAGAAGCTGGGTTGATCGCGGCGGGGCGGCGCTTATTTCCCCTCTCTCCACCACGCCAGCGCCAGGCCGCCGAGCGCCAGCGTCAGCACCAGGATCACCGGCAGCAGCGGAATCTGATTGACGCCGGTGACGCGGAATTCGCCGTTGCGCACCAGGCCGATCCAGTCGCGTCCACCGGCCGGCCGGCCGGACTGCACGCGGCGAATATCGGGCAGCGCGATCGCGGCGCCGGGCGCCGACGCCAGCCAGCGCCAGCTTCCCTTGCTCGCCTCGATCGCCGGGATCAGCTTGTCGGGCGTGGCGCGCAGATCGGCATATTCCATAGGATTCAGCGAGCCGGCGGCGGCGATGGCGGTGCGCTCGCCGTCGGTCACGCGGTAGATGCCGGGTTCGGTAACGGCCAGCGCGGCGCGCGCGCGGCCGCCCTGTTCCTCGGCCAGCTCCAGGTTCTTGCTCTCGCCCGACGGCGTGGTGACGGTGACGGATTTATAGTCGCGCTCCAGCACGCGGCGCATGACCATCAGGCGCCCGGCCTGCACATTGGCCTGCAGCATGTTTTCTTCCAGCTCGGGCTCCTTCATCAGCCAATGCGCCACGCGACGCAGCAGCTCGGCCTGCGGCCCGCCGCCCTCATAGCCGCGCGCCCACAGCCACATATGGTCGCTCATCACCTGCGCCACGCGGCCCTGGCCCACGCGGTCCAGAATGAACAGCGGCCGGTTGTTGACGCCGCTCATCACGGCGCGGCCATGCGCCACCTCGGCCTCGACCTGGCGGAACCAGCGGCCCCAGCTGGGTTCCGCCTGGTCGGCGCCCGGCAGATCGGCGGTGACGGGATGGCGCTGCCCGATCTCCGTGACCTTCGGGCGGAAACCCTGCTCGAACACCTGGCCGGTCGGCTCGGCCGGCAGGATCGCGCCCAGCGGGCTGCGGAACAGGCTGAGCGGCGTGCCGTAGTTCGGTCCCACCGCCTCCAGCAGCCCGCCGCCCTTGTGCACGAAATTGGCGATGTTCTGCAAATAGACGTTGGGCAGGATGCTCGGCCGCCGGTAGCGGTCGAAGATGATCAGGTCGAACTCGTCCAGCTTGACCTCGAACAGCTCGCGGATCGGGAAGGCGATCAGCGACAGCTCGCGGATCGGCGTGCCGTCCTGCTTCTCGGGCGGGCGCAGGATGGTGAAATGCACCAGATCGACCGACGGGTCGGATTTCAGCAAGCTACGCCAGGTGCGCTCGCCGGCATGCGGTTCGCCCGACACCAGCAGCACGCGCAAACGGTCGCGCACGCCGCTGATCGACGCCACGGCGCGGTTGTTCAGCAGCGATAATTCACGTTGACCGGGATCAACTTCGAGCTCGATGACGCTTTGCCCGGCGTGCTCGATCTTGACCTCGATCTGGTGATCGGCGCCGATCGGCGCCGGCTCCGCGCGGCGCTCGCCGCCGTCCTGGCGGATGCTCAACCGCGCGCGCGTGCCAGGTGCCGCCGTCTCGTCCTCCACCCGCACGGTGATGGTCTGCGGCTTGCCGACCAGGCCGAAGCTCGGCGCCTGCACCACGCGCAAGCGCCGGTCGGCCTCGCCCGGCGCGCCGGTCAACAGCGCGTGCAACGGGGCGGGCAGGGGGACCGCGCCAGGCGCGTCCTTGGCCGGCGCGTCGTGCACCTGGCCGTCGGTCAGCATCACCACGGCCGAAAGCTGCTTGCGCGGAATTTCCGCCAGCGCCCGGTCGATCGCCTGGAACAGCCGCGTGCCTTCCTCGCCGCCGGTGAGCGACGCGTCGGCGGCGCCCGCGCGCACCTCGCGCAGTTCCAGGTCCTTTTCTTCCTTCAGCCGCTCCTTGATCTTCGCCAGCGCCTGCTCGCGCTGCTGCGCGCGGTCGCCGATGCGGTTGCTGGCCGATTCGTCGACCACCAGCAGCGCCACGTCCGGCAGTATGTCGCGCTGCTCGTTGATCAGCGACGGGTTGGCGAGCGCCAGCAGCAGCAAGCCGCCGACCATCAGCCGCCATACCGCGCCGCCCGCCCGCCGCCAGAACGACACCGCCAGCACCAGCGCCAGCGGCGCGGCCAGGGCCGCGATCGCAGCCCACGGCAGCAGCGGCGCGAAGCCGATGGCGGTTCCCCCGATCACTGGCCCAGCCTTTCAAGAATGGCGGGCACATGCACCTGATCGGCCTTGTAGTTGCCGGTCAGCGCGTACATCACCACGTTGACGCCGAAGCGATAGGCCATCTCGCGCTGGTTCTCGCCGCCCGGCATGACCGGAAACATCGCCCGGCCCGATTCATCCATCGCCCAGGCGGTGGCCCAATCGTTGCCGCCGATGATCAGCGACGACACGCCGTCGTTGACGCGGCTTTCCGCCTGCTCCACCCAGACCTGTCCGCCCACGAAGCGGCCGGGAAAGTCTTGCATCAGATAGAACGCCTTGGTCAGCACGTGTTCGGGCGGCACGGGGGTCAAGGGCGGGATCGCCAGGCCTTGCGCGATCTGGCGCAGGCGCTGGGCGTTGGCGGTCATGCCTTCCAGCGACGTTGGCGTGTCGCCCTGGTCGCGCGTGTCGATCAGTATCGAGCCGCCGTTCTTCAGGAACTCGTTCACCTTGCGCGCCGCGGCGGGCGTGAGCGGGCGCTGCGCCGGGTCGATCGGCCAATAGAGCAGGAAGAAGAAGGCCAGCTCGTCTTCCTCCAGGTTGACGCCCATCGGCTCGACCGCCTCGACGGCGGTGCGGCGGTTCAGCACGCGCGTCAGGCCCGAAAGCCCGGCGCGGCTGATCTCGTCCACCCGGCCGTTGCCGGTGACGACATAGGCAAGCCGCGTCTCGATCGTCGCCTCCAGCGCGAAACCGTCGGCGCCCGCGTGGGGCGCGTTTTGCGCGGCGCGGCGCGTTTGCGCATCGGCGGCGGAAGCGGCGAGGATCGCCAGCGCGATCGCGCCAGCCGTGGCGAAGGCGCGGCCCGGCAATTGGATCAATCCACGCAGCACCAAGCCCAGGGTCGCGTCGGCGATGAACAGCAGCAGGGCCGCGGCCAACAACCAGGGCTTCAGGTCCGTTTCGCGCGCCTCGGTGTATTGCGCGCGCTCGATGCCCGAGGGCATCGCGCCGATGGCTTTGAGCTCGGCGATCGAGGGCGACAGGTTCAGCGCGCGGCGCGCCAAGTCCTGGCCGTAGAAACCGGGCGGATGGCGCGGCCCCGGCTTGATCTCGGCGAACTCCTTGGCATTGATCGCGCCGGCCGTGACCGGCGGATCGCCCAGGCGCCCGAACCCGTCGAGGATATAGAGCGGCGGCAGCACGCCTTCGGCGCCGCCGCCCGCGGCGACGCCCTGGCTGATGCGCACCACGCGGCGCAGCATCTCCACGAACAAGCCGGACAGCGGCAGGTTGGACCAGCCGGTGTTCGACGAGGTATGGAACAGCGCCAGATAGCCCGTGCCGCGCTTCGTGGCCGTGACCAGCGGCGTGCCGTCCGAAAGCCGCGCCCAGGTCTTGTCGTTAAGATCGAGCGCCGGTTCGGCCAGCACCTGGCGCGACACGGTCACGTCGGGCGGGATCGGCAGGCCGGCGAACGGGCTGGTCGCGTCGAACGGCGCCAGCGCCGCGGGTTGCGTCCACACCATCGAGCCGCCCAGGATGCGCCCGCCGCGGCGCAGGCGAACCGGCACCAGATCGTCGGCGTTTTCCGCGACGGTGGGGCCGGCGAAGCGCAGTAGCGTGCCGCCAGCCTCGATCCAGCGGGCCAGTTGCGCGCGCTCGTCGGCGTCGGGCGTGGTCGAGTCGGGCAGCACCACGACCGACAGCTCGCGCTGCAACAGCTCGCCGACGCGGCCGCGGCGCACCTCGGCGAAGGGCTGCAGCGCGCGCTCGATGTAATAGGTATCGGACAGGAAGGGCTGCACGCTGTCCAGCGGCGCGGCGGTGGCGATGCCGACCGGGCGGCGGCGCCAGCGCTCGTCCAGCAGCACGGCGGCGGCGGCGCTGCGCTCGTTTTCGATCTCGATGCGCGCCAGTTCGTTCAACAGCTCG
>JAHFPH010000080.1 GCA_023266845.1 Rhodospirillaceae bacterium
CAGGAGCTGATCGACGCCAGCACCGGCGTTCTGGTGCCGACGGACGATGCGCCCGCGCTGGCCGGCGCCATTGCCGCGCTGGCGCTGGACCCAGCGCGGCGCCGCGCGCTGGGCGCGGCCGGGGCGGCGCGCGTGGCGCACGACTTCGCCTTCGCCCGCAATGTCGCGCGCATCGCGGCGAAATTCGGCCTGCATGACGCGGCGGAACGCGAATGCGCGTCGCTTTCTACGCACCACTGAAACCGCCCACCCATCCCTCGCCCTCCGGCGACCGCCGGATGGCGCGGCTGTTGCTGCGCGCGTTGCGGATGGGAAAGCACGCGCCGATCCTGGCCGCGACCTTCCGCGCCTACGATCCGTGGGGGGACGCGGCGGCGCAGGCACGCATCGCCGCGAAGGGAAACGGCATCGCCGCGCGCCTGATCCGGCGCTGGCGCGCATGGCCCGGCGGCAAGCGCCCGCAGGCCTGGTTCACCTACCACCTCTATCACAAGGCGCCGGATTATCTGGGGCCGGCGGTCAGCGCGGCGCTGAACATTCCCTATATCGTGGCCGAGCCTTCGGTCGCGCCGAGCAAGCGCGCCGGCAAATGGAACATCTTCTATGCCGCGTCGTCGGCCGCGCTGAAACGCGCCGACGCGGCTTTGTGCCTGACCTCAGTGGACATGGTGTGCGTGCGCCCGGCACTGCGGCGCGGGGCGCGCTTACGCCTGCTGCCGCCGTTCCTGGACGGATCGCCGTTCCGTCGCGCCGCCGCGCACCGCGCCGAGCACCGCAAAAAACTGGCCAAACGCCTGCCCGACGGCGAGCCGTGGTTGCTGGCCGTGGGCATGATGCGACCGGGCGACAAGCTGGATTCCTATCGCGTGCTGGGGCGGGCGCTGACGCTGATCGAGAACCGTCCCTGGCGGCTGGTGGTGGTGGGCGATGGCGTTGCCCGCGCCGAGGTGAACGCGGCGTTGGCGACGTTTGCCAAGCGCGTCCTGTACCTTGGCAAAGCGGAGCCCGCCGTACTGCCGGCGATCTATGCGGCCTGCGACCTTTATGTGTGGCCGGGAGTGCGCGAAGCTTACGGCATGGCGATTTTGGAAGCGCAGGCGGCCGGACTGCCGGTCGTGGCCGGACGCGGCGTGGGCGTGGCCGATGTGGTGGCGGACGGAAAGAGCGGCTTGCTGGTCGACAGCGACGACGCGGCGGGCTTCGCCCGCGCCGCGGCGGCGCTGCTGGACGATCCCCAGCGCCGCAAGGCGATGGGTAAAGCCGCGCTGCAGCATGTAGCGCGCAGGCACGGCATAGCGCAGGCCGTGAATATGCTGACCGAGACGCTGCGCTTCGCCGTGAAAAAGAAACGGGCCGATGCGCGATGACCGCGTTGCTTTTGCTGCGCCACGGGCCGACGCAATGGAACCAGGCCAAGCGCGTGCAGGGGCGCGGCGACGTGCCGCTGTCGGATACCGGGCGCGCCGAGGTGATGACCTGGCGCGTGCCGGTGGAATTCGCGAAATTCCAATGGATCACCAGCCCGCTCAAGCGCGCGGCCGAGACCGCGTCGTTGCTGGGCGCGGCTGAGCCCCTGCGCGATCCGCGCCTGGCGGAGATGGATTGGGGCGAATGGGAGGGAAAACACCTGGACGCGCTGCGCCAAGAACTAGGCGACTTGATGCGCGCCTGGGAAGCGAAAGGATTGGACTTCCGGGCGCCGGGCGGCGAATCCCCGCGCCAGGTGCAGCAACGCCTGCGCCCATTCCTGGCCGAGCGCGCGGCGCTGGGCACCGATACGGTCGCGGTCGCGCATAAGGGCGTCATCCGCGCGGTCTATGCGCTGGCCACGGGCTGGGACATGACCGGCCCGCCGCGGCACAAGCTCAGCGAGCCCTGCGCGCATCTGTTCACGCTGGCGGGCGACGGCGTGCCGGCGGTCGCGCGGCTGAATATCCCGTTGCGCGCGAAGGAGGCGGCATGAGCGAAGCGGTCCGCGCGCTGATCCATGTCCAGCATCTGCTGGGCGTCGGGCATTTGCGCCGCGCGCTGGCGTTGGGCCGCGCGCTCGCCGCCGCGGGCGCGAACGTGACCCTGGCCAGCGGCGGCATGCCGGTGCCGAACCTTCAGGCCACGGGCCTGGATTTCGTGCAGCTTCCGGCGGCGCGCGCGGCCGACGCCACGTTCAAGACGCTGCTGGACGAAACCGGCAAGCCGATCGACGACGCCTGGCGCGCGCGGCGCACGGCGGCGCTGCTGGACCTGTTCGCCGCGGTGAGGCCGGCGCTGTTGGCGATCGAACTGTATCCGTTCGGCCGCCGGTTGCTGCGCTTCGAGTTGGAACCGCTGTTGGACGCGGCCCGCGCGCAAAACCCGGTCCCGGTGATCGCGTGCTCGCTGCGCGACATCATCCACCCGCCCGCGCCCGGCCGGGCCGAAGGCGTGGTGGAGGCGGTGCGCAAGCGCTTCGACATGGTGCTGGTGCACGGCGATCCGGCCCTGATTCCACTGGATTTGAGCTTCCCGCTGACCGGGCAGATCGTCGATCGGCTGCGCTATACAGGGTATCTGATGGACGCGCCCCTGCCGGACGCGCCGGCGACGCAACACGAGCCGGAAGTGATCGTGTCGAGCGGCGGCGGCGCGGTGGGCGAACCGCTGTTGCGGGCGGCGCTGGCGGCGCGCGAGCTGACGCGTTACCGCGACCGGCCCTGGCGCCTGCTGGCCGGGCACAATCTGGCCGAGGACAAGTTCCAGGCCCTCAGCGTCCGGGCCGCCGGCGGGGTGGTCGTCGAGCGCGCTCGCGCCGACTTCACCGGCTTGTTACCCGGGGCGCTGTGTTCCGTATCGCAGGCCGGCTACAACACGGCGATCGAAGTTTTGTCCGCGCGCGCGCCGGCGGTGTTCGTGCCGTTCGCCGACGAGGCGGAGGTGGAGCAAACCCTGCGTTGCAAGGCCCTGTCGCGGCACGGAATGTGCCGCTGGGTGGCGCCGGAACAACTGACCCCCACGGCCCTGGCCCAGGCGATCGACGGGGCAACCCAACCGCCGGACGGTCTTCAAATCGACACCGACGGAGGGCGAAAATCCGCCCTGCTGCTATTGCGCGCGGTCGCGGAAAAAGCGAAATTGTCCAAGGGTTAAGCCAACGAACCGGACCATGATGGGCGTTAACGTTTTACCGGGCGCCAAGCGCCGCACCGCAGCGACAAACGGCGCGTGGGACAGGCTGACGCGTGAGCTGGATGCCTGGGCCAAGGCGGGGCGCAGCGCCACTTTCTGGTGGCGCGACGACGACGCCGTGGCCGACACGCCTGACCTGCGGCGGATGCTGGCGTTGTCGCGGACCTACCGCACGCCCTTGGCCGTGGCGGTGATCCCCGCCAAGGCAGAGCCTGGCCTGTTCGCCGCGCTGAAAAACCGCCGCGGCGTGCGCGTATTGCAGCACGGATACAGCCACGCCAACCATGCCGGTCCGGGCGCGAAGAAATGCGAGCTGGGCGCCGAACGCCCGCGCGACGCGGTGCTGGCCGAGCTCGCCCGAGGCCGCGATTTGCTGCGCGCGGCCAGGCCTGGAAATCTGCTGCCCGTGCTGGTGCCGCCGTGGAACCGGATCGCCCCGGCTGTCGCGGCGGCCGTGCCGAAATTGGGCTTCACGGGTCTTTCGACCGCGCAGCCGCGCAAACAGCGGCGCGACGCGGCGGGACTTATCCGCGTCAATTCGCATATCGATCCGGTCGATTGGAGCGACAGAAACCGCCGCGGATTCGTGGGCGAGCGAACGGCGGTGGCGGCCGCGGTCAAGCATCTCAGCGCCAAGCGCCTGGGCAAGGCCGATCCAGACGAGCCCACGGGGCTTTTGACCCACCATCTGGTGCAGGACGAGGCCTGCTGGCGCTTCCTCGAGGCCTTCCTTACGACCACCACGCGGCACAGGGCGACCCGCTGGCTGGACGCCGCTGAGGCTTTCGGGCCCTCGCCATGATCGAACACCGCTATCCCCCGGCCGAGCTGACGCGCGACTATGTACGTGCGGGATTCGGCCTAGTCGTGACCGGAGTGCCGTTGTTGTCCATGCACGCCAGTCCTGTCATCATGTGGGTTCTCGCGGTCTTCGCCGCGCTGTTCGCGATTTTCGGCGTGCGGACCGCGATCCGGCACATGACCATCGTCCGGGTAGACGGCGCGGGCATAGCCGCGGTCGGGCCGATGGGTGTGTCGATAGACTGGAACGATCTGGGGAGGATGGCCCTGTCTTACTACTCTACCCGGCGCGACCGCACGCGCGGCTGGATGCAATTGCGCCTCAGCGGAGGCGGACGGACGCTGCGTCTGGATTCCACCGTCGAGGGCTTTCGCGACATCGTGGCGATCGCCGCGCGCCACGCCGAGCTGAAGCGCCTGGAGCTGAACTCGGCCACCATCGGCAACCTTGCCGCATTGGGAATCGAAGTCCACACACCCGCCGCCGCGGCGGAGCCCGGGCGCGCATGAACGACGCGGCCAAGAAGGAAGCGCGCGGTGCTGCGGCCCAAGGGGTGCCGCCCCTGTTGCGCGTCAACGACCTGGTGGTGCATTTCCACGCCAACGAGGGCCAGGTGCAGGCGGTGCGCGGCGTTTCGTTCCGCATTCCCGCCGGCGGCACCGTGGCGATCGTGGGCGAGTCCGGATCCGGCAAGTCGGTGATAAGCCAGGCGATCATGGGCATCTTGCCGCGCAATGGGCGGATCATGGGCGGCGAGGTGCTGTTCGCCGATCCGCGTAAGCCCGGCACGTTGCGGGACCTAGCGAAGATTCCGCAGGACAACGCCGCCTATCGCAAGATCCGCGGCGGGCGCATCTCGATCATCTTCCAGGAGCCGATGACCTCGTTGTCGCCGCTGCACACCGTGGGCGACCAGGTGAGCGAGGCGCTGCTGCTGCACCGCGACGTGTCAAAGGCGCGGGCGATGGAGCTGACCGCCGAAATGCTGCGCATGGTCGGCTTCCTTGATCCGGTGAAGGCGCTGAAGACTTATCCGTTCGAGCTGTCGGGCGGCTTGCGCCAGCGCGTGATGATCGCGATGGCGCTGGTATGCCACCCCGCCCTTTTGATCGCCGACGAGCCCACCACGGCGCTGGATGTGACCATCCAGGCGATGATCCTGAAGCTGATGAGCGATCTGCAGAAGGAGCTGGGCATGGCCCTGCTGCTGATCACGCACGATTTGGGCGTGGTGGCGAACATGGCCGAGGAAATCGTGGTCATGTACCAGGGCCAGGTGATGGAAAGCGGCACGTTGGACGACATCTTCGCCCGCGCCCAGCATCCGTACCTTAAGGCGCTGCTGCGCGCCGTGCCGCGGTTCAACATGAAGCCGGGCGAGCGGCTGGTGCCGATCCGCGAAATCCAGACCGGTAAGAGCGAGCTGATGGCGCACAAGGAAACCGGCTGGCCGGCGGATGTCGACCCGTCGATGCCGCTCTTGGCCGCGCATGGCATCACCAAGCGCTTCATCATCCGCAAGACGGGGCTTCTGGCCGGCGCCAAAGGCATAGGCCGGGTGGCGGCGGTCGACGACGTGACGCTGGAGGTTTTTCGCGGCGAATGCCTGGGCCTGGTGGGCGAAAGCGGCTGCGGCAAGACGACGCTGAGCAAGGTCATCATGCGGGCGCTGACGCCCGATGAAGGCACCATCACCTTCAACGACCACGGCAAGCCGGTCAATTGGCTGAAGCTGGGCCCGCGCGAGCTGATTTCCTATCGCAAGCGCATCCAGTTCATCTTCCAGGATCCGTTCGGGTCGCTCAATCCGCGCATGACCGTGTTCGACATCATCAGCGAGCCGCTGGTGATCCACACAGTGGGCACGTCGGAGTCGCGCGCCGAGACGGTGAAAGAGCTGATGCGCCTGGTCGGCCTGGATGTGCGGCACCTGAAACGCTATCCGCACAGCTTCTCGGGCGGCCAGCGCCAGCGCATCGGCATCGCCCGCGCGCTCGCGCTCAGGCCCGATCTCTTGATCTGCGACGAACCGGTCTCCGCGCTCGACGTGTCGATCCAGGCGCAGATCCTTAACCTGTTGAAGGATCTGCAGAAGGAACTGGGCCTGACCTACCTGTTCATTTCGCACAACCTAGCGGTCGTAAACTACATCGCCGACCGCATCGCGGTGATGTGCCGCGGCCGGCTGGTGGAAGTGGCGCCGCGCGACGAGCTGTTCCACAACCCGACGCACCCCTACACCCAGGCGCTGCTGGCCGCCGTGCCCGACCCCGACCCCACGCGCAAACTGGATTTGGCGGCGCTGATGGACGGCAAATGCTCCGAGCCTACGCTATGGCCCGAACCGTTCACCGATGACGGGGTGGACCGCCGGCCGCATCTGATCGATATCGGCAAGGGGCATTTCGTCCGCGCCCACAAAGCGCCCGCCAAGCTGAAGGTGGCATGACCATGGCCAGATCGAGTTTCTATCGGGCCGCCGTCGCGGTCTGCGTTCTGGCGCTGCCGGCGGCCGGATCGGCGGCCGAGTACATCGACTCACCGGCGCTCGATGCACAGGTGAAATCGGGAAAGCTGCCGCCGATCGCCAAACGCCTGCCCGACAATCCGAAGATCGAGAACATGGCCGCGACCGGGCGCAAGCCCGGCCAACACGGCGGCGATCTACGCACCCTGATGGCCGGGTCCAAGGACGTGCGCCTGATGGTGGTGTACGGCTATGCGCGGCTGGTCGGCTACAACGAGAAATACGAGATCGTGCCCGACATCCTGGAAAAGGTGGACGTGGACCAGGGCCGCGTTTTTACGCTGCATCTGCGCAAGGGCCACCGTTGGTCCGACGGCCACCCGTTCACGACCGAGGACTTCCGCTATTTCTGGGAAGACGTGGCGAACAACGAAAAGCTGTCGCCCACCGGCGTGCCGGCGCAGTTTCTGGTCGCGGGTGAGAAGCCCGCGGTCGAGATCGTCGACGCCCATACCGTCCGCTACAGCTGGACGAAACCGAATCCGACGTTCCTGCCGCAACTGGCCGGGGCTTCGCCGCTGTATATCTATCAGCCGGCGCATTACATGAAGCAGTTCCACGAACGCTACGCCAACGTGGAAGAGCTGAACAAGCTGGCGCGCGCGCGCGGAATGCGCAATTGGGCGCCGCTGCACAACATGCTGGACAAGCAGTACGCCAACGACAACCCGGACCTGCCGAAGCTAGACCCGTGGATAAACACCACGGCGACGCCGTCCGACCGTTTCGTGTTCGTACGCAACCCGTATTTCCACCGGATCGACGCCCAGGGCCGCCAACTGCCTTATATCGACCGAGTGATCATGAATATCGCGGACAACAAGATCATCCCGGCCAAGACCGGCGCGGGGGAGTCCGACTTGCAGGCGCGCTATCTGCGCTTCGACAACTACACATTCTTGCGCGGCGCGCAGAAGGACCACGATTTCGACACGCGGTTGTGGCGCACGGGTATCGGCTCGCAGGTCGCGCTGTTCCCCAACCTGAACGTCAAGGATCCGACTTGGCACAAGCTGAACCGCGACGTCCGTTTCCGCCGCGCCCTGTCGCTTGCGATCAACCGGCACGAAATCAACCAGGTGATCTATTACGGGCTGGCGCTGGAGGCGCAGAACACGGTGCTGCCGGGAAGCCCGTTGTACAAAAAGGAATACGCCGAATCTTGGACGCGGTTCGACCTGAAACAGGCCAACGCCCTGTTGAACGACATTGGCATGACCAAGCGCGACGACCGCGGCTTCCGCTTGCTGCCCGATGGCCGGGTGGCCGAGATCATCGTCGAAACCGCGGGCGAATCGACCGAGCAGGTGGACGTGCTGGAGCTGATCCGCGACAGCTGGGCCCAGATCGGCATCAAGCTGTTCACCAAGCCGTCGCAGCGCGAGGTGTTCCGCAATCGTATTTTCGCCGGCGAGACGATGATGGCGGTGTGGACGGGCCTCGACAACGGCATCGCCACGCCGGACATGGCGCCGGACGAGCTGACGCCGGTCAACCAGGTGCAGTTGCAATGGCCGAAATGGGGCCAGTTCTACGAGACCAAGGGCAGGTCGGGCGAGGTCCCGGACACGGTCGAGGGCAAAGAACTGCTGCGCCTGCATGTGTCCTGGCGCGAGGCGCGCGACCGAACGGAACGCGAAAAAGTCTGGCGTCGCATCCTTGAGATCAACGCCGACCAGGTGTTCAGCATAGGCATCGTTTCGGGTGTGCTGCAGCCCGTGGTGATGAGCCGGCGCTTGAGGAACCTGCCAGACAAGGGCATATTCAACTGGGAGCCGGGCGCGCAATTCGGCATCTATCGCCTGGACAGCGTCTGGCTGGACGCACCGGCACGCACCGCCGCCGCCGAAAATACGCCGCAGCAACCCAAGCAGCCGTGACCCGCGCGCGCTTTTAGGACGCGTCTCCCCCATGCTCAGCTATCTGGTCCACCGCATCCTGATCATGATCCCGACGCTGCTGACGATCAGCGCGCTGATCTTCATCATTATCCAGCTACCGCCCGGCGACTATCTCGAGACCTACATCGCCGAGCTGGAAAGCCAGGGCGCGAACATCGATCCGGAGAAAATCCAGTTCCTGCGCGAGCAATACGGCTTGGACAAGCCGATGATCGTGCAATACGCCTATTGGGTAGGCGGGTTGCTGCAGGGCGACATGGGTTATTCGTTCGAATACAGCCTGCCCGTATCGCAAATCATCGGCGACAAGTTGTTGTTTACGTTCCTGGTCGCCTTCGCCTCCGTGCTGTTCACCTACATCGTCGCCTTTCCCATCGGCGTGTACTCCGCGACCCATCAATACAGCTGGGCCGATTATGGCCTGACATTGATCGGGTTTCTTGGCCTGGCGACGCCGCACTTTCTGCTCGCGCTGGTGCTGCTCTACGTCTTCAACCGCTATTTCGGCATCTCGATCGGCGGCTTGATGGAGCCGGAGTTCATCGATCAGTCCTGGACCTTCGACAAAATCCTGTCGGTCATGCAGCACTTGATCGTGCCGACGATCGTGATCGGCACCGCCGGTACCGCCGGCATGATCCGGCGATTGCGCGCCAACCTGTTGGACGAATTGCAGAAGCAATACGTCGTGACCGCCCGCGCCAAGGGCCTGGCGCCGTTGAAGCTGCTGATCAAGTACCCGCTGCGCATGTCGTTGAATCCGTTCATTTCGGATATCGGCCATCTGCTGCCCGAGCTGGTGTCGGGCTCGGTGATCGTGTCGGTGGTCATGTCGCTGCCCACCACCGGACCGATGCTGCTGCGGTCGCTGCAATCGCAGGACATGTATCTGGCCGGGTCGTTCCTAATGTTCCTGGCGATGCTGACCGTAATCGGCATGTTCGTTTCCGATCTGGCGCTGGCGGTGCTTGATCCGCGCATCCGGCTGCACGGAGGAGCCACCAAGTGACCGCCCCCGCCGGCCCGCACGACAAGCTGCCCCATTTCGTCTCGACCGCGCCGTTCGATCCCTATTCGATCGAACGGATGACGGCCGACCAGGAGCGGTATTTCCTGGCTTCGCAATGGCGGATGATGTGGTGGAAGCTGAAGCGCCACCACCTGGCCGTCGTTTCCGGCACCATCCTGCTGGTGATGTACACCTCGATACTGTTCAGCGAGATGATCGCGCCCTACAACCTGCATTCGCGCTTCACCGACTACATCTACGCCCCGCCGCAGCGCGTGCATCTGTTCCATGACGGCAAGCTGGAAGCGCCGTTCGTCTATGGTTTCCACTATTCGCTGGACATGGACAATTTGCAGCGCGTGTACACGCCGCTCGACGGCCATACGGTCCCGCTCGGACTGACCGCGCCACCCCCCGCCCAGTTGCAGCACCTGCGATTCTTCTGCTTTGGCGATCGGTACGAATACATGGGCCTGATCCCCGGCAGTTTCCACTTCGTGTGCCCGGCCAAGGACGGCGTGCTGTTCCTGGCGGGCACCGACCGCCTGGGCCGCGACATGCTGTCGCGCATCATCAACGGCGCGCGCATTTCGCTGACGGTGGGGCTGATCGGCGTGACCATCAGCTTCGTTCTGGGGATCGTGATCGGCGGCTTCGCCGGGTATTACGGCGGCTGGACCGACATTGTCGTGCAACGCATGATCGAGGTGCTGACCTCGCTGCCCAAGCTGCCGTTGTGGCTGGCGCTGTCGGCGGCGCTGCCCGTGAACTGGAGCCCGATCCTGATCTATTTCGGCATCACCATCATCCTGGGCCTGTTGGACTGGACCGGCCTGGCGCGCGCCGTTCGCTCGAAGCTGCTGTCGCTGCGAGAGGAGGATTTTTGCACCGCCGCGCAGCTCATGGGCGCCTCGCCGTCGCGCATCATCGCCCGGCATCTGCTGCCCAGTTTCATGAGCCACCTGATCGCCTCGGCCACGCTGCATATTCCCGCCATGATCCTTGGCGAGACGGCGCTGTCGTTCCTGGGCCTGGGCCTGCGCCCGCCGATCACCAGCTGGGGCGTGCTGCTGAACGAGGCGCAGAACATCAACGTGGTGGTGCTGTACCCCTGGCTGATGCTGCCGGTGGTGCCCGTGGTCATCATAGTGCTGGCGTTCAATTTCTTCGGCGACGGCCTGCGCGACGCGGCCGATCCGTACAAATAGTCAGAGTTTCCTGAGCCACAGGCTGGATTCCCACGCGCCCGGCATCAGCGGCAGGCGCGCGACGGCGCTTTTGGCGAGCCTGTCCGCCATGCGCGTGACGGCGTAGCGGCTGGAGAAAACCGGCGCGTAGCCACCGCCCTGCAACAGCGCCAGCACGCCGAGCTGTTCGTTGAACGCGCGCCATTCCCATTCCATCGGGTAGTGATCGGGCAGGAAGATGTCGTGCAGATGCACGGCCACGCCGGGCTTGAGCCCCGGCAGGATGCGATTCAGCACGTGGTCCACGTCGCTGCCGGGCATCAGGATATGGCTGGAATCGACGAACAGGATGTCGCCCTGCCGCAAGCCCTCGAACAATTCCAGCGGCGCGCTCTGTACCGCCTCCGCTCGCCACTCGACCGGCAAACTCTTCAACGCCGCGCGCGGCGCGGGATCGATGGCGACGATGCGCGCGGCGAGGCCCGCATCGCGAACCGCCCGCGCCAGAAACCGCGTGGAATGGCCCGAGCCGATCTCGACGATGCTGCCGGGCTTGTCGCGCCGGACCAGCGCATACGCGGCGGCCGCGTCGAGGCGCGGAAACCAGTCCTGGTTCCAGCGCGGCGCGGGAGCTTCGGCATCCCCAGCGATGGCGGCGAGCGCCCGTTCCTCGGCGTCGATCGCGTCCAGCACCGCGGTGAATTCGCCCCGCGCGCGGTCGAACAGCGCCGCCGCCGCCGGATAGGTCGCGGGCGGCGAAACCGCGTCGGCATAGCGATACGGAATGAAGAAACCCTGCGCCTTGAGGTCCAGGACCGTCGCCAGACCCATCCAGCGCCGGCGCAGCATCTCCCTCATGGGCGGAGGATCAGCCCTTCGCGCGCCACCACCGTGCCGGGCCGCGCCGCGGCGGCGTCCGTCGCCACCTTGTCCATGAAAGCGTCGTCGTGGCTGGGGTCGTGGTGGAAGATCACGTAGGTCTTGACGCCCGCCGCGTCGCTTAAGCGCGCGCCGGCCTGCCAGGTGGAGTGGCCCCAGCCCTTGAACTTGGCGTATTCCTCGTCGGTGTAGCAGGCGTCGTAAATCAGGATGTCGGCGCCGCGCACCAGGTTGACGATGTTCTGGTCCAGCCGGTCGGGGAAATGCTCGGTGTCGGTGCAATAGCAGATCGACTTGCCGGCGAAGTCGATGCGGTATCCCGTGGCGTTGTTCGGGTGGTTGAGCGGCGCGGTGCGTAAGGTCACGCCGGGCCTGGGCGTGAGCGTCTCGCCGGCCGCGAAATCGTGGTAGCAGACCGTGGATTGAAACACCTCGAGCGGCACGGGAAACAGCGGCGCCAGCATCATTTCGCCCAGCACGTATTTCAGCGTGTATTGCGGCTTCAGGTGCCCGGCCCAGAGATGGAAGCTGTTGCCCTTCATGAACATGGGAACGAAGAACGGCAGGCCGTTCACATGATCGAAGTGGGTGTGGGTGAAGAACAGGTCGATATCCAGCTTGCCGTTGCCCGCCAGGCTGGCGCCCAGCGGCCTTAGGCCCGTGCCGGCGTCCATGATCAAAAGATGCTTGCCGCAATGGACCTCCAGGCACGAGGTGTTGCCGCCATAGCGCGCGGTTCCGAGCCCGGGCACGGCGATCGAGCCACGCACGCCCCAGAAACGAACCGAGAATTCTTCGGCCTCAGCCACGCGCGGCTCCGTCGCCGTTCAAAGACTTCATTAAGTGAATATGGCTATGTGATGAGCCGATATCCACCCGGCTCGGTGACCAGGATGCGCGCGTTCGCCGGGTCGCGCTCGATCTTCTGGCGCAGGCGATAGACATGGGTTTCCAGCGTGTGGGTGGTGACGCCAGCGTTGTAGCCCCAAACTTCGTTCAGCAGCGTTTCGCGCCCGACCACTTTTTCGCCCGCGCGGTACAGGAACTTGATGATCGCGGTCTCCTTTTCCGTCAGGCGGATCTTGCGCCGCGTGGCGTCGTCCAGCAGCATCTTGGCGCTGGGCCGAAAGCTGTAGGGACCGATCGCGAACATCGCGTCGTCGCTCTGCTCGTGCTGGCGCAAATGCGCCCGCAAGCGGGCCAAAAGCACGCCCAGCTTGAACGGCTTGGTGATGTAATCGTTGGCGCCGGCGTCCAGGCCAAGGATGGTGTCGGCGTCGCCGCTGGAAGCGGTCAGCATGATAATCGGCGCCTTGACGCCGTTCTTGCGCAGCAGGCGGCAGACCTCGCGCCCGTCCATGTCGGGCAGGCCCACATCCAGCAGCACGGCGTCGACATGCTCGCTCTGGGCCTGTTGCAACCCTTGGGCGGCGGTGCCGGCCTCGGCGATCACGAAATCCTCGTGCAGGCGCAGCTGTTCCACCAGCGACTGGCGCAGCACGTCGTCGTCGTCGACCACCAGGATTCTCTTGCCTTGCGACATCGGGGAAACTTAGCACGGGGCTTGGGCGGGCGAGAAATCGCCGCCCGGCCCCTTTAAGGCCGGCCCAGCACCAGGTCGCGACATACCCGGAAAAGCGGGGACCCAGCATCGCCGATCCAGTCGACGATCGAGAAATGATTGCGGCCCGGGGCGTCGACGATCCGAGCCGGCGCCTGGAACTTGGCCCATACCGCGGCGTAATTCGCCTGCTGGCGCAGGAACTCGGGGCTTTCGTCGCCACCCACGCACAAGATCAAAGGCCCGACCTGCCGCGCTTTGGGCGGAACCTGGTGGATCGGGGAATTGCGCTTAACCGAGGCCGCATCCAAGTTCATGCCCTCGTCCAGGTAACTCAGGCGGATCGGCTCGAGGTCGTAAAGACCGCTGATCGCAACCGCTCCCTTGACCAGATCCGCCGGCAACCCCTTGGCCGCCCAGTCCGTACCCAGGAGCAAGGGCGCCAAATTGCCCCCTGCCGAGTGGCCGGATACGTACAGACGATCAGGGGCACCGCCATGTACGTCTGAGTTGCGGTACAGCCACTCCAGGGCAGCTTTGCTCTGGCGTACGACTTCATCAAGGGTTACCGCGGGGGTCAGGCCATAGTTCAGCGACACGTACGTCACCCCAGCCGACACATATGCCGGGGCGGCATGGCTGAAATCGCTCTTGTCCAGCAGGCGCCAGTAGCCGCCATGAATGAAGACAAGGACAGGTGGTTTTTTGCCCCCTGGACCGGGGGCGGCCGGAAAGATGTCGAGTTTTTCCTTGTCCGACTTGCCGTAAGCCACGTCGATTTTGGCCCTCTGGTCGGCCATCAGAGTGCGCGTCGCGGCGCTGTCGTCCTTCCAGCGCGTCAAGTATTTGGCGTAGTCCGGCACCAGGCCGCGATTGTTGTACTGCGCGTCCAGCGCCTTGCGGTCGTAGCCGCGATACAGCGTCATGTCCCGTCCCCGCGATCGATCGGGGCACGCTGCAATGCCTTGGCGCTACGCGCAAGCCGTGGGCGGCGGTACTATGCCCGCCATGAACAAGCCGGCCACGCCCCTGATCCAAGCGACCGACGCGGCCCGCGCCATCGCGCGCACGCGGCTGGTGGCGGTCGACCGCGCGCTGGCCGAGTTGCGCCGCGGCGACGGCGTGCTGGTGCGGGGCGCTTCGGGTGGAGCGACGGCGGCGCTGGCGGCCGAGACCGCCACGCCGGAAACGCTGGCGCGTTTTGCCAAGCTGGCCTCCCCGGCCCCCGCCTTGGCCGTGACGGTGCAACGCGCGCGCGCCATTGGCGTGGCGTGGAGCGGCGGCGACGCCACCGTCGTTCTGGAGCTGCCGGCGGGCGCGCCGGCGGAAACGATCCGCGCGCTCGCCGATCCGACCCTGGGCCCGCCGCCGCGGCCATTGCCCGTCGCGCGGCGCGCGGGCGAGGAAGCCGCTTCCGCCGTGGAGCTTGCGCGCCTGGCGGGGCTGTTGCCGGCGGCGCTGGTGGCGCCCGCCGACGGCGTCGATTCCGACGCGCTTGAAGTGCCGGCGGCGGCGGTGTGGCAGTACCGCGATCTGAGCGCCGCCGGCCTTGCCAATGTCGGCGAAGCGCTGGTGCCGCTGGATGCCGGCGTCACCGCGCGCGTGGTGGCGTTCCGGCCGGCCGACGGCGCGCTGGAGCATCTGGCGATCGTGATCGGCGAACCCGCGCCCGGCAAGCCGGTGCTGGCCCGGCTGCATTCGCAATGCTTCACCGGCGATCTTCTGGGCAGCCTGCGCTGCGATTGCGGCGACCAGTTGCGCGGCGCGATCAAGGAAATCGCGGCTTCCGGCGCGGGCGTGCTGATCTATCTGGCGCAAGAGGGGCGCGGCATCGGGTTGGTGAACAAGCTGCGCGCCTATGGCCTGCAGGACCGCGGCTTCGACACGATCGACGCCAACGAGCAGCTCGGTTTCGCGGGCGACGAGCGCGACTACCGCGAGGCGGCGGAGATTCTGCGCCAGCTCGGTTTCCGCCGCGTGCGGCTGATGACCAACAACCCGCGCAAGCTTCATGCCCTGGCCGCGCACGGCATCGAGGTGACCGAGCGCGTGCCGCACGCCTTTCCCGCCAACGATCACAACCAGCGCTATTTGTGGACCAAGGCCACGCGCAGCGGCCATATCCTGTAAGGCGTTCGGCTGCTAGTTACGCGCCCCGAAGATCGCGGTGCCGAGCCGCACATGCGTGGCGCCGGCGGCGATGGCGGCGGGAAAATCCGCGCTCATTCCCATACTGAGGGTCTTGAGGCTAAGGCGCTGCGCGAGTTCGGCCAGCATGCGGAAATGCGGCGCGGGGTCGCTTTCGGCCGGCGGAATGCACATCAACCCTTCGACCGGCAGGGCCAAGGCGCGGCACTCGCCTACCAAGGCTTCGGCTGAACCGAGGGGGGCGCCCGATTTTTGCGCCTCGCCGCCGGTGTTGACCTGGACCAGGCAGCGCGGCCGGCGGTTCTGGCGCGTCATTTCCTTGGCCAGGGCCCGGGCCAAGCGCGGACTGTCGATTGTCTCTATGACGTCGAACAACGCGACGGCCTCGGCCGCCTTGTTAGTCTGCAGATGGCCGATCAGGCGCAGCTCGATGCCGGGGTGCCGCGCGCGCAAGGCGGGCCATTTTTCCTTCGCCTCCCGCACGCGGTTTTCGCCGAACACGCGCTGACCGGCGGCGATGGCCGTCTCGATGCGGCCGGGCCCGTGCGTCTTGGACACGGCCACCAGGGTCACCCCGGCGGGATCCCGTGCGGCCGCCCCGGCCGCGCGCGCGATCTCGGCGCGCACCGATTCCAGCCGGGCCTTCACGTCGAGCGGCGCTGCCGGGTCCTCGGCCATCGCCGCGTCAATACCCCTCGGGCACGTAGCCGAAGCGCGCCATCTGCTCGCGGTGCTCGGCCACGATGCGCGCGACCTGCGCCGCGCCGAGCTTGTCGCGCCACTGGTCCTTGCGCCCCTCGCGAAAGAAGTTTTTGGCCGATTTGCTGCGCTCCTTGAAGCCTTTTTCGTCCTCGAGCTTGCGCAGCATCTCGAACGACGAGAACTTGATGGCGCGCTCCAGCCGGTGGTGCGGAGGATTGAGGCCGAGATACCGGCAGACATTGCCGAAGACGACGAGGGGCTGGTCCAGCATATCCTCGTAGCGCACGGCCAAAAGGCGCGGATTGGGCTGGCCGGTCCAGCTTTTGACGTGGATCGACCAGCTCGACAGCTGTTCGGGCACCGAGCTTTCGTCCGTGCCGCCCATCGCGTTGCGCACGAAGCCCAGATAGTCGATCGCCTCGTCCACCGTCAGGCCGAAATGGTGGGTCATGGAGATGCAGACATCCAGCGGATTGCGCACGATGTAGATGGCGCCCGTCGTGTATTCCATGGTGATCAGCGGCACGCCCAGATCGTCCTCGCCCAGGTAGCAATGGGTTTTGACGAACACCGTGTCGGGCGAGGTCTGGGTGAAACCGCGATGCACCAGGGGCCGGTACTTTGCCAGCTCCTCGGGCGTGATCCGGCTGGCGGGCTTGTCGCCGGTATAGGGGCGGTACCAGCCCGCGCCCTTGTTGCCCAGGGTGAAGCTGTCCAGCAGGTTGGGCTCGATCGCCTTCTTGGCGTTGGTCAGAAGGTTGTGCAGGAACGCCCGCATCCAGGTGTTGCCGGATTTCGGGTACGACGCCA
>JAHFPH010000081.1 GCA_023266845.1 Rhodospirillaceae bacterium
TTCCACCCGTGAACTTGAATGGGACGACGGCGCGGCGCTGCGCCGAACGCGATACGACGCCGTGTTCCTGTGCGCCGGCGCCTATGACGGCATGCTGCCGCGCCCCGGGCGCAGCGAGACCTGGAGCGCGGCCGGCGCGCTGCAGGCCCTGCTGAAAGGCCAGGGCGTGGCGCCCGAGGGCCGCGTGCTGATCTGCGGCGCGGGCCCGTTCCTGCATGTCGTCGGCGCCGATCTGGCGCGCGCCGGCGCAACCGTCGCGGCGGTGATCGACGCGATGCCCCTATCGGCTTACGCGAAACTTCTGCCGCGTGCGCGCTGGGACAATCTGCGGATCATGCTGGGCGCCGGGATCGCCCTGCGCCGCGCCGGCGCCGATATGCGTTTCGGCGCGCGGGTGGCGCGGCTTGAAAGGAATGTCGCGCAGCTCGACGACGGCGCGCGGATCGCGTTCGACCATGCGGGCATCAGCGACTTTTTCGCGCCGCAAACCCAGCTGGCGCGCAGCGCGGGTTGCGCGCAGGCCTGGTCGCGCGCGGGCCGGTATTTCTTCACCCCGGTCGACGCGGACTATCGCAGCAGCATTCCGGGCGTGTTCGCGTGCGGCGAAGGGTCGGGCGTGCGCGGGGGCGAGCATGCGCGCGTGAGCGGCCTGATCGCCGCCCTGGCTTTTCTCGGCCGCGACCGGACGGCCTTCGCACGCAAAGCGGGGCGGCTGGCCCGCTTCGGCCGGGCGCTGGAGGCGGCGATGTCGGCGCATGAGCCGCGCGCTGACGACGCAGCCTGGGCTTGCGCTTGCGAGCGCGTGAAGGTGGGCGCGGTGCGCCGGGCGGTAGCGGACGGGCTGGAGGACCTGTCCTCGATCAAGATCGTCACGCGCTGCGGCATGGGCGCCTGTCAGGGCCGTTACTGCGAGCCCATCGTCGGGCGATTGATCGAGGAATCCGGCGCCGCGCCGCGCACGCCGCTGAATCAAAAGGCGCTGGCGCGCCCGCTGCCCGTGAAGGAATTGATCGGTGGCTAGTTACGACGCCGTCGTCGTCGGCACTGGCATCATCGGCAGCTTCGCGTCGCTGCACCTGGCCGATGCGGGATTGAAGCTGCTGGTGGTGGACCGCAACGGGCTGGCGGCCGGCACATCGCGCGCGTCGGACGGCAACCTTTTGATCAGCGACAAATCGCCCGATGGACCAATGGGCCTTCTGTTCGACATGACGCTGGACAGCTTCAAGCACTGGGACGCGATGATCGCCGCCCTGGGCAATCACTGCGAATACGACCGGAAAGGCGCCACTCTCGCCACGCTCGATCCGAAGCAAGCCGGGGCGTTGCGCAAGCAGGTCGAAAGCCACACCGCGCTAGGCGTGCATGCGGAGGTTTTGAAGCCCGGCGACTTCCATCGCGTCGAGCCCGCCTTGCATCCCCAGGTCGCCGCGGTGGGCTGGTGGCCCGACGACAGGCAGGTGCAGCCCATGCTCGCCTGCTATCAGATCGCGCGGCATTTGCGCGCGCGTGGCGTCGACTACCGCTTCTACGACGAGTTGCTGGGCATCGAGCCGGGGGCTGGCGGCGTTTCGCTGCGCTTCGCCGCCGCGCCCGACGTGTCGTGCGAGTGGCTGGTGATCTGCGCGGGCGTGTGGACCCCTCATTTGCTCAAGCCACTGGGAATCAGTTTACCAATCTTGCCGCGCAAGGGGCAGATCTGCGTGCTGGAGCGCTCGACCCTCGTCGTAAAAACCAAGATCGCCGATTTCGCCTACAACGCCCTGGTCGAAGAGATCGACCCCGACGATCCGCGCCCGCATACCGCCGCCATCGTCGAGGGCACGCAAAGCGGCACGATCCTGTGCGGCAGCTCCAGGCAGTTCGTCGGTCTCGATCAAGCCGTCGATATGGAGGTGTTGAAGCTCATCATGCGGGACTGCGTGAAGTTGGTGCCTGGCCTCGCGGACTTGCGCGCGATACGCGGCTATGCGGGCCTGCGCCCCTGCACGCCCGACGGCTTGCCGGCCATCGGTCCGATCGACGACCGCGACAGGATCTACGTCGCGACGGGCCATGAAGGCACTGGCCACGGACTCGCCGCTGCCACCGGCGCGATGATCGCGGCGCTGCTGACGGGCAAGCCCTCGCCATTCGCCTTGGGTTGCGATCCGCGAAGGTTTTCCAAATGAGCCGCTATCGCTCGATCGCGTCTGCGCGCGACACGGTGACGATCACCGTGGACGGCAGTCCTCTGCGCGTCGCGCGCGGGCAAAGCCTGCTGGCGGCGTTGCTGGCGAACGGAACCAGCGGCGCGGCCGCGGATTTCCACTGCGCCATCGGGCAATGCCAACGCTGCCTGGTGCGCGTGGACGGGCGCGTGCAGACCGCGTGCCTCTATGTGCCCAGAGGCGGCGAGACCGTGGACACGTCGCCGCCCGACGGCCGCGCCCTGCCGTGGGAACGCGCTTCTTGACCAACGCTGCCGCAGGCCGATAATCGCCGCGCAACGGGAGAGCGAAATGGCCTCGAACACCTATCTCTGCATCGACGGGCACACCTGCGGCTGCCCGGTGCGCGTGGTCGCGGGCGGCGGGCCGGTACTGGAAGGCGCCACCATGAGCGAGCGCCGGCAGTATTTCATGAAGCACTACGACTGGGTGCGCACCGCGCTGATGTTCGAGCCACGCGGCCACGACGTGATGTCCGGTTCGATCCTCTACCCGTCCACGCGGCCGGATTGCGACATCGCCATCCTGTTCATCGAGGTGTCGGGCTGCCTGCCGATGTGCGGCCACGGCACGATCGGCACCGTGACCACGGCGCTGGAGCACGGGCTCGCCCGCCAGCGCGATCCCGGCAAGCTGGTGCTGGATACGCCGGCCGGCGTCGTTACCGCGTATGTGAAGCGCGACGGGCGTTTTGTCGAAGAGGTGCGCATCCACAACATTCCCAGCTACCTGGCGATGACCGACGTGAAGGTGGAATGCCCTGGCCTCGGCGAGCTCGTGGTCGACATCGCCTATGGCGGAAATTTCTACGCCATCGTCGAGCCGCAGAAGAATTTCCGCGACATGGCCGATTACACCGCCGCCGACCTGGTGCGCCTCAGCCCCGCTTTGCGCAAAACGCTGAACCAGGCCGTGACGGTGCAGCATCCCGACGACAAGACCATCAAGGGCGTCAGCCATATCCAGTGGACCGGCAAGCCCAAGGCCAAGGGCGCGCATGCGCGCAACGCCGTGTTCTATGGCGAGAAGGCGATCGACCGCAGCCCCTGCGGCACCGGCACCTCGGCGCGCATGGCGCAGCTCGCGGCCAAGGGCAAGCTCAAGAAGGGCGACGATTTCGTCCACGAAAGCATCATCGGCAGCCTGTTCCACGGCCGCGTCGAGGACACGACGACGGTCGGCAACCACGCGGCCATTCGCCCGAGCATCGGCGGCTGGGCGCGCGTGACCGGCATCAACACGATCTTCGTCGACGACCGCGACCCCTATGCGCACGGGTTCCAGTTGATTTGAGAAGCTCGTGCACGGATATTTTTCTCCATTCGTCATGGCCGGACTTGACCCGGCCACCCACGCTTCTATTTTGCCAAGCAGATCGGCGTGGATGCCCGAATCAAGTCCGGGCATGACGAAAATATGACGACCATCGGCTTCATCGGCACCGGCCACATCACGGCGGCGATGGCGGCGGGCCTGTGCGGCGCGCCCCAAGCGCCAGATAAAATCGATAAAATCGTCGTCTCGCCGCGCAATGCAGAGACCGCCGCGGCGCTGGCGAAGCGCTACGAGCAAGTTACGGTGGCCGCCGACAACCAGGCCGTCGTGGATGGCAGCGATTGGGTGGTCCTGGCGGTGCGGCCGCAAGACGCGCGCGAGGTGATCGCGGCCCTGAAGTTCAAGTCAGACCAGCGCGTGTTGAGCCTGATCGCACCGGTCGACGACGAATGGATCGACGGCGCGGTGAAGCCCGGGCGTCTCGCCGCGCGGATTTTCGTCATGCCGCCGGTCGAATTGCGCATCGGCCCGACCATGTTCTTTCCCAGGGACGCCGAGGTCGAGGCGCTGCTGAAGCCGCTGGGCACGGCGATCCCGGTCAAGAACCGCCGCGAATTCCTGGCGCTGTGGAGCCTGACCGCGCTGCTCGCGCCCTATTACGGGTTCATCGCCAAGTCGGCGGAATGGGCGGCGGCGAACGGTGCCAGCGCCGAAACCGCGACCGCCTTTGCCACCGCCACGTTCCACGCGCTGGCCGCCATCGCCGAGCAGCCGGGCGCCGAGCCGCCGGCCGCGCTCGCCACGCACGCGCAAACGCCGGGCGGATTGAACGAACAGGTGATGAAGGAACTCGCAACCAGGGGATGGTTCCAAGCGCTCGCGCCCGCGCTCGACCGAATCTTGCGGCGGCTGGAAGGAAATAGCTAACCCGCGGTTACTTCATGAGCGACACCCTACTCCGCCGGGTCGCCGGGTAAGGGGATGAATTCCTTGCCGTCGAGATCCGGCAGCTTCATCCGTCCGGCGCGCCAATCCGCCTTGGCCTCAGCGATGCGGGCTTTCGTGGAGGAGACGAAGTTCCACTCGATGAAGCGCTCGCCCAGCGGCTCGCCGCCCAAGAGCATGACGGTGGCCGGGGTCAGCGCCGTGAATGGCACCGGCGCGCCCGGCTTGAAGACCAGCATGCGGCCCGCCTCGAAGGCCCGGCCACCGACCTCGACCGAGCCCGCCGCGATATAAGCCGCCCGTTCGGGATATTCGGCGGGAAGCTCGGCCCTGGCGCCGGGCTGCAATACCCAGTGGACGTAGAACATGGGCGAGTGCGTTTTCACTTTAGCCTTGGCGCCGAACGCCGTACCGGCCACCAGCCGCGCCCACAAGCCGGGCTCCCGGTGGGTGGGCAGGTCGTCGGGTCCGTGATGGGCGAAGGCAGGGTCGGCCTCCTCGTCTTCCTTTGGCAGGGCGACCCAGGCCTGGATGCCGTGCATCTCATCGCCTTCGCGGCGCGCTTTCTCGAACCGCTCGGAGTGGGTGATGCCCCGCCCCGCCGTCATCCAGTTGACCTCGCCCGGCCGGATCGCCTGCTCTGAGCCCACGCTGTCGCGGTGCATGATCTCGCCGGCGAACAGGTAGGTGACGGTGGACAGGCCGATATGCGGATGCGGACGCACATCGACGTTCGATGGGATGCCAGGCGGAAAGCGTATCGGCCCCATGTGGTCGAAGAAGATGAACGGGCCCACCATCCGCCGCTGGGCGACGGGCAGGACCCGTCCCACCGCGAACCCACCGATGTCGCGCCGCCGCTGCTCGATCACGAGCTCCAGCATCCCTGCCTCCCGGACATGCGAAACTGCGCGGCCGAATACCGCTGGTCGAAGACTAATCGGCGGAGGGGATAGGAGTCGAACTTACGATGGGGTCGTCCTTCATCCGCACCAGCGTCGATCGCGGCACGCCTTCGACATCGCCGGCAAAGGAATCACCGGCCATGCAAGCCTGCTGGCCGCGCTGAAACGGGCCGAGACAACGACGAATTTCATGGTTTACCGGTCGATTTCAGGGTATATGGTGCGGCTCGCTTCGCATTTAGCGACGCCTAAGGCCTGTCCGCGCGGAATCCCCTCAACATAGACGGATCTCGACGAGTGCCGAACACCCGCGTCTCCTGCACAGCAAACACTGTTGCTACGCCGTCTGCCCCTTCCAATCACCCGATCGCCGTCGCGGGCGGGCGCTCGTTGCGCGAGTTGATCGCTCCCTATACCAAGCCGGATACGCGGCGCAGCACGATCCAGCTGCTCACCACCGTTCTGCCCTACCTTGCGATGATGGCCGCGCTGTTCGTCGGCCTCGCCTATCACGTTTGGGCGGCGCTGCTGGTGATCGTGCCGACGGCGCTGTTGCTGGTCCGGTTGTTCATGATCCAGCACGATTGCGGCCACCGGGCGTTCTTCAAGTCGCGCTGGGCGAACAATCTGCTCGGCACGTTTTTGGGGGTGCTGACGCTGACCCCCTATGTCGACTGGCAGCGAAGCCATGCCGCGCACCACGCCGGCTCGGGCAATCTCGAACGGCGCGGCATCGGCGATATCACGACCATGACGGTGCGCGAATATCTGCAGCACAATCGGTTGCGCCGATTCTTGTACCGGCTGTACCGGCATCCGCTGATCATGCTGGGCGTGGGGCCCGGGTTTCAGTTCCTGTTGCGTCACCGCGTTCCCGCGGCTCAGCAGATGCACCGCTGGGCCAATTGGTTCAGCGCGCTCGGCACGAACGCGGCGATCGCCGCGATTGTCGCGATCGTGGCGCTTTTGATGGGCTTGCAACCGCTGCTGTTTGGATTCATTCCCGTGATGCTGCTCGCATCGAGCATCGGCGTTTGGTTGTTCTACGTGCAGCACCAGTTCGCGGAGACGTACTGGGAAACCGGCGAGAACTGGAGCCCGGACGCCGCGGCGCTCGAGGGCAGTTCCTATTACGATCTGCCGCGCGTGCTGCATTGGCTGACCTGCTATATCGGCTTCCACCACATCCACCATTTGTCCAGCAAGGTGCCGAACTACCGGCTGCGCGAGTGCTTTCTGGAAAACCCGTCTTTGTGGAAAGCCAAGCGGCTTACCGTGTGGGAAAGCTTCAAGTGCCTGCGCCTGACGCTGTGGGACGAGGAAACGCACCGGCTGGTCCCGTTCGCAGCGCTGCGCCAGCGCCGCCTGTCGTTCGAAAACGCGACGCCGCGCTAGGCTGGGCTGGAACAAACAGGATTCGAACTCACGATACGGGTTCGGCTCGCACAACGGATCGGCGAACTGCCGCCATCCCCAGCACGTCCCTACTCCGCCGGCACCATCTCGGGCTGGGTGAGGCCGAGCTTCGCCACGTCGGCGGCCAGCGCCTTGCCTTGCGCCATCGTCAGCGGCAGGAAGGGCGGGCGCACGTTGAGCCAATTGGCGTCGCCGGTCCACGCCGCGCGCAAGGATTTCATCGCCGGGATCATGGGATGGCGCTGGATGGTCTTGCGGATCGCCGAGATCTCGGCCTGCGACTGGTCGGCATTGGGCTGCTTCCAGCCGTCGTAGAGCTTGCGGATCATGCGCGCGTTGACGTTGCCGGTGGCGGTGATGCAGCCCACGCCGCCGGCGCGCATGTTGACCAGCAGAAAATCCTCCGAGCCCGCGAAAATCCCGAAGCCCGGGAAGCGCTTCAGCATCGCCTCGGTGTTCTTCCAGTCGCCCGATGAGTCCTTGATGCCCACGACGTTGTTCGGATAGGCGTTGATCAGCCGCTCGATCAGGTCGTGCGAAATGCCCTGAATCGTCTGCGGCGGAATATGGTAGAGATAGACCTTCAGGCGCTGGTCGCCCACGCGCTCGATCACCTCGGCGAAAAATCGGAAGAACCCGTCGTCGCTCATGTTCTTGTAATAGAACGGCGGCAGCAGCAGCACGCCGCCGCAACCCTTCTCGACCGCGTGCCTGGTGGCGCGCACCGCGTCGGTCAGCGCCGACGAGCCGGTGCCGGGCATCAGCTTGCTCGGGTCCACGCCCGACGCCACGATCTGCTCCAGCAATTGGATGCGTTCTTCCACGCCCATCGAGTTGGCTTCGCTGTTGGTGCCGAACGGCGACAGCGCGGTGCAGCCCTCGGCCAAGAGCGATTTGCAGAACTGCGCCAGCTTGGCGCCGTCCGGCCGCAAATCCTTGCCGAAGGGCGTCAAAACCGGGGCCATGACGCCCGCGAAAGCCTGCTTTTCCATCACCCAATCCCCGCGTCGAGCGCGCTTCTGAAGCGCCCATCGCCCGGGATAATCTAGCGCCTGATAGCAAACGGCAAGGGGGAAGCGGCCATGGCGGAGAGCGGAATAGCTAGGGGCGCGGTGGCGCTGGTCACAGGTGCTAGCGCGGGTCTAGGCAAGGCCGCGGCGATCCGCTTGGCCGAGCGCGGCTGCAAGGTGATCTGCGCCGGGCGGCGGCAGGAGCCGTTGCGGGCCCTCGCCAAGCAACTGGGCAAAGGCGCCATCGCCTTCACGCTGGACGTGACCGACGCCGAGGGCTGCCGCACGCTCGTCGACCGCCTGCCCGGCTCGCACCGCCAGATCGACATCCTGATCAACAACGCGGGGCACGACACGGGCGGACGCAAGAAGTTCGACGAGGGCCGGATCGAGGATTTCGCCGCCATCGCCGAGACCAACATCATCGGCCTGATGCGCGTGGCGCACGCCGTGCTGCCTGGGATGGTCGGGCGCGGCCGGGGCGACGTGGTGAACCTGAGCTCCACCGCCGCTCTGCGCCAATACGCGCTCACCAACGTTTACGCCGCCACCAAGGCCTTCGTGCGCAGCTTCACCGAGGGCTTAAGGCACGACTACAAGGACACCGATCTGCGCATCATCGAGATGATGCCGGGCATGACGCGCACCGAGTTCGCCGCCACGCGCTTCGGCGGCGACCAGGCCCGGGGCGACGCCTATTACGGACGCTTTCCCGGCATACTCGACCCCGACGACATCGCGCGCGCTATCGTCTATGCGCTGGACCAGCCGCGCTCGGTCACCGTGGCGCAGATGCTGGTGGTGCCGACGCGCGAGGCGCTGTAGCCAAGCCCCTCGCCCACCGCAGGTGGGAGAGGGTGCCCGCCGGAGCATCGCAAGGCGGGCGGGTGAGGGCAACGCCGGAGCACCGAATGGCTCGAACAACCAAGCGTGCGCTAATCAATGCCCGTCTCATGCGGCGCGAGCATACCGAAGCGGAACGCCGATTGTGGGCGGCGTTACGTAGCCGGCGTCTCGCCGCCTTCAAGTTTCGCCGCCAACATCCGATAGGGCATTTCATTGTCGACTTCGCCTGTATCGGACATCGCCTAGTTATCGAACTTGATGGCGGTCAGCATGCGATACAGACGGCGAAAGATGCCGCAAGAACCGGCGTCATAGAAGCGCTTGGGTATCGCGTCCTAAGGTTTTGGAACAACGATGTATTGTCGAATACCGAGGGCGTCTTGACGATGATTCTTGAAGCCCTGGGCGAATGACGCCCACGAAATAAAGCTTCATTGCCCTCACCCTCCCATCGCTAACGCGATGGGTCCCTCCCTCTCCCGCTATCGCGGGCGAGGGGCAAAGCGCCGTAAATCCCAATCAGCGATTGACCGGCTTCTTCGGCGGCGGGTTGAAGACGGTCTTGCGCTCGATTTCCAGCACATCGTCGGGCCTGGGGAAAGGCTTGGGCGCGGGCTCGCCCGGCCGGCGCTTGCGGCCGATGCCCGCGAAGAAATCCTCGAGCCCCCCGGGCATCATCACCCAGGCCATCTTCATCGGCTTGTCGCCGGTGTTGATGAAGGTGTGGCGGCGGTTCGGCCCGAAGAACATCGAGGTGCCCGCGCGGATCGGGTGCTCCGCGCCGCCCTCCGCGGGCCCGCCGTCGATCACCACCTTGCCTTCGCCCTCGAAGAAGAACAGCAGCTCTTCATTCGCCTCGTGCGAGTGGTCGCGCACGTAACAGCCCGGCGCGATCACCTGGATGCCGTGCGAGAATTTGGTGATGCGCTTGTCGTTGCGCCTGCTGATCCTGGCCTCGGCATAGCCGTTGGCCGGCACGGGCTGCCAGAAGCTCTCGCCCTCGTCGGGTTGCACCACCAGAGCCACGCCCTTCGTCTTGCCTCGCCGCGCCTTGGCCGCGCTTTTCATGCGTCCTCTCCGGTAATCGTGTTCCTTCGCATCCTAGGTAGGCGCTTCGGCGCCAACAAGCGCGGCCTACCTGCCTTGTAGCCCAAGTGTCGTCGATTGATGGTTAGAAGATATTATTTAGATCAGAGACTTCGACGCACCTTCTACTGAACAAGGTTAACCGCGTGCGGATTTTCAGGCCCTGTGGGTAAGATACCGGAATACTTAAAACAGAGAATTCGATGCAAACACAATTCAACTCCCGGGATGGTCCTGGTCCTTCGGATCGAAGCGCGTAAGCTTCGCGAGGGGACCTAAGGTGCAATTCGTCTTCCGCCGCCGCCGGCAAATAACCCCAGCAAACAACGGACGCATACGCGTCTAGTCGAGGCGGAAGGAGCCGGGACCCAAGCCCGGCTCCTTTCATTTGCGGCGCACGACCAGCAATGGCGCGAGGCGACCGACGAGTTGCGCGCGATCCTGGCGAGCCAAGTCGCCAATGCCTCGACGCATTTGAAGTTCACCGGCCAAACCGGCGAGGCGCCCCTTTTCGCGTTTTCGCCCTATACTCGCGCCCGGTCGCAACAGCGCCGGGCGTTTCATGTCCGCTTCGCAGATCGAAGTCGCCATCGGTCCAACCAGCGCCGCAAGGATGACGTTGGATGACGCCGGAAACGTCGCGCGCATCGAAACCGCCGCGCGCGCCAAGGACGCGAATGGCGCGCTCGTCACCTTCGGCCTGGTGGACCTGCAGGTCAACGGCTTCGCCGGGGTCGATTTCAACGATCCGGCGCTGAGTTCGGCCGACTTCGAGCGTGCGCTTAAGGCGATGGCCGCGACCGGGTGCCTAACCTGTCTGCCGACCCTGATCTCGGCTGCGATTGAACGGCTGGAAGCAAGTTTCCGCGCACTGGAACGCGCAGCGCAAGCATCGCCGCTCGCGCGGCTGATGGTGCCGGGCTACCACCTGGAAGGTCCGTTCCTGTCGGCGGTCGAGGGCTATCGCGGCTGCCATCCCGCCGAGGCGATGCGCCCGGCCGATGCGGCGCTGTTCGACCGGCTGAACGACGCGGCGGGCGGGCGCATACGCCTGCTGACCCTTGCGCCGGAAGTGCCGGGAGCGATCGCGCTGATCGAGCATGCGCAAAAACGCGGCGTCGCGGTGGCGCTAGGCCATACCGGCGCCAACGCCGCGCAAGTCGCCGCGGCGGCAGCTTCCGGCGCCACGCTCTCGACGCATCTGGGAAACGGCACGCCGTATATCCTGCCGCGCACCGACAACGTGATTCTGGCGCAGTTGGCGGATGACCGGCTGATGGCCTCGTTCATCGCCGACGGCCTGCACGTGCCGCCCGCGACCTTGCGCGTCTATGCGCGCGCCAAGGGTTTCGGGCGCACGGTGCTGGTGACCGACGCCACCGCCGCCGCCGCCGCGGGACCCGGCGATTACACGCTGGGGCCGGTCAAGATCAGGCGCGAGGGCGACGACCCACCGTGCCTGCCGGGCACGACGCGCCTGGCGGGCTCCGCCCTCACCCTCGATCGCGCGGTCAATAACATGGGCGAGTGGCTCGGCATCGGGTTCATGGGAGCGGTGGCGATGGCGCGCGATTTGCCGCTGAAGCTCTTGGGCAAGCCGGCGCTGCCGGAAAAAGGCGCGCCGGCCGGGCTCGTGCGCTGGCGGCGCGACGGCGGCGGCTATCGCGTCGCCGAGTGGCGGATTGGCGCACTCGCAGCCTAGGACGCCACTATTCCTTCTGCATCCGGTAGGTCACGCGCACCGGGCCGTTATGCTTGAACATGCCCTCGGTCACGGTGCCGATCACCGGCATGGGCTCGCCCGCGACATAGTCGCTGGCCGCGCCCGAGACGATCGTGCAGCGCGCGTCGATCGTACCCTCGATCAGATAGAGCCCGGCCGGCCCCTCGAACCCGCCATAGAGCTTGGTATCGTGCACGGTCCAGGTCAGCGGCGTGGCGGTGGCGCCTTTGTCGCTCTGCACGGTCAAAACGCCGTCATAGCGCCCGTCGCAGGGCCCTGCGGCCAGGGCGGGCACGGCAAGCTGCGCAAGCGCGGCGGCGATGGCGAAGATTCTTTTCATGCGACCCTCGTGGTCCGTCGTTCGCGCCGGCAAATTAGCGCATCGCTCCGACCGGACAAGCCCGCACGAAGAAACCGCATATTCGCCTTACCCGAAAGCCCTGGGAAGGAACCGGAAGTGCGACGGTACGGCGAATCAGCCGACCAGAGTGTCGGCTCACCCGCGCCGCGGATGGCGCAAGCTCAGAAATCCGTGTCTGCCTCCGCGGCCATCCGTTTTTGGTGGCGAACATGCTGCCAGACCGCGAGCACGACCGAAATCAGCGCGCACAAAAGTAGCCCGCCCGAAATCGGGCGCGTGATGAACAGCCAGGGATTGTCGTCGGTCATGATCGAGCGGATCAGGTTGATCTCGATCTGGTCGCCCAAGATCAGGCCCAGGATCAGCGGCGCCAACGGAAAGCCGGTCTTCACCAGCGCATAGCCGACCACGCCGAACAACAGCAGCACATAGACGGCCTGCATGGTGTTATTGAGCGCATAGGCGCCGATCACGCATAAGACCAGCACGATCGGCGCCAGCACCGCCAGGCGCACCGACGTGATCTTCAGGATGAACAGCGCGCCGACGCCGATGATCATCACCATCAAGGGATGCGCCAGGATATAGGCGGCGTAGATGCCATAGGCGAGCCCGGCGTGCTGCACGACGAACAGCGGGCCCGACTGGATGCCGTGGATGGTCATGGCGCCGAGCATCACGGCGGTCACCGCGTCGCCGGGAATGCCGAATGCCATGATCGTGACCAGCGAGCCGCCGACATTGGCGTTGTTCGAGGATTCCGAGGCGATGATGCCTTCGGGGATTCCGGTGCCGAATTTTTCCGGCCGCCTGGAGAATTTCTTGGCCTGATCGTAGGCCAGCATGTTGGCGGCGCTGCCGCCGATCGCCGGCAGCACGCCGATGACGATGCCGACGAAGGTCGACCACAATAAAAGGAACGGCCGACCCAGGATCTCGCCGATCACCTTGAGATGCGAGACGGATAGAGACTTGGCGCCTTCCATCGTGCCTTCGGGCTTGGGATGCCCCAGCTTCTCCAGATCGGTCATGATCTGCGCGAAGGCGAAAATGCCGATCAGCACCGGCAGGAACGGAAACCCGTCGTTGAGAAACGCCGACCCGAAGGCGAAGCGCGGCACGCTGGTGATCGGATCGCTGCCGATGACGGTGATGAGAAGCCCGATGGCGGTGGCGATCAAGCCCTTGACGAACGACGCCTCGGCCAGCCCCGCCACCATCGCCATCGCCAGGACGAACAGCGAGAAATATTCCCACGGCCCGAACTCGAGCGCGATGGCGGCGAGCGGCCCCGTCGTCAGAATCAGGAACGCACCGCCCAAGAGGCCGCCGAGGAACGACGCCCACACGCCCAGCCACACCGCCCTGCCCGGCTCGCCTTTACGCGCCATCGGAAACCCGTCGAAGGTGGTGGCGATGGCCGAGGGCGTGCCGGGAATGCCGATCAGGCAGGCCGTGATCAGGCCGCCCGCCGACCCGCCGACATAAACGCCGGTCATCGCCGACAGTCCTTGCAGCGGGTCGAGCCCGAAGGTGAAGGGCAGGATCACGATGATGGTCATGGTGATGGTGACGCCGGGCAGCGCGCCGCCCACCACGCCCGCCAGCGTGCCGAGGAACAGCGGCACCAGGTATTTCAATTGCAGGACGGTTAGGATGCCCTGGCCGAGCAGCTCGTACATCCTCACCAGCCCGTCAGGCTGCCGCGCGGCAACAGCACCAGAAGATAGGTTTCGAACACCAGATAGCTGACGACCACCGTGCCGATCGCCACGGCGGCGAGCGCCGCCCATTGCCTTGATGTGCGCGGCCGCTCGATTGCCCATTGCATCGCGCCGACGAACAGCGCCGTCGAGATGCGGAAGCCCAGGTAGGGCAAAAGGAGGATATAGACGGCGACGACGGCGAAAATCGCCGCGACCAGATCGTAACGCCGGCGCGGTCCCGGCGCGGCCAAGGCCGAAGGCGCCGCCGCGCGAACCTTGAGGAAATCCTGCGCCACCAGAATCACGCTGGTGACCGCCATGAACACCAGCACGATGCGCGGATAGAATCCCGGCCCCACCGGCACCAGCGGCATGCGCGGCAGGTTGAACGTGTCGGCGAGCAGCGCCAAGCTGATCCCAAATAGGATCAGCCCGGCCACGCCGTCGCGGCTCAGGCGCATGTGCGAGGGCTTATTTCTTGATCAGGCCTAGATCGGTCATGACCACTTTGCTGTCGGCGTCCATCTTGTCGAGGAATTTGGCGTATCTCGCGGCGTCGAGATAGGCGACGGTGGTGCCCTGCAACTTCATCGCCTCGGCGAAGCTGGGCTGGTTGGCGGCCTTGCCGCAGGCGTCGTTCAGCTTGGCCTTGACCGGCGCGGGCGCGCCCTTGGGCACCATGATGCCGCGCACCACCTGGAACACGATGTCCAAGCCCAGCTCTTTCAGCGTCGGCACGGTGGGCATCTCGGAATTGCGCTTCTCGCTGGCGATAGCGATGAACTTCAACAGGCCGGCATCGACCTTGCCCTTCTGCGTCAGGTTGCTGTCCGTCAGGTCGATATGCCCGCCCAGGATCGCGTTCATGCGCGTGGCCAGGCCTTCATACGACACGAATTTGAACTTGATCCCGGCTGCCTTTTCGATCAGCGCCGGGAAAATGTGGCTGGTCGAGCCCAGCGTGGCGCCGACCGTGATCTGGCCGGGGCGCTTCTTGGCGTCCTCGAGCAACCCCTTCCAATCGGTCCACGGCGTCTTGGGGCTGGCGGTCAGCACCGACGGCGTGGCCGAGATCAGGCAGATCGGCTCGAAGTCCTTGTAGCTGATGTCGGTCATGCCGGCGTAGAACACGAGATGCATGTAATCGTGCCCGGCGAACAGCGTGTAGCCGTCGGCCGGCGCGTTTTTGGCCTCGCGCTCGCCCACCGTGCCCGATGCGCCGCCGACATTGGCGACCACCACCGGCTGTCCGATCGCCTTTTGCAGCTCGACGGCGAAGGGACGGAAGATATTGTCGGTATCGCCGCCCGCGGGCCACGGTACGACCATCTTGATCGGGCGATCGGGGTATTGGGCTTGGGCCGGCGCGGTCATGCTGGTGGTCATGCCGGCGATCAAGCCGGCGGCCAGAACAGCCGCCAGAATCCTGCGCATTCGATCCTCCCCTGTTCCTTAACCCGGGCTTTGCGCCCTTCATGTTGCGGCCATAGTAACAGGCTGAATTCAGGGCGCAACACGCCCATTTCAGGAACGCCTGGGACCGGCGCGGTATTCCCTTTTTAGGTTCCGATGCGAAGCGGGCTTACCAGCTTGCGCAGCGCGGCCACGACGCTGAGAGCCGTGATCTTGCCGGTTCGCGGGTTCTCCTCGGACGGCACGTTGGCGATGGTCATGGAGAAGCGCGCGCTGTCGGCCTCGACCTCGATCGAATGCGTGTTGCGGTCGATGCCGGGATCGGCCCAGACCTCGATCACCGTCCGGTCCGGCCCGATGCCGGCGAGGCTGAGGGCCGCGGCGACGTTGACGTTGGCGGGAAAGCCCAGCACCGCGTCGCGCGCGCTGCCCTCGAATACCTTGAGCGGCGCGGCGATGCCCTCGACGCGAATGCCGTTCTGGACCAGATGCGGCGCGCCCGCCAGGCCCTTGGGCGGCTTGCGGCTGATCATGCGCACCGAGCGGATTTCGCCCTCGGCCGCGGCGCGCACCGCGTCGAGCCCGATCAGCGCGCCGGTCGGCACCACGATGCGCCCACCATGCCTCAGCGCGAGTTCGGTCAGATGCGGATGGTTCAACAACGCGCCGACGGTGATCACGACCAGGGTCCGGCCGAGCTTCAGCGCGGGTTCCGCGATCGCGGCGAAGGCGGCCGCGGGCAGGCACTCCACCACGATGTCGGCGAGCGCCGGCAGTTTTTCCAGCGGAACCACGGCGGGGTTCGTCTTGAGCGTGGAAGCCGCCGCCCGCGCGCGCGCAAGATCGCGCGCCGACACCGCGACCAGCCTCAGGCCCGGGATCCCCTCGTCCAGCTTCAGCGCCACTACCTTGCCGATGGCCCCGAACCCGGCGATGGCGATCCGGAGCACGGGCGCCGCTTTTCGCCGCGCGCGCGCCCGGGACCGCGGTTTCAGCGCAGCCCCGGGCTTTCGCTTCGCCATGCGTCGAGCGAACGCCCGGGTCAGACGCTGACCGCCGCCGAAACGGCGGTCGGCATGAAACGCAGCATGGCCTTCCCCCTTGTGGTTGGCGCGGCGTTCGACGCCGCGTTGACAGCTTGTTGGCGGCGATCTTCCGATAATCCACAGGGCGGCACAAGCGCCCGGCGGGCGCTGGGCGGCGCCGAGCCGGCGTCGCGCCGGGCTGCAAAACAAGCGCATTCATGCACTTACGTCAGGGTGCCCAAATTTCGCCGCATGGTTAAGTAATGGTTGCGGCCCCACCCGATTGTGACGGTCGTCACAGTCCAGCGGCAGCCCGGCGGTGGTAGACTCCACCCACTTCTAACACCGGGGGATCGACGGACTTTCCTACACAAAGGAGAGATGATCATGATTAAACACCGTATCGCAGTGAAGGGGCTCGGCGCGATTTTCGGCGCGGCGCTGCTGGTGTTCGCGGGCGCGCCTCAGGCGAGCGCCCAGGACAGCACGCTGTTGGGCGCGGGCGCGGGCGCCGGCGGCGGCGCGGGCATCGGCTTCGCGCTGGGTGGACCGGTCGGCGCCGTGGTCGGCGGCCTGCTAGGCGCGGGCGTGGGCGCGGGAGCCGGGCACGTGATCGGCAACGAAGACAAGAAAAGCTCGGCTCGGGCGACATCCGGCGCTGACCTGACCGCCCAGGTCCAGAGCGAGTTGAACGCGCAGGGCTACAACGCC
>JAHFPH010000082.1 GCA_023266845.1 Rhodospirillaceae bacterium
GCGTTTTTCCTCGACGTTCTTTTGTTCGCGGACCGCAAGCGCCTCTTCCGCCGGCCGCGCGGCTCGCGGCGCTGCGCCGCCATAACCGCGCTCGACCACGCCCTCGCGCGCCAGTGCGTCGAGGTCGCGCCGGATCGTGGCGCTCGATGCGCCAAGAATGTCGCTGAGCTCGGCCACCGAAACCGCACCGCGCACCGCCAACTCGCGGCGCAAGGTGCGCCGCCGGGCGATCGGATTGCGGCTCTTGGCGGGGGAAATACCCATCGGCGCCTACCTTTAAGTGCCTTGAAAGCCGGGCTTATAGCATATCAATCATAAAAATCCACAACTCGCTCATAGACGATCATAATAGTGATTGATACTATTAAAACGCTGGGGTTCGAAAGCCGCATGAAACGAGCCGCCGGCGGGGGCATATGTAAAAGGGGAGATTGCCGTGGGGTCGAACGGGGATCGCATTCCGGTCGCGCGATCGAGCGCGCTGGCCGCAATTTCGGCGATGTTTTTGTTGGCGGTTTCCGGCGAAGCGCGGGCAAGCGCCTGCGCCAGCGTCGCCGACAACAAAGGCCTGAAGACGGAATTTCCGCAGCAGGGCGAGCTCGGCGAGATCGAAAAACAGCTCGGCGCCAAGCTGACGTTCAAGGACAATCCTCTATTCGCGGACCGCGTGAAAGCCGGGCAGCTGCCCACGGTGGACAAGCGCCTGCCGCAAGAGCCGCTGGTCGTGCTGCCTTACGAGGAATGCGGCAAGTACGGCGGCACGCTGCGCGGCCTGTCGCGCGCGCTGGAATCCGGCTCGGCCGAGGTGTTGAGTTGGCGTCAGGTGAACCTGGTGCGTTTGAGCGACGATTTGCGTTCGATCGTGCCCAACGTCGCCAAGTCTTATACCTGGAGCGACGACCGCAAGCAGATCGTTTTCGCGCTGCGCAAAGGCCATAAATGGTCGGACGGCGCGCCGTTCACCGCCGACGACGTGGTGTTCTATTTCGAGGACATCATCAAGAACAAGGATCTGCATCCGACGACGCCCAGTTCCTGGGTGGTCGCGGGCAAGCCGGTGGAAGTCGAGAAGATCGACGAGACCGCGGTGCGGCTGACCTTCGCCGCGCCCAATCCCGGTTTGTTGCATCTCTTGGCCACGGGCGGCTCGTATTTCGCCGCGTATGCGCCCAGGCACCACTATGCGAAGTATCACATCAAGTACAACGCCAAGGCCGAGGAAGAGGCGAAGGCGGCCGGCCAAGAGGGCTGGGTGAAGAATTTCCACCGCATCTGGAACAAGTGGAAGGACGCCGAGACGATCCCGGCGCACGCGTTGACGCGACCGACGCTCGAAAGCCATATCCTCGAGGTCGAGACCAACACGCAACGGCGCATTTTCATCGCCAATCCTTATTACTTCAAAGTCGACACGGCCGGGAACCAGCTTCCCTATATCGACCATCACCACGAGCGATTCCTGAACAAGGAGCTGTCGCTGCTCGCGGTGCTGAACAGCGAGGTCGATGAAAAGGCGCAGGGCATCGATCTGGCGGACTATCCGGTGCTGAAGGAGAACGAGACGAAGGGCGGCTATCGTCTGTCGCTGCCGCCGGGCCAGACCGCCTATCCGATTTCGTTCAACATCACGCATCGCGACGCGGGATTGCGGCAGGTCTTCGCCGATGTGCGTTTCCGCCGGGCGGTGTCGCTGGCGATCAATCGGGTGGAGCTGAACGAGACGCTGTGGTTCGGCCTGGGCAAGCCCCAGGCGGCGCTGCCGCTGAACGTGTCGTTCGTCACCGACGCGGACCGCGCCTATATGATCAAGCACGATCCGGCGGCGGCGAACAAGCTGCTGGATGAAATGGGGCTGAAGCGCGGGTCCGACGGCATCCGCCTGAAGGCCGACGGCAAGCCGCTGACGCTTCTGTGGGAGTACAGCTCGCAATTCAGCTCCAGCGGCTTCGTACAGCTTGTGCAGGGCTACCTGCGTGCGATCGGCATCGAGGTCAACCCGAAGGAAATCACCACGCAGCTGACCCGCCAGAAGGCCAAGGAAGGCGGCGCCGACATCGTGATGGAATGGGACGTGCCGTTCGAGCCCAATCTGATCAGCGACGTGCAGCTCTACATGCCGCCTTACCGCGAGGAATCGCCGCTGTTCGGCGCGGCATGGCGCGAATGGCAAATCAGCAAGGGCGCGCGCGGCGAAGAGCCGCCGCCCTGGGTAAAGCGCCTGTATGAGCTCGAAGGGGAATGGCGCAGCGTCTCCCCGGGCAGCCCGCGCTACATGGAGATCGGCAAGGAGATGGTGAAGCTGAACCTCGAGAACATGGCGATCATCGGCACGGTCAGCGACCTGCCGGGCCCCACGATCGTCTCGCGGAAGCTCGCCAACGTGCGCGACTGGACGGTGCAGCACTATAATTACGCCCGCACCTATCCGTTCCGCCCCGACCAATGGTACTTCGCGCGCTAAGCCCGGTGCCGGCGGGCGGCGGGATCATCGAGGGGAGGCGGTCGCCCTAGGCGATGCTGCGTTTTCTGCTTCAACGGCTGCTGGGCATGGCGGTAACGCTGTGGCTGGTATCGGTCGTGGCCTTCGTGGTGATCCAGTTGCCGCCGGGCGACTATGCCGAGGCTTATCTGACCGAGAAGCAGCAATCCGGCGCCCTCGTGTCGCAGGAGGAGCTGACGCAGATGCGCCGGTTCCTGGGCATCGACAAGCCCTGGCACGAGCAGTATCTCGCCTGGTTCTCCAACATCGTGCTCAGCGGCAATTTCGGCCATTCCTTCGAATGGAAGCGGCCGGTGATCGACGTGATCGCCGAACGCCTGCCGTTCACCCTCGCGCTCGCCTTCGCCACGCTGGGGTTCATGTACGCCGTGGCGCTGCCCATCGGCATCTACTCGGCGGTGCGGCAGTATTCGATCACGGATCACGCGTTCTCGTTCGTCGGCTATGTCGGACTCGCCACGCCGAATTTCCTGCTCGCCCTTGTGCTGATGTATCTGGGCCAGCAATGGTACGGGCAGAGCGTCGGCGGGCTGCTGTCGCCGCAATTCGAGGAGGCGCCCTGGAGCTGGGGCAAGTTCGTCGACTTCCTGCAGCATCTGTGGGTGCCGGTGATCGTCTTGGGCACGGCCGGCACGGCGTTCCTGGTGCGCTCCATGCGCGCCCTGATGCTGGACGAGTTGGGGAAAATGTATGTCGTGGCCGCGCGCGCCGCCGGGTTGTCGCCGCTAAGATTGCTGCTCAAGTATCCCGTGCGCATGGCGCTGAATCCGATCGTGGCGACACTGGGTTGGCGCCTGACCTTCGTGATCTCGGGCGCGCCGATCGTCGGCGTCGTGATGTCGCTGCCGGATACCGGGCCGCTGTTCCTGCATTCCCTGCTTAACCAGGACATGCCGCTGGCCGGCGCCATGGTGTTCATCTATTGCGCCCTGACGATCCTGGGCACGTTCGTATCGGACGTGTTGCTGGTGCTGCTCGATCCGCGGATCAAGATGACATGACCGCAATCTCGCCTACGCTCGGCCGCGTTTCCGGGAATTTCCAGCGCCCGGACGTGGCGTCGCAGTGGCAATTGATGTGGTGGCGCTTCAAGCGGCACCGTATGGCGGTGATCGGCCTCAGCGTGCTGGGTCTGCTGCTGTTCATATCCGTGTTCGCCGAATTCATCGCGCCATACAGCCCCTTGCAACGCAGCAAGACCTACCTGGGCGGCGAGCCCATGCCGATCCACTTCGTCGACTCCCAGGGCGGCTTCCATCCGCGGCCCTTCGTCTATGCGCGCGTCAACAAGCGCGATCCGGTGACGCTGCGCCTGCTGCCGGCCGTGGATCAGCAGAAAATGTGGCCCATCGAGCTCTTCGTGCGCGGCGACACGTACAAGCTCTGGGGCCTGATCGAAAGCGATCTGCATCTGTTCGGCGTCAAGGAGGGTTTCGTTCATTTCTTCGGCACCGACTATCTGGGGCGCGATCAGTTCAGCCGCACGATGTACGCCACGCGCGTATCGATGTCGGTGGGCATCGTCGGCGTCACCGTCTCCTTCATCCTGGGTACGATCATCGGCGGCATCGCCGGGTATTTCGGCGGCCTGGCCGACCTTTTGATCATGCGCCTAATCGAGTTCATCCGCTCGATACCGACCTTGCCGCTGTGGCTGGCCTTGAGCGCGGCGCTGCCGCGCGACTGGACCTCGCTGCAGGTCTATGTTGCGATCACGATCCTTCTGGCGCTGATCGGCTGGACGCATCTCGCCCGCACCGTGCGAAGCAAGTTGCTGGCGCTGCGCGAGGAGGAGTTCGTGATCGCCGCGCGCCTCAGCGGCTGCTCCGACGCAAGATTGATAGGGCGGCACCTGCTGCCTTCGTTCCTAAGCTTCCTGATCGTGGACCTGACCATCGCGTTCCCCGAGGTGCTGCTGGCGGAAACCTCGCTGAGCTTTCTCGGCCTGGGCTTGCGCGAACCGGCCGAAAGCTGGGGCGTGCTGCTCTATGCCGCGCAGAACATCCGTTCCATCGCGCATATGCCCTGGCTGCTGATTCCCGGCATTTTCGTGATCGTCGCGGCGCTTGCTTTCAATTTCATCGGCGACGGCATGCGCGACGCAGCCGACCCTTACGCCAAATGACAGCGGCCCCCGGCGACTACCTGATCGCGGCGGAGGATCTGCGCATCAATCTTATGTTGCGCGGCGGGCATATCGGCGTGATCGACGGCATCAGCTTTCATGTGAAGCCCGGCGAGGTGCTGGCGCTGGTCGGCGAAAGCGGCTCGGGCAAGAGCGTCACCGCGCAATCCGTCCTGCGCTTGCTGCCGCGCGAATTGCAGATCGTCTCGGGGCGAATCCTGTTCAAGCATGATCCGGGCGCGCCGGCGGTCGATCTGGCAAGGCTCAAGCCGGATGGCGCCGAGATGCGCAAGATACGCGGCAATCGCATCGCCATGGTGTTCCAGGAGCCGATGAGCTCGTTCTCGCCGCTGCACACCATCGGCAGCCAGATCGGCGATGTGCTGAAACTGCATCGCGGCCTGCGGGGCGCCGCGGTGCGCGAGGCCGCCGCGGAATTGCTCGACAAGGTGGGGATTTCCGATCCGATCCGCGCGGTCGAGCGTTATCCCCACGAATTCTCGGGTGGAATGCGCCAGCGCGCGATGATCGCCAAGGCCCTGGCCTGCGGTCCGGCGTTGCTGATCGCCGACGAACCGACCACGGCGCTGGACGTCACCATCCAGGCCCAGGTGCTGGATTTGATGCGCCGGCTGCAAGCCGAATTGGGCATGGCGATCATCTTCATCACCCACGACCTGGGCATCGTCGCGCAGATGGCCGACCGCGTGGCGATCATGTACACCGGCAAGATCGTCGAGACCGGGCCGGTGCGCGAGATTTTCCATCGACCCCGGCATCCCTACACCGTCAATCTGCTGCGCGCCGTGCCCAAGCTGGGGCGCCTGCGGCATTGGCGCGACCTGAAGCCGATTCGCGGCGCGGTGCCTAGCCTCTATAGCCTGCCCACGGGATGCACCTTCCATCCGCGCTGCGACGCATTCATCGCCGGCATCTGCGAACGCGAGTTTCCCGCGCCGCGCGATGTCGCCGCCGGGCACGCCGTCAGTTGCCATGCCGTTTCGGGGGCGGGGCCGGCATGACCGCGTTGCTCGAGATCGAGGACCTGCGCGTCCATTTTCCGATCAAGTCGGGCGCGACGTTCGGGCGCGTCACGGGGCACGTCCGCGCCGTGGACGGCGTCAGCATCGATATCCGCCGCGGCGAGACGCTGGGGCTGGTGGGCGAAAGCGGCTCGGGCAAGACCACGCTGGGCCGCGCCGTGCTGCGCGTGGTCGAGCCGACCGATGGGCGAATGACGTTGCATCTCGATGGCCGGGATGTGGACATACGCGCGCTGGACCGCCGGGGCTTAAGGCGAATCTGGCGGCACATGCAGCTGATCTTTCAAGACCCTTATGCGTCGTTGAACCCGCGCATGACCGTGCGCGATATCATCGGCGAATCGCTGCTGGTCAACGGCATTGCCAGGGGCGCCGATCTGGAAGCGCGCGTCGTCGACATCGTGCGGCGCTGCGGGCTGGACGCCGAGCATCTCGGCCGCTATCCGCACGCTTTCAGCGGCGGCCAGCGCCAGCGCATCTCCATCGCGCGCGCTTTGGTGATGCGCCCCGAATTCATCGTCTGCGACGAGCCGATTTCCGCCCTGGACGTCTCGATCCAGGCGCAGGTCTTGAATTTGTTGAAGACTCTGCAAGAGGATCTGGGGCTTACCTACCTGTTCATCGCGCACGATCTCGCCGCCGTCGCCTATGCCTGCGACCGCGTGGCGGTGATGTATCTGGGCCAGATCGTCGAGCTGGCGGACACCCGGGACCTATATTACACGCCCAAGCATCCCTACACCGAGGCGCTGATGTCGGCGATTCCCGTGGCCGATCCCGACGCCGCGCTGCGTCCGGTGCTGTTGCCGGGTGAGCGGCCCGACCCGTCCAACCCGCCCCCGGGTTGCCGCTTTCACACGCGCTGCCGCTATGCCGACGCCAAGTGCCGCGCCGAAATGCCCACGCTCGCACCGATAGGCGAGGGACATCGGGTAGCCTGTCACTACGCCAGCGTGCTGAAGCTTGCCGGCGCGCGCGAACATGCCGACAAGTTGGCGAACGCGCCCGCATCGGCGCGAATTTGACCTCGACACTCGCTAGGAAACCGCATGTCAACGCGTTGGAACGTTCTTCTCATTACCGCCGATCAGTGGCGCGCCGATTGCTTGTCGGCTGTCGGGCATCCGATGATGCGTACGCCGAACATCGATAAACTGGCGGGCGAAGGCGTGCTGTTTCGCAACCATTTCACGCAATGCTCGCCCTGCGGGCCCAGCCGTACCTCGCTGCTCACGGGCATGTACGCGATGAACCATCGCTCGCTGCGCAACGGCACGCCGCTCGACGCGCGGTTCACCAATATCGCGCTGGAGATGCGCAAGCTGGGCTACGATCCGGCGCTGATCGGCTACACCGATACCTCGCTCGATCCGCGCGAGCGGCCGCGCGCCGACCCGGCGCTCGCCACCTATGCCGGAACCATGCCCGGGTTCATCCAGCAGGTTCCCGGCAGCGAGGGCGACGATGCCTGGATCGCCGACCTGCGCGAGAAGGGCTACAAGGTCGGCGGCACGCGCGATCAGGCCTGCGCGCCGGTGCCGAACTATCCGGATGCCGGCAGGCGCGGTCCTACCTACGCGCCGCCCTGCTATCCGTCCAAGGACAGCGAGACGGCGTTCAACGTCGATCACGCCATTCGCTTCGTGACCCATCGGCCCGCGCCGTGGTTTCTGCATCTAAGCATCCTGCAGCCGCATCCGCCCTTCATCGTGTCCGAGCCTTACAACAAGATGTACGACCCGGCCGAGGTGCCGGCGTTTCGCGCCCTGCCGACGCAAGAGGCGGAGGCCGCGGTGCATCCCTATGCCGCCTTTATGCGAAAATATTTCCGCGACCGCGAGGGTTTGGACCCGAAGATCCATACGGAGGACGAATTGGCGCGCCGTCAGTTGCGCGCCACCTATTACGGCATGATGAGCGAGGTGGACGACAATATCGGCCGCCTCGTCGCGGCGCTGAAGCGCATAGGAAAATACGACAACACGCTGATCGTGTTCACCACGGACCACGGCGAGATGCTGTGGGACCATTGGGTGCTGGGTAAGGAATTCTTCTACGACCAGGCCTTCCATATCCCGCTGATCGTTCGTATTCCGGGCGCCGCATGGGACTCCACGCGTGGCCGCAGGATCGAAGAATTCACCGGCAGCATCGATCTGATGCCGACAATTCTCGATCTTTTGGGTGGCGAACCGCCGCTGCAATGCGACGGGTGTTCGCTGGCGCCGTTCCTCATGGGCAAGAATCCCGGAAACTGGCGGCGAGAAATCTTCTGGGAGCTCGATTTCCGCGACTCGGCCAGCGACTTGCCGGAGCGCGAGCTGGGCGTCGCCTTGGACGATTGCACGATCGCCGTGGTGCGCGACGCGCGTTACAAATATGTCCAGTTCGCGGGCGGGCTGCCGCCCGTGTTCTTCGACCTGACGGACGATCCCGGCGAGTTGAAGAACCGCGCCGGCGATCCAGCCTATACGGGCCGCGCCTTCGAAATGGCGCAGAAGATGCTGGCTTGGCGCCTCAGCAAGGCCGAGCGCACGTTGACCGGCATCCGGCTCACCAAGGATGGCCCGGTGGAATGCCCGCGCGCGCGGCGTTTCCCGCAGGTGATTTGAATTCGGGGGACTCCATGAAGCATGCAGCACTTCGACGCGAAATCATCGCCGCCTGCATCAGCATGAACCGCCGCGGCCTGAACCAGGGCGTGACCGGCAATATCAGCGCGCGCGTGCCCGAGGGATTCCTCATCACGCCGTCCGGCATGGAATACGACGAGATGAAGCCGGCCGACATCGTGACGATGCGTCTCGACGGCACGCATGAAGGCAAGCGGCGGCCATCGAGCGAATGGCGCTTCCACCGCGACATCATGGCGAAGAAGCCCGAGGTCGGCGCGGTGGCGCATATGCATTCGATGTTCTGCGCGACTTTATCCTGCCTCGGCATGGACATTCCGGCGGTGCACTACATGATCGTGGTGGGCGGCGGAAATTCGATCCGCTGCGCGCCCTATGCCACCTACGGCACGCAAGAACTGGCCGACAATGCACTAAAGGCGCTGGAGGGGCGCAACGCTTGTCTGCTGGCCAATCACGGCATGATCGTCACGGGGCCGACGCTGAGAAAAGCGATGTGGCTTGCGGTCGAGGTTGAGAACCTGGCGGCCCAGTACTGGCGTGCGCTGCAAATCGGCAAGCCAAACATCCTGTCCGACGCGGCGGTTGCCGCCGTGATCGAGCAGTTCAAAATGTACGGCCAGCCCGGCACCAAATCGCTGCCCAGCTGCTGTTGACCGAAATCGCGCGACTTCAACCTCGGACCGGCGCAGGCGAATCGCAAATGCCCGGTTTTCGACGCACGCAAGGGGCTGCGCTCCAGATTTCAAACCGAGACGGTGCCGGTTCGCTTCCTCGGCGGCTAAAGTCGGTGTATATTCATAGATCGCTTATTCGCGCCATCGGGGGCGATGATGCGAAGGTGGTCGTTTGCATTGATCCTGGCGGCAATTGGCTGTGTCGCCGCTTCGGTTTCGGCCGGGCCCGCCAGCGCCGAGGCCGACAAGCGTGTCGCGCTGGTCATCGGCAACGCGGCCTACAGGGACGCGCCGTTAAAGAATCCGGTGAACGACGCGCGCGCGGTGGCGGCCAAGCTCAGGGAATTGGGCTTCCAGGTCATCGCGCGAGAAAACGCGACGCGCGAAGCGATGGGCGCGGCGCTCGGCGAACTAACCGGCAAGCTTTCGCCCGGATCGGTGGCGCTGATCTATTACGCCGGTCACGGCATCCAGTCGCGCGGGCGCAACTACCTGATCCCGGTCGATGTGTCGCTAAAGACGGAAGGCGAACTGGGCTTCCAGGCAGTGGATGTCGGTTTGCTGACCGCGGAACTCGAACAGGCTCAGACGCGTGTCAGTCTCGTGATCCTCGACGCCTGCCGCAACAATCCGTTCGAGCGCCGGATGCGCGGCGCTTCGCACGGACTTGCCGCAGTGGACGCAGCGCAGGGAACGCTGATCGCCTATGCGACCGCGCCCGGATCGGTGGCCGCGGACGGCGACGGGGCGAATGGCGTTTACACCACCGCGCTGTTGCGGGCGCTGTCGATTCCCAATCTGAAGGCCGAGGAAGTGTTCAAGCGCGTGCGCATCGAGGTCGCCGAGCGAACCAAGAAGCAGCAGACGCCATGGGAATCCTCGTCGCTGACCGGCGATTTCTATTTTTTGCCCATGAGCGGGGCGCCAGAAGCGGGGCCCGCCAGCACCGGCGCCGCCAAGAATGACGACGCCGCCGTTGAATTGACATTTTGGAATACGGTCAAGGACAGCCGCGACCCCAACGACTTTCGGGAATATCTGCGGCAGTTTCCGCGTGGTCGCTTCGTTGGGCTGGCAAAGAATCGATTGGCCTCGCTTGAGACGCCCCCACGCCAAACGCCGCCTACAGTATCGCCGGCTGGGCCCGCGCCAACGCCCTTATCGGCTGAGCCGCGAAGTGAGCAGGTCGCGGCTGCGTTGGCCCGCAAGCCGGAAGGGATTTCCCGGTTCGACGGCGTGTGGAAAGGCAGCACGTATACCTGTGTTGTTGGAACGCCGAATCCGGTGGAATTGACGATTACGAATGGCGTGATGAAAGGCGTTTACGAGCGTCCCCTTGGGCCTCCACGTGAATTGACCGGCACCGTCGACGAGATCGGACGAGCCAAGGGCACGGGCGTCGATGCGCAGTTCGAAGGCGAGATCAAAGACGACAAGCTGACCGGCACATTCGATGTGTTCAATCTGCCGCTTATCAAACAGTGCCGCGGCAGCTTCCATCTCACCCATCAACCGTGACCGCCTTGCGCCGGCGGCGCGTTTTATTTCTAATCCTGGCTGCGTTCGCGGCACCCGTTTTGCGCCAACGAGCGGCCGGTCAAGCGCTATCGAAGGGCGATGCATGGCTCCGGCGCGTGCTTGAGCGGGCAACCGACATACTTACCTCACCCGGCACCGACCATGAGCGCCGTCTGGCGTTCGGCAAGCTGCTCGCCGATGAGGTATTCGAGTTCAGCGCCGTGGTTCGCTACGTCCTCGGGAACCACTGGAACCAGGCGAGCGAGAGTCAACGCAAGGAATTCTCCAATGCTCTGCAGGATTACATGACCGCCGCATATGCGCGGATCCTGCGACGCTGGTTTGCGGGCGATATAGATGTGTTCGCCAGCCGCCTCATCAAAGATGGAATGGCGGGGGCGCTGAACGAAGAACTGGCCAGGGCTGAAAAAACCCTGAACCATGTCGACTGGTCGATCGTGGCGGACAATGAGACCATTCTGGTATTCGCGCGGTTTAAGCCGCGTGAAGCGGAACCGATGCGCACGATGATCAGCGTGGTTAAGCGCGGCGAAAGCTTTCGCATCTTCGATCTATGGATCAACGGCGTCAGTTTGGCGCGCACCCACCGCGACGACATCGCGGCTGTGATTCGCGCGCAGGGCAACGATTTGGATGCGGTCATCGCCGTCTTGCGCCGCAAGACCGTTCAGCTGCACCAGGGTTGAGATACTTTGCACAGCCAAGCACCGGCCGCTGTGGATACCGAAAACGCAATCCGCGGGAAATGGTTTTTAGAAACCGACTCTATTTCGTCGCAGAGCCGCACGCCTACAGCCGCCTGCCAACGGCGTCCCTTTCGGCACGCCATCGATTCTCAAGTGAATCGAGTTTTCGGTACCCACACCAGGCACCAAAGTTACGCGCTGAGGAAATTCCAAGTGTCGATCGAAGCCTGGCGCCGTCGCTACAACACCGTCCGCCCACATAGCGCGCTGGGCTACAAGCCGCCGGCACCCAAGGCCGTGCTGTGGCAAGCCTCGCCGTCGAACGCATGCGTTCGACCGTGGCCGGGCGCTCGGCCGGCCAACACGGCGCTGGCGTCAAATCGGCCGTTCAACTAAGTTCGCACCCGGTTCCGTTCCAGGGGATCGGTCAACAGGGTACGATATTTTATATGGATCCGGAGGCAATTTCAGTCGTCATTCCAACATTCAATGGGGGAGCCTCGCTTGGGCGTGCGGTTGCAAGCGCCCTGGCGCAATCAATTCCACCTTTGGAAATAATCGTCGTCGACGATGCGTCTAGCGACGAGAGCACCGCCGAGGCGTTGCGTGACCCTCGGCTTCGCGTCATTCGCCACGCAGTTCGGGCAGGGCCGGCAGCCGCACGCAACACAGGGATTGCCAACGCGCGCGGCAAATGGGTCGCATTCTTGGACTCGGATGACGAATGGGCACCGCGAAAGCTGGAGCTGCAGCTCGCTACGCTGCGCTCCAGTTCATCGCAGATGCAAGCTTGTACTACGGGATATACCATTGTCGATCAACGCTACGGTACTACGCGGACTTTTTTACCCGAACGGAGCCATATCTCCGCCGAGGGCCTCCTATGGGGTTGTGTGCTTAGCCCAGGTTCGACACTGATGGCCGCGCGGCGTGTCTTCAATGAAGTGGCAATGTTCGACGAGCGGCTGCAACGCCTTGAAGATTGGGATTGGCTAATGCGCTTTTCCCGGCATCACACACTTGCCTTTGTTTCCCGGCCCATGGCCACGATCTACAAAAACAGCAATCCATCTTCCGCCGACGTGCTGAATGCAATAACGCTTCTACGTCGAGTTCACGGCGACTATTGGAATTCCAGGTCGCGGCTGAATGGGCGAAAATTCGAGTCAAGCCTGCTTTTGGAGGAGGCCGCCGCCGCCTATTACGACAACAATCGAAAGCGCGCCGCTTTTCTTCTATTACGCATGTTCAGCGTCTATCCTTGGCGCGATGCCGCTTTTTTTGCCATGGTTCTAAGACAAGGAAGAGAAACTCTTGCTGGCATCCTCACGCGCCGCGCGCAAAGGATCGAGTAGGCGATCGGGGGCGTCACGGGAGTTCTCCAGCCACGGTGTCGATCATCAATGAAGAATCGCATATCCATCGTCACGCCCAATTTGAACGGCGCCGTTTGGCTGGGTTCCACAATGGATTCGATATTTAGCGCCGACCATGGCGGATTGGACTATGTTGTCATCGACGGTGGCTCCACCGACGGCAGCCAGGAAGTTATCGCCGCGCGCGCCGGCCGATTGTCGCATTGGGTCTCTGAGGTCGACAATGGCCTCTATCATGCGCTCAACAAGGGCTTTGCCATGACCGTCGGCGATATCATGGGCTGGCTTAACTCGGGGGACTACCTCTTCCCACATAGCCTTCGCATCGTGGACGATATTTTTACCAGCCTGCCCGAAGTCCAGTGGCTGACAAGCCGAATCATTACCTTCCTCGATGCCGAAGGGCGCATCGTCAAGCAGGGACTAAGCCCCGGCTACACGCGCAACTCATTTCTGCGCGGTGAAAACCTTCCCGGCTTCAGTACCGGTCCAGACGCCGGGCATATCCAGCAGGAGGCGACCTTTTGGCGTCGCGGCCTATGGGAGCGCGCGGGCGGTCGTCTGGATACCACGCTGCGCGTCGCGGCCGACTTCGAATTATGGGCGCGGTTCTTCCCGCTTGCTCGACTTTGCGCGGTCACGGCCCCCTTGGGCGCATTTCGCAAGCACGCGGGTCAGATGAGCGCTACTCTACGCGAACTCTACTTGCAGGAGGCCTCCGAGGTGCTGCGACGCGATGGCGGAATTCCCGATGGAAAGATTCTGGCGAGCTTACGCATCTATGCGCGTCGCGCCCTACCCCGAGTCCTTAGGCCCGCAGCCGTTGCTCTTGGCCTATTCGACTCCGCCCTGACGTGTGACTTCGATTTCGACCGCGGACGGTGGCGTCTTGGCGAATTCTAGCTGCGATATGTCGCGCTCCTTTTATGGTTCGGCAAATGCAAGCCACCGGCCCCACTATATCGATCATTACGCCGTGCTTAAACGCCGCGCAATTTTTGCGTCGCGCGCTGGACAGCGTATTAAATCAAGGATACCAAAATCTCGAGCATATAGTCGTTGAAGGCGGGTCAACCGATGGATCGCTGGAAATCCTGGCGCGCTATCCGCATATTCGCCTTGTTCGCGCGCGATCGCAGGGCGTCTATGAATCGCTTAATCAAGGATTGTCTATTTCGTCCGGCCAGATTATCGGTCAGTTGAATGCCGACGATGAATACGAATTGGGCGCGCTTGCCGCCGCGGCGAAGGCGTTCGCCGAAGACGAATATCTCGACGCTTTCTGCGGTGGCGCGGTGGTCACGGATGGCGGACGGATCGTGCGCGACTGCCGCGGGCTAAAACAACGGCAACTCTCGTTCGATGCAGGTCTTCTTGGAACACCGATCATAAACGCCAAATTTTTCCGCCGTGAGTTTCTTAACAAGCTGAACGGCTACGATCCTTCTTATCGACTGCTTGCCGACCGAGACCTACTGGTACGCGCCATACTTGTTGGGTGCAGGTGGAAAGACAATGATCAACTCCTGTACCGCTACCGCATCCATCCGCCATCGCTCACGCATAATTATTCGCCTCAAGCAATGAAGCAGCTCACGGAAGAATCCTTGGTGCTGTCAACTCGCTGGCTCGCCGAACCTTCCGCGCCACCTGCACTTAGACGAGTATGCCGCATCAGGTATGGCAAGAGTATTTTGCGATTGCTGTTTTTTGCGCTACGTGAACGCACGCCCACCGACATATTCCACGCCTTCCGCGCGCTCGTATCCTATCAGGGCCGTCTGTCCTGGCGACCCTCTGCTTACGCAGTAAGGGCATTCTGTGCGTGGATGAATGGCGACAATTCGATGTTCATGGCTGGTGGCGCCGAGCTCGAACCGACGCGGATTTCACGCAACGGCGCCGCGTAACTTGTCGTTGATCCAACATATGGAAGCAAGGAGATGAACGCCGACGCTTTCGGTCGTTATTCCGACCCGCGGCCGACCGGATATTCGCCGCGCTGGCTGCCACGCGCGCCGTTCCAGACGGCCTGGCCATCGTCTCCAGCTACGTCAAGGCGCACCGCTCAACCCATGGGAGGCTGGTTATCTGCGCGACGGTAGCCATGAGTCACACTGATATTTTCAAATTGCACAACATAGCGCAACCATATCCTTATTTGCCCGTTATGCGGCGAATCGTTTATTCTCTCCCCCTATTGGCTATCTAGGGTGACCTTTTTCCGCCACCGGAACGGCGCGGGCCGCGCAGGCCCATCGGTCTCAGCTCAAACCCAACGGGCTTTCTTGTACAATCGGCACCATCCAATTCTCAGAGGCATCCGGCGGCTACCCACGGCCCTGGCATGCCAAGTGCGGGGCTGGCGGCTGCGGCTTTTGAACCGGATTCGCGATCGGCTCCCAAAACCCATGCGGCAAGTCGTCGATTGGCTGCGGGAAAAAAAGAAGCCAAAGCTCTGGAGGCTCATTCACTATCCGCCAAGACAATTGGCGCCGCCGCGCCTCCCTCTTCGTCCTTACCCGGCGACTGAACCGCTTTCAATATCCATCGTAACGCCTTCGCTTAACCAAGGCTGCTTCATCGGCCGAACCATAGAGAGCATTCTCGATCAAGGCTACCGACGACTCGAATACGTCGTTCAGGATGGCGGATCGTGCGATGAGACCCCTCGAGTGCTCGCGGCGTACTCGGGCCGGCTCACGCAAGTTTTCGGGCCCGATGCTGGTCAGGCTGACGCCGTCAACCGCGCCTTTCGCCTAACCTCAGGCGAAATCATGGCCTACATCAACGCCGACGACATGTTGGCCGCTGGGGCCCTGCATTATGTCGCGCAGTATTTTTCCCGGCACCCCGATGTCGACGCGATTTACGCGCACCGCATCACGATTGACAAAAACGACCGCGAGGTCGGCCGTTGGATCCTTCCTCCCCATTCCGACGATGCCCTGTTGTGGGCCGATTTTGTGCCACAGGAAACGCTGTTCTGGCGCCGGTCGCTCTGGCGCCGGGTGGGCGAATTCGATGTCACCTTCCAATTTGCGTTGGATTGGGATTTTCTTTTGCGGTGCGTTGCCGCAAAGGCGCGGATCGTGCGCCTGCCTCGATTCATCAGTTTCTTCCGCGTGCACGAGCGCCAAAAGACCACCACGCTCCTGTCGACGGTCGGCAAAGAGGAGATGGAAAGGCTTCACCGGCGCTATCTTGGGCGGGTCCCCAGCCCCGTTGAGATATCTCGGCGGCTGCGACGCTATTATCTGCTGCATCAAGTTTGCCACCATGCCTATCGCGCAGGCATCTTGCGTTACAATTGACCGATAACGATCGCAGGAATTATTTGGGCGGCTCGTTGACGGATATTTTAAAGATCGGCAGGCCCAGCCGGCGCCCATTCCGCGGCTCATTCAATGGCTGGCAAATCCAGGCCAGCCGCAGAATACTCGAGGGTGTCCGGTCCAGCGATATAACGGCGCAATAGTCCGAAAGCTCGATGTGACTCGCCGGAACCGGCACCTCGTTGACAAAGAACATCGGCCGCAGGCGCGACAGCGGTGGCCGGACGGGCGCGCAATGAATGCCGATGCCGACGCATTTGAAAGGAACGGCCAACTCAATGATCGCAGCCGGCGCCGACCAGCGCATGGGAATCGAATTGAAGGACTCCAACAAATGAAACCCCGCCATGCGGCGCCCGCGCCCGACATTATCGGCCGTCGCATCGCCAAGCGGGCAGGGCACGTTGTTCGACGCCGGCAGCCACGAGGCGACTTCCCTAAGCCTGCGCGCATGGATTATGGCGCTTACCAATTCTTCATACCAACGCATTAAGCGAGATCGCGAGCCAGCAATCGCCGCCGCGGACAACAAGACCCGGCGCAACGCGACATGCAAATCCGCCAGGAGAATCGAGCATTTGGCCCCTCCGGCCGCGACGCC
>JAHFPH010000083.1 GCA_023266845.1 Rhodospirillaceae bacterium
TTCCCCTGGGGATTGAACCGTTCGCGCCCGGAGCCATTTATCAGGGGCCCGAACGCCGGCATTTCCAGCCGATTGTCTATAGATTTCCTGGGCCTGGGGCAATCGCGCCGAAGGCCGGCCATGGGCCAATCCCGTGCTTGCGGCTTACCCCGGTCTTGGCTAGGGTCGCGCCCCGCCCGCCAAGGGCCCGACCGGACGACGCGCGGAGAGGTGCCAGAGTGGTCGATCGGGGCGGTCTCGAAAACCGTTGTACCTCGTGAGGGGTACCGTGAGTTCGAATCTCACCCTCTCCGCCAATTCCTCGATCGCGATTTCCGTCACAGCTCGCCCGGGGCCGCGGCCGGGTTCGGCGCAGCGCCAGCCTTCCGTCCAGCCTGGCGCCGGTCGCCGCGCCGGTGCCGCTGAGCAGCATTTCCTCGAATTCCACCAGCGGCGGCTTCACCAGCTGATAGCCCTGGGCGGTAACGCGAACCTCAAAAATTCATTCAAGCGCAACCATTTCTATTGCGACGCTACTAACTGCCAATCCATTGGTCGCAAGGTCGGGCGCTGACGTTGCGGCCAATAGCGCTTTTGGGGCAACGTGGCTCCTGCACGGGCGCAGAACGCGCGAAATGGCCGGGCGATCGGCAATATGCGCGAACCGCCGCCGCAAGTGCGGGTTGGCAAGAGGCATCATGACGGAGCTTGCGACCATACGGGATCGGCTTCAGACGGCCTATCCCTCGTTGAGTTCCCAGTTGCGAACCGCCGCTCGATTTGCGCTTAAGGAGCCGGCCTATATCGCGCTTTATCCGTTGCGGCGCGTCGCCGTCCGCGCCGGGGTGAGCCCGGCGACCATGGTGCGATTGGCCGTTCAGCTCGGTTTCGGCACCTACAACCGTTTCCGCGACGCGTTCCGTGCCGCCATGCATTCCGGCATGGGCAGCGCGAGATACGCCGCGGACGCGGAGTCTCTATTGTCCTACAAGGGCGGCCACGCCTTCGAGAAAGTCTATCGCAACGCCGGCGAATTGCAGCTGCGCAACATCCAGGAGCTGTTCACTGGAATTTCGCCCGGGGCCGTCGAGGCGGCCGGGGCTTGCCTAGCGCGCGCAAAACGCATCTACATCCTAGGAATGCGCGCCAACTACGCCGCCGCGTTCTATTTCGCGTATGTCCTGAAGACGTTCGCTAAAAATACCATTCTGCTCGAGGACCGCATGGGAATGCTGATCGACGAACTGGGCGATATCGGCCCACGCGACGTGCTCCTTGCGATGAGCGGCGAGCCCTATGCCGCCGATGCCGTAAGGGCCGTCGACTATGCAGCCGCCGCCGGCGCGAGCATCATCGCCATAACCGACAACAGCCTGTCCCCCATCGCGCGCAACGGCCGGCACGTGTTCGTCGTGCCGACAACGGGGCCTTCGTTTTATCAGTCGCTGGTGCCGAAAATGGCGCTGCTGGAATGCTTCGTGTGCCTGCTGGTCGCGCGGGGCGGCAAAGCGGCGGTCGACCGCGTCAAGCAGGAATTCCAGCGCCGCGACCGCTTCGGCGTGTACTGGCGCGACAAATCGAAGCGATAACCCAACGCCCGCCGCGCCGACGCCGGGGCGGCCTTGCCCGCCGCTTGACGAAACAAATGTTTTATCTGATAAAAACCGGTAAGTTTGTTTCAGCGCCGGTGCCCTTGGGGGACGATAAAGATGTCGCGCAGCGAGGTCCTGAGCATCCGGGTTCCGCCGCTCGAGGATCGCCGGCGGCAGATCGAAGCCGAGCCGTTGCCCGGCAATATCGGCGCGTTGCTCGATGAAGCCGCGCGCGACGCGCCGGACCAGCTCGCCTTGAACTTCTTCGAATCCGGCGAGACGATCACCTATTCCGCGTTACGCTCGCGCGTGAATGCCCTGGCCAACGGCATGGCGGCCGTCGGCATCGGCAAGAACACCCATGTCGCGGTGATGCTTCCGAACATGGCGGCCTTTCCCATCACATCGCTCGCCCTCGCCCGGCTCGGGGCGGTGATGATCCCCATGAACATCGCCTATACGCCGCGGGAGATCGCGTACGTGATCGACAACGGCGACGTCGAGTGGCTGATCGTCCACGAAGACTGCCTGGCCGGCTTGGCCGGCTTGGCGCGATGGCCGGGGCACCTTGCCGAAAGCAGGATTTTTGTGGTGGGCGCTGCCAAACAGGATTTCGCCGCGTGGTCCGGTCTTTCGACCGGGCAACGCAGCGACTTCAACGCCGCGGCGACTGTCGGGCTCGACGATCGGATGAACATCCAATACACCTCGGGCACCACCGGCTTTCCCAAGGGATGCATCCTCACCCATCGCTATTGGCTGACAATCGGCAAGGTGGCGGCTTGGCGCGACGGACGGGCTTTCAAGCGCGTCCTGGCTGCCACCCCCTATTTCTACATGGATCCGCAGTGGCTGTTGCTGATGGCGTTTTTCCAGCGCGGCACGCTGTTCGCGTCAAGGCGGCAAAGCTCGAGCCGGTTCATGGCTTGGGTACGCGATTTCCGGATCAGTTTCTGTCTGTTTCCCGAAATGGTGTTCAAGCAACCGCCCAGTCCGCGCGATCGCGAAAACGAGATCGTCCGAGTGAACGTTTATGGGCTTCACAAGGAAGTCCACGCGGCGCTGGAAGAGCGGTTCGATTTCATCGCGCGCGAAGCGTTCGGCATGACCGAAGCCGGAAGCTGCCTGTTCATGCCGATCGAGGCCGTGGACATGGTTGGCTCAGGATCCTGCGGAAGGCCGAGCCCGTTCCGCGAGGCGCGCATCGTCGACGGCAATGGCAGACCGGCAGCGCCCGGTGAAATCGGCGAACTGCAGGTGCGCGGACCCGGTATTTTGACGGGATACTACAACAATCCCGCGGCGACCGCTGCGGCCCTCGACGACGGGTGGTTCCGCACCGGCGACCTGTTCCACCAGGACGACCGCGGATACTTCTACATCGTCGGCCGGATCAAGGACATGATACGCAGGTCTGGCGAGAACATAGCCGCCCGCGAGGTAGAAGCAGTGCTGCGCGCGCTGCCGCAGATTGTCGAAGCCGCCGCTGTTCCCGTGCCGGATGCCAAACGGGGCGAGGAGGTCAAGATTTACGTCGTCCTGCAACCGGGCCTGACGCCCAAAGACGTTTCGACCGACCGGATCGTTGCGCATTGCGAGGCGAACCTCGCGCGATTCAAGGTGCCGCGCTACATTGCCTACAGCGCCGACCTTCCCAAGACACCATCGGGAAAGATCGCAAAGAAAATCCTCACTCAGGGTGTCGCCGATCTGCGGCAGGATAGCTATGACCGGCTGGAGGCAAAGTGGCGATGACCGCGCGCGCGCCATTCATAGACTTTAGCAGCAGGCCGCCCACTCCTGAAATCGCCAAGACCGGGCCGCATCTCGCCAATTATCGCCGCGTCTATCAGTCGAGTGAACGGGCGGCGGGCGCCGAGAAGCAGGCATCGGAATCGCTTCCCGGGTATCTCGCCATGTACGAAGGGCTGGGCGCACGGCATGTCGTGGTCAAGGCGCGCGACCTTGAGACGACATTCGGCTTTCGCATTCGCAACGAAGACGTGGCCGAGTTCTGCCGCCAGCGGGGGCCGCGCTATATCGGCTTTGCCGGCGCGGATCCCAACAAGGGCATGACCGCGTTGCGCGATCTCGAATACGCGGTGAAGGAACTCGGCTTGCGCGGACTGAATCTACAATGCTTCGAACATAAGCTGCGCATAAACGACCCCAAGATGTACCCCCTGTACGCAAAGTGCATCGAGCTTGGTGTGCCGGTTAACGTTCATTGCAGCGTCAACTTCTCGACCGCCACATCGATGGATTATGGGCATCCGCGGTTTCTCGACGATGTCATGATCCACTTTCCGGAACTGAGAGTATGCGCGGCGCCGCCCGGCTGGCCGTGGGTACAAGAGCTGGTGGCCGTGGCCTGGCGGCACGCGAATGTCTGGATCGGCTTGGCGCCGGTCCGGCCCAAGTACCTGGCCGTCGCCAACTCCGGCTATGAACCGCTGCTGCAATATGGAAACACGATTCTCCAGGACCGCATGATCTTCGGCTCGTCCTACCCGTTGTTGCCGGTGGAACGGAGCATCGTGGAAATCGAGGCGCTTCCTCTCAAGGAAAGCGTCAAACGGAAATGGTTGCACGACAATGCCGCGCGCCTTCTGGGACTGGATTGAGGCCGGGCGCCACAGGCGGCGCCGAACAACCCCGGCCGGTAACAGGCCGATAACGAGGAGGAAATGACCCATGCCGAAGCTGGAACGAATAACTGTCGGTGCGATTCTTGCAGCTCTTGCTCTCTATAGCGCGCCGGTTGCCTATGGTCAGGCGGAACCCCCGAAACCCGCTCAAATCGTCGTCAACGATTCCGGCGGTGCAATGCAGAACGCCATGCGCGCGGCCTTTTACGCCGAGTTCGAGAAGCGCTACGGCATCAAGGTGGTCAACACCAGCCCGGTTGATCTCGGCAAACTGCAGGCGATGGTTAAAAGCGACAACATCGAATGGGCGGTGACCGAGATCGGCGGGCAGGACGCGATCCTGGCCGAGAAGTTCGGGTTGTTCGAGCCCCTGGACTTGAAGGTCATCGATCTGTCGAATTATCCCAAACATCTGCAGAACCGGAAATCCGTGTTTCCAAAAGGCGTGTACTCTACGGTGATGGGGTACCGCACCGACGTCTTCAAGGAGGGCAGCCGGCCAAAGACCTGGGCGGAATTCTGGGATGTACAGAAATTTCCGGGCCCACGCACGATGCAGAACGCCCCGATCGACAATCTCGAGTTCGCGCTGCTGGCCGACGGCGTAACGCCGGACAAGCTTTACCCGATCGACGTGGACCGCGCGTTCAAGAAACTCGACCAGATCAAGAAGCACGTGGCGGTGTGGTGGACCACGGGCGCGCAGTCGGCGCAGGTCTTGATCGACAAAGAAGCGGTTCTCGGCACGGCGTGGAACGGGCGCTACTATGTGCTGATCGATCAGGGCGCGCCGATCGCGATCGAGTGGAACCAGGGGGTCATGAAGGAATCCTCGTTCGGCATCCCCAAGGGCGCGAAGGACGCCTATTGGGGTCAGAAGTTCCTGTCGCTGGTGGCCGAGGCGAAGGCGCAGGGCGTTTACGCCAACATCATCGGCTATCCCGGCCTCAACCTCGAAGCGATCAAGTTCACCGACGCCAAGCTGATTCCCTTCCTGCCGACCAGCCCGGAGAATTTCCCCAAACAGTGGTGGACGGACCTTGCCTGGTGGGCCGATAACGGCCCCGCGGTAACCGAGCGCTGGTCGCGCTGGATGCTGCAGAAGTAAACTGGGGCAGATGAACGCCCCACCGCCGGGCAATTCGATCCATACAACACCGACAGGGGGTGAGGGCGACCTCACCCTCGTCGGTATCGTGCGCCGCTTCGGGCTGGTGACGGCGCTGGCGGGTATCGACCTCGCCGTGCGCAAGGGCGAGATGCTGACGATTCTGGGGCCCAGCGGATCGGGCAAGACTACGCTGCTCAAGGTCGTCGCGGGCTTCGAGACACCGGACGAAGGCGACGTTCTACTGGGGACGCGCGCCATCACTTTCGCCACCCCCGCCAAGCGCGACATCGGCATGGTGTTCCAGAACTATGCGCTGTTCCCGCATATGACCGTGGCGCAGAACATCGCCTTCCCCCTCGAGATGCGAAAGGTCGCCAAGGCGGAAGCGGCGAAGCGCGTCGATGATGTGTTGAACCTGGTTGATCTGGGCGGCCTTGGCGACCGCCTGCCGCGCCAGTTGTCCGGCGGACAGCAACAACGAGCCGCGCTGGCCCGCGCCATCGTTTTCGGCCCGCGTCTGTTGCTTCTGGACGAGCCGTTCGGTGCGCTCGACCGCAAGCTGCGCGAGCAGATGCAGCTCGAGGTCCGCCGGCTCCAGCAGCATCTAGGCCTGACCGCGTTGTTCGTGACCCACGATCAGGAAGAAGCCCTGATACTCTCGGACCGCATCGCGGTGATGGACAGAGGCCGCATCGTGCAGCTTGGCACCCCGCAGGAAATCTATCGCCATCCCGTCAATCGCTTCGTCGCCGGGTTTATCGGCGAATCGAACCTGTTTCAGGCACGCGTCGCCAGCGGTGGCTACGCCGTGCTGGACGGCGGCGCGCGTTTCCGCCTGCCGGCTAGTGCCCCACCGGAGGGAACCGAAGTCGGGCTGTTGCTGCGGCCCGAAAGGCCGCGGCGGTTGGCCAACGGGGCCGCCGCTGAAAACAGTTTCGCCGGTTCGGTCGTCGAGGTCGTCTATCTGGGCGAGACGGTCAAATACCGGATCCGCCTAGACCCGGGCTTCGAAATCATCGTGCGCTGGCCGTTCCAGAGTTCCGGCGGCTCGCCCGGCAAAAATGAACGCGTTACCGTGGGCTGGAATGGCGACGACCTTCACTTGGTCCAATGGTCATGACCGCGGATTTGCTGCAAGTCGCGCACGTTCCGCGTCCCACGACAGATCGCTGGTGGCGCGGACATCGTGCCGGCGTTTTTCTGGCGCTCGCCGCCGCGCCGGCCATGGCGTTCCTTTTGGCGTTCTACCTGGTCCCGGTCGGGCTTCTGCTGTTGCAAAGCGTCGAGGGTGGAAGCCTGGCGGCCTATGACAAGGCCCTGACCGATGGGCTCTACGTCGGAGTTCTTCTCGACACCATGCTCATCGCGGCCTATGTCAGCATCGTGTGCCTGCTGCTGGGGTATCCCGTCGCCTATTTCCTGGCCGCCGCCCCGGCGCCCTGGCCCACGGTCGGAATCATCTTCGTGCTGCTGCCATTTTGGACGAGCATCCTGGTCCGCACCTATGGTTGGATGATCCTTTTGGGCCGCAACGGCATCATTAATCGTCTATTGCTTGAATCCGGGCTGATTTCGGCGCCCTTTCCGCTACTCAACAACATGACCGGCGTTTTGATCGGCATGGTCCATGTGCTGCTGCCCTATATGGTGTTCCCGATTTACGCCGTAATGCGCCGCGTGGACACGGGCCTTGTCTCAGCCGCAGAGGGCCTAGGCGCGCCTGGGTGGCAGATTTTTCGGCGCGTCTATTTTCCATTGACCCTGCCCGGCGTGCTGGCAGGCGTGACACTGGTCTATATCCTGTCGATCGGCTTTTTTATCACGCCCGCGCTGCTGGGCGGCGGCAAGGTGATCATGATCGCCGTGCTGATCGAGATGCAGGTGCGGCAGTTCCTGAATTGGAGCTTCGCGGCGGCGCTGTCGGCGGTGCTTCTGGCGGCCACGCTTCTGGTCTATCTGGTGCTGCGCCGCCTGTTCCGGAGCGATCTGCAATGGAGCTGAACGCAGCATCGCGCGGGCGCCGCCGTAGCCGGATGCGGCCCTGGCACATCGGTCTCTATGCATGGTGTGGGCTGGTTTTTTTGTTCCTGATGGCGCCTTTGATCGTCGTGTTTCCGATATCCTTCAGCTCGTCCGCCTATCTGCAGTTTCCGCCGCCCGGCTGGTCGCTGCGCTGGTACGCGGCCTATATCGACGATTTCGCCTGGATCGACGCGACGATCCGCAGCCTTAAAGTCGCTATGGCGACCACCGCACTGTCGACTATATTGGGAACGATGCTCGCCTTCAGCATCGTGCGCGGCCGCTTCTTTGGCAAATCTACGTTCAACCAGATATCCATGCTGCCCTTGATCGTGCCGGTGATCATCTACTCGATCGCCGTTTATGGGCTGTTCGCTCAATTGCGGCTTATCGGCAACTGGCAGGTGATCGTCCTAGGCCACACCGTCCATGCGATTCCGTTTGTCCTGATCGTCGTTGGCGCAGCGTTGCGCACGTATGACGTCAATTACGAGCTGGCGGCTATGAGCCTGGGCGCCAGCCGGCTGCGAGCGATATGGCGCGTAACGCTGCCCCAGATCCGGCCGGCGCTCGTGTCTGCCATGTTCCTGGCATTTATTTCATCCTTTGACGAGCTCGTTGTCGCGATGTTCCTCGGCGGGTCGAACATGACGCTGCCCAAGAAGATGTTCGACAACATCATCAACGCCATCGACCCGACCATCGCCGCGGTTTCGGTGCTTCAGATTATTCTGGTGACGGGCATTCTGATCGTTGTCTCGAAAATCGGCGCGGGCGCCAGTCCCGCCGCGTAGCGATTGGATTCCAGGCATGTCGAAAGCGGAAGTGCTGGCCGAACGCGTGCCCCCCCTGGCGGCGCGGAAAAAGCGGATCGAAAGCGAGCCGCTTCCCCGCAACATCGGCGCATTGCTGGACGAGGCGGCCGACGCGATCCCCGATCATCCCGCGGTGGTGTTCATCGACACGGGCGAAAGCATCGCCTATCGCGCTCTACGGCAAGACGTGAACCGGTTGGTCAACGGCCTGTTGTCGATCGGCGTGCGCAAAGGCGCTCATATCGGCGTGATGCTGCCGAATATTCCGGAATGGCCGCTGACATGGCTGGCGATCGCGCGCATCGGCGCGGTGATCGTTCCGGTCAATACCCGCTACACCGGCCGCGAGCTGCATCACGTCCTGGACGACGCCGAGGCCGAGTATCTCGTGATCCACAGCAATTTTCTGCCGGTCCTGGCGTCTGTTCCCCACCCCCTGCCGCGCATCGAAGGTCGCGTCGTCGTCGCAGGCGGCGCGACGGCCGAGCATCGTTTGTGGCACGCTCTGCTGGACGGGCACAGCGCCGAGTTGCCGCCGTTGAGTGAGCCTGGTCTCGACAACCTGATCAACATCCAATACACCTCCGGCACCACCGGCTTTCCCAAGGGCTGTCTGCTGACCCAGCGCTACTGGCTGCTGGTGGCGAAGGTGCAATCGTCCTGCGACGACCGGGCGTACCCGCGCGTTCTAGCATCGACGCCGTTCTTCTATATGACGCCGCAATGGCTGCTGTTGCTGGCGTTTATGCAGCGCGGAACCGTCTATGTCGCCGCCCGGCAAAGCGCCAGCCGCTTCATGGAATGGTTGCGCACGTATCGCATCAATTTCTGCCTGTTCCCGGCGGCGGCCTATAAACAGCCGCAGGCGCCGCGCGACGGCGAGAACGAGATCGTCCGCGTCAGTGTTTACGGCTTTCCCAAGCGCAGCCACGCCGACCTGGAGCGGCGCTTTGACTTCGTCGCGCGTGAGGCGTTCGGCATGACAGAGATCGGCGCCGGCCTGTTCGTGCCGATCGAGGCGGACGACATGGTGGGCTCAGGTTCTTGCGGCGTCGCCACGCCCTTCCGCGAATGCCGCATCGCCGACATGCAGGGCAACACGCTGAAACCGGGCGAGGTCGGCGAGCTACTGTTCCGCGGTCCGGGCATGTTCCAGGGTTATTACCGCAAGCCGGAGGCTACCGCCGTCGCGTTTCACGGCGACTGGTTCCGCACCGGCGATCTGGCGGCGATGGACGAACGCGGCTACGTCTACATTGTCGGGCGCTTGAAGGACATGATCCGGCGCGCCGGCGAGAATATTGCCGCGAACGAGGTCGAGTCGGTGCTGGCGGGTCTCTCAGGTGTCGCCGAGGCAGCCGCAGTACCGGTGCCAGACGACATGCGCGGCGAAGAGGTGAAGATCTACGTCGTTCTGCAACAGGGATACACGCGGCAAAGCTTGCCGCCGGACCGCATCTTGGCGCACTGCGCCGCGAATCTCGCAAGCTTCAAGATTCCGCGCTACATCGAGTACCGTGACGCGCCGCTACCGCGAACCGCATCCGAGAAAATCGCCAAGCCATCTTTGATCCAGGAAAAGACCGACCTGCGCGTCGGCACCTGGGACCGCATCGAGAGCCGGTGGCGATGAACCTAAGATCGGCGGGCAGATCCGCCGCTCAGGCGGCGGGTTGGACCGCGAAACTTTCCGGTTTTTCGCCGCGCTGCTGGCGCTCCCACATCGTCGCGTAAGCCGTCTCGATGTGGCGGCACAGGCGGTTCGTGTCGAACAGCGGGTTTTGCGCCCGGCCGCGCGCGAGCTTTTGCGCGGCTGCGGCAAGCGCCGCCGGGTCGGTGGCCAGCCTCAGGGCCAGCGTCTCGTATTCCACCAGCGAATTCGCAACCAGCTCCGGCAGACCCGATACGCCGAGCAGGCTCGCCGCCACCCTGCCCACGAACGTCGTACCCAGACAGGTCACGACCGGCAATCCCGCCCACAGCGCGTCGACCGCCGTCGAGTGCGCGTTGTAAGGCAGCGTGTCCAGAAAAAGCCCGGCCAGACGATGGCGCGCGATGTGCTCCGCGAACCCGATGCGCGTCGAGAACGCCAGCCGTTCGGGTGCCATGCCGCGCCTGGCGGCCTCGCGCCGCAGATTGTCCCTGGCGTCGCCGCCGGCCGATAGCCACAGCACGCTGCCGGGAACTTTGACCAGCAGCCGCATCCAGACGTCGAATATCGGCGGCGTGATCTTGAAAGCGTTGTTGAAGGCGCAGAACACGAAGCCCGATTCGGGCAACCCCATCTCCGAGCGCGTCGGGGCGCGGGCGGCTTCCGGCCGCGGCGCGCCGTTGGCCAAATAGGTGTCGGGCAGGTAAACCGCCTTTTCGGCGTAGTAGCCGCGCTGTTCCGGCGGAATCACGGTGCGGTCGGCCATGATGTAGTCGATATAGCCGGCGCCCATCGTGCCGCTGTACCCGGTATAGCTGACCTGCACCGGCGCCGGTCGCTGGGCGAAAATCGCGGGGCGGCAATGCGTGGTGAAGCCGGTCAGGTCCACCGCGATATCGATCTCCATTTCGCGCAGCAGCTTCGCCACCTCGCGCTCGTCGCGCGTCTCACGCACGTCGATGAAACGGTTGAACGCGGCCTTGAAGCGCGCGCGCGTTTCTCCCGCCGCGTCCGGCCCGATGGAAACGGCGGTCGTTTCGAACCGCGCGCGGTCGTGCCGGGCGGCCAACCCCCCGATTGCGTGGCCAACGGGATGATCGCGAAAATCAGCCGACACATAGGCGACGCGAATCTTGCCGTGCGAGTACCGCTCGCCGCGCCACAGCGACGCGGGCGATTCCGGGCATTTGTCGCGGACCGCGATCCGCGCGCATCGCAGCTGCGTCTCTGCCGAGGACGACAGAGTCATGAACACGAAGGGAAGGCTGGCCGGCTTGTCCGCCTGGACGGCCTGCTCGACCAGTTGAAGGTCGCGCTCGTACCCGGTCCAGTCGCAGCGGTTCATGCGCGCATGAAGCAGTGCGCCGCGCGCATAGGGATAGTCCGGATCTAATTCCAGCGTGCGCGCGAAATCGGCCGCCGCTTCGGCCTGGGCGCCCAGGCTCGCGTAGGTCTGGCCGCGATTGTTCAGCATCTGGGCGTCGCCGGGCGCCAGCGCCAGCGCCCGACCGTAGAACGGCAATGCCTCCTCGAACCGCCCCATATCCACCAGCACGTTGGCGCGGTTGCCCAGCGCCTCGGCGAAGTCGGGCCTGACCTTCAGCGCGCGGTCGTAGCTGGCCAGCGCCTCGTCCATGCGCTTCAGGCTTTTCAGCACCACGCCGCGGTTGTTCAGCGTCTCGGCATGGTCGGGCCTAAGGATCAGCGCGCGGTCGTAGCTCGCCAAAGCTTCTTCAGCGCGGTCAAGCGTCTTCAGCGCGTTGCCCCGGTCGTGCAATGCCTCGGCGAAATCGGGACTGTGGGCGAGTGCCCGATCGTAGCTTTCCAACGCCTGTTCCGGACGGCCCAGACCCATGAGCGCAAGGCCGCGACGGCGAAGCGCCTGGGCATGGTCGGGTTTCAGCGCCAGCGCGCGGCCGTAACCCGCCAACGCCTGCTCGGTCCGCCCAAGCTCCGCCAGCACGTTGCCCCGGTTGTATTCCGCCTCGGCGTAGTTCGGCTGGACCGCCAAGGCGCGCTCATAACTCGCCAACGCCTCGTCCCACCGCTTCAGCGCAACCAGCGCGTTGCCGCGGTTGAGATAGGCGGGAGCGGATTGCGGATTGACCCGCAGCGCTGCGCCGATGAGGCGCTCCGATTGGCCGAAATCGCCGCGGCGGGCCGCGATCAGGCCCGACAAGTGCAGCGCGTCGAACGAATCGGGTTTGGCCGCCAGAACCGACTTGCACAAGCGTTCCGCGCCCTCAAGGTCGCCGGTTTGAAAAACCCCCAGCGCGCGCTTGAGTGCTTCGGGAAGCGGAAGTGTCGCGCTCGATTTGCCGGGGCCGCTCAAATCGAGCCCGTCATTCCTGCGGCCTGGGACGCTGGCTGGTCCGTGCGATCAACGCAAGATCGGCATCCACCATTTCCCTGATCAACGTCCTGAAATCCGTGCGATGCCGCCATCCCAGGCGCGCGCGGGCCTTCGCCGGATCGCCGATCAACGAGCCGACATCGGTTGGGCGGAAATACCGCGAATCCACCTCGATCAGCGTGCGACTGGTGCTTCTGTCGACGCCTTTTTCGTCGATGCCTTTGCCTTTCCAGACGATATCGAAACCGGCATGGGCGAAGGCAAGCTCGACGAATTCGCGCACCGAATGGGCTTCGCCGGTCGCCAGCACGTAATCGTCCGGTTTCTCCTGCTGCAGGATCATCCACATCCCCTCGACATAGTCGCGCGCGTGCCCCCAGTCGCGCTTGGCGTCGAGATTCCCCAGATAGAGGCGGTCCTGCGTGCCGCCGGCGATCGCCGCCACGGCCCGGGTGATCTTGCGCGTCACGAAGGTTTCGCCCCTGATCGCGCTTTCATGGTTGAACAGGATTCCGTTCGAGGCGTGCACGCCGTACGCCTCACGGTAGTTCACGGTTATCCAGTATGCGTAGAGCTTGGCGGCGGCATAGGGGCTGCGCGGGCTGAAAGGGGTCGTTTCGCGTTGCGGCGCATCGCGCGCGTTGCCATAGAGCTCCGAGGTCGACGCCTGGTAGAAGCGCACATGCCCGGCCATGCCCAAAATGCGAATGGCCTCGAGCAGCCGCAACGTACCCAGCGCATCCGAGTTGGCGGTGTATTCGGGCGTTTCAAAAGAGACCTGCACGTGGCTTTGCGCCGCAAGATTGTAGATCTCGTCCGGCCGCGTTTCCTGAACGATGCGGATCAGGTTCGTCGCGTCGGTCATGTCGCCGTAGTGCATGAAAAACCGCACGCCGGGCAGATGCGGATCGGAATAAATGTGGTCGACCCGCTCGGTGTTGAACGAGGACGAGCGCCGCTTGATGCCGTGGACGACATACCCCTTGCTCAACAGCAACTCGGCCATGTAGGCGCCGTCCTGGCCCGTGATGCCGCTGACAAGCGCCACTTTCCTGGTCATGACGCCCGCGCCGGGCCGATCGCCGCCGATGCGCCGCCGTGTCGGGAAATTCCGCTATTCCGCCCGCCCCCGCTCAGATAGTCGGCATAGGCCAGTTCAAGACCCTTCTTAAGCTCGGTATGGGCGCGCCAGCCCAGCGCGGAAAGCTTGGAAACATCGAGCAGCTTGCGCGGCGCGCCGTCGGGCTTGGTTGCGTCGAACGCAAGCTTGCCGCGGTATCCCACGGTCTCGGCCACCAGCCGGGCAAATTCGTCCATGCCGACGTCCCGGCCGGTGCCGATGTTGAGCGGCCCATCGCCCGAATAGCGTTGCAGCATGAACGCCGCCGCGTCCGCCAGGTCGTCGACGGACAGGAACTCGCGCCGCGGTTTGCCCGTGCCCCAGACCGTCACCGCGGGCCTGTTCGCCAGCTTCGCCTCGTGCATCCGGCGGATCAGCGCCGCGGGCGCATGGCTATGCTCGGGATGATAGTTGTCGCCAGGACCGTACAGGTTGGTCGGCAAGGCGGCGATGAAATCGGCGCCGTGCTGCCGCCTGAATGCCTGGCATAATTTAATTCCGGAAATCTTGGCCACGGCGTACCACTCGTTGGTCGGTTCCAGCGCGCCGGTAAGCAGCATTTCCTCGGTCATCGGCTGCGGCGCATCCCTGGGATAGATGCAGGACGAGCCGAGAAAAAGCAATTTGCGAACCGAGGCGCGGAACGAACCCGCGATCAGGTTCTGCGCAATCGCCAGGTTGTCGAGCAGGAAATCCGCGGGCAGGCTGCTATTCGCGGCGATGCCGCCGACCTTGGCCGCGGCGACGACGACCGCGTCCGGCCGCGCCGCGTCCAGAAACCCATAGGTTTGCTCCTGGACCCTCAGGTCGAGGGTCGACCGGTCCGCCGTCAGCACCGTGCAATTCTCGCGGCGCAATCTGCGCGCGATCGCCGACCCGACCATCCCGTTATGGCCGGACACGAAGATCTTCAAGCCTTTTAGGGAAAACAGAAGCGGCGCGTTCATCCGTTCTAAATACACCCATTCATTGCCGGTTCTCAAGAAACGCTTGAGCGCCGCCGGACGGGTTCAACGCAGCGCCAGCCTTCCGTCCAGCTTGGCGCCGGTCGCGGGACCGATGCGCCGCGCGGCGCGGATGAAGGCCAAGATCTCGTTGCGGAAAACCAGCCCCAGATCGGTCTTGGGCAAAGGCCGCAGATCGTAACTGGCGATGCCGCTCGGCACGCCGCCCCCGATCGGATTACCGTTCCAGCTTTCGCCGTATCCACCCGCGCCCAGATAGTTCGTGAAGGCGACGCGCAAGCGCCGCGGGTCGTTCTCGGCCAGCGGTTTCCCGAATACCGTTGCATCCTCGGCGCGCGCGGCGGATGCGCTAGCGCCCAGGCGGATGGCGTAACGCAGCCCCGATGAGAAATGCAGGAACCCGCGCGAAACGTAGTGCGTTACGTCGGGCGGATTTGGCCCAGCCAGCTCTTCCGGCCGCACGATGCGCGGCGGGTTGTTGGAAAGCACGGCCCAGAGCTGCGCGCCGGTCATCTCGGCGACTTGCAGCGTGTCGGCGAAGGGCATCACGCCGTACCAATCCTTGAAAGTGACGGGCTTGCCCGGTTCAAGCCCGTTGCCGATGGCGGTGGAATTGACGATCGCCAGGTCGGCCTTGCCGCCGGGAAACTCGGCGCTGCGCGCGACCAGCGCGTCGGCGATGAAATTAGCCAGCGCGCATTCCCGCGAATAGCGGTCGCCGAGAATCGCGGCCGGCGACAGATCGACGCCGGGCTCGATCTCCGCCAGCGCCTCCTCCAGGCGGTCGCGCACGCGCGCCAGCAGCGGGGCGATGGTCCGGCGCTCGAACTCCACGTCGAAATCGCCCGCATGGCGCTGCAATGCATGCAGGCGCGCTTGCATCGTCCGCGCGCGCGCCTCGCCCAGCGCCACCGTCATCTCGAACTCGCCGACATGGCTGCCCAGCCCGCCGGCCTGGATGACCGGCACGCCGTCGATCAGCGTGCCGGGGCCAAGACCTTGCGCGTTCAGCACGGTGTGCGTATGTGCGCCCATCACCAGCAGCGGCTTGTCGCAAAGCTTCGCCGCCGCGCGGGCAATCACGATGTCGCCTTCCGCCAAATGGCGCACCGCGCCGGCTTTGCCATCCAGATTGCTGTCCTCGCCATAGCCGCAATGCGACATCACGATCACCGCGTCGGCCAGGGGCGACAACGCGGGCAGGATGTTGCTGAGGGTCGCGATCGGGCTGGCTACCGCCAGATCGGGATCGGCGGCGCTGTGGGTTCGCGTATCGACCGGCGTGATCAAGCCGACCAGCGCGATACGCAAGCCCTTGGCGGCCACAATGGCGGCTGGAAAATAATCCCTGGACGAATCGAGATGGCGCGAGCCGTAGAGATTGGCCGACAGGATGGGAAAAGCCGCGTCGGCGCGAATACCCGTGCGCAGTACGGCCCCGCCGCGGTCCAGCTCGTGATTGCCCAGGGCCGCGGCATCCACGCCGGCGGCGGAGTACGCGACATAGGCGGGGTCGGATTTGAACTCCGCCGCGTCCCAGCCCAACAGCTCGTCCAGCACCGTGCCGGTGTGGTCGTCGCCGCCGGACAAAAGCAGCACGATTTCGTCCCGCGCCGCCGTCGCGCGCGCGGCGCGGTGGCGATGGACGATCTGCGAAAAGATGCGCGAATCGCCGCGCCGTTCGTCGGGCAGGGTCAGGTTGTTGTGCAGATCGTTGAAATGGAACAGGCGTAGAATGCGCCGCTCGCCGCGCCGCAGGGAAGCGGCGGGCATTTCGCCCTCCACGCGCGAAACGGGCGCGGCCCAGGCCTCGCCCGTCGCAAGAAACAGCGCATCGAGCGCGCCGTTGGGATTGGACCTCGCGCGATGGAAACGCAGCACGCCCGCCGGCGGCATGGGATCAGAGCGCGGCCAGCTTGGCGCGTACGCGTTTCATAAACGCGGCGCGGCTTTCGGGCGTCGACTTGTCGATGTCGTAATGGGCCAGCCACAGTTTCCGGCAGCGCCGCGCGCAAATCGCGCGTATGCCGCGCATGATCGTCTTCCGCCCGGGATTGCCCACCAGCATCATCCAAAACCGCGACGAGCCCGAGGTGGTGATACCGACCAGGCATTCGATGTGCTGCATCAAGCCGCGGATCGGGCTGCCGTCGGCGGTCAATGTGAACGTGACGTGCGGAATCCACA
>JAHFPH010000084.1 GCA_023266845.1 Rhodospirillaceae bacterium
CGCGGATTGCTGCGCGATCAGGACAGGCGCTGGAAGGCGATCGCCGAGGAGATCGGCGAGATCGCCCGCAAGTTCGGCGGCAAGACGGCGCTCGGCAAGCGGCGAACCGAGATCGGCGAAGCGCCGTCGGAAGTCGTGGTGCCGCTGGAGGCGATGGTCGAGCGCGAGCCGGTCACGGTGGTGTGCTCGGCCAAGGGTTGGATCCGCGCGCTCAAGGGCCACATGACCGACCTTTCGGGCGTGACCTACAAGGAAGGCGACAGCGAACGCTTCGTGCTGCACGCCGAGACCACCGACAAGCTGCTGGTGTTCGGCACCAACGGGCGCTTCTACATGCTGGGCGTGGACAAGCTGCCGGGCGGCCGCGGCCACGGCGAGCCGCTCAGGCTGATGGTCGAGCTCGGCAACGACCAGGACATCGCCAGCGTGCTGGTGCGCAAGGCCGGGCGCAAGCTTCTGGTCGCGGCCAGCGACGGGCGCGGTTTCATCGTGCCGGAGGACGAGGTGCTGGCGCAGACGCGCGCCGGCAAGCAGGTGCTGAACGTGACCGCGCCGGTCGAGGCGCGGGTCTGCGTGCCGGTGGAAGGTGACGCGGTCGCCTCGATCGGCCAGAACCGCAAGCTGCTGCTGTTCCCGCTGTCGCAGCTTCCTGAAATGACGCGCGGGCGCGGCGTGCGCCTGCAGAAGTTCAAGGATGGCGGCCTGTCGGATGTGAAGACTTTCACGCTCAAGGAAGGCCTGAGTTGGAAGCTCGGCGACAAAGTGCGGGTCGAGACCGATTTGAAAGCCTGGATCGGCGAGCGCGCCCAGGCCGGGCGTCTGCCGCCCGCCGGGTTCCCCAAAAGCAGTCGTTTCGGATCGGCGGAATAAGGCGTCTTTAAGCGGCGGCGCGGTTCTGCGTCGCGGCCGCCGCCAGCGAGGCGATCGGAAAGGCGAGCGTCGCGCGCGTGCCGACCCCGACCGTGCTCTGGATCGTGAAGCGCCCGCCATGCAGCTCGATCAGCTTGCGCGTGATCGACAGGCCAAGGCCGGTGCCCTGCTGGCCGCGCACGGCGGCCTCGAAGCCCTGCACGAACGGCTCCATCAGGCGCTCCAGCGTCTCGGGCGCGATGCCGCGGCCGGTATCGGCTACGGTGATCAACAGCTCTTTGTCCGTGGTCTCGGCCGACACCGCGATGCTGCCGCCCGACAGCGTGAAGCGCAGCGCGTTGGAGATCAGGTTCAGCAGCATCTGGCGCAGCGCGCGGCGGTCGGCGTGGATGCCCATGCCGTCGCGCGCCTTGACCGCGATGGCGACGCCGGCGTGCTGCGCGTCGGTCTCGAACACCTTGGCCGCGTCGGTCAGCGAGGCGCGCAGATCGATCACGTCGCGGTTCAGGCTCATGCGGCCGGCCTCGATCTTGGCGAGGTCCAGCAGGTCGTTGATCAGCGACAGCAGGTGCTGGCCGCTGCGCAAGATGTCGTTGGCGTATTCGGCATAGCGCACGGGCTGCAGCGGCCCCATCATCTGCTTGGTGATCACTTCGGCGAAACCGATGATCGCGTTCATGGGGGTGCGCAGCTCGTGGCTCATATTGGCCAGGAACGCGCTCTTGGCCCGGCTGGCCTTCTCGGCGCGCTCTTTCTCGACCGACAGGCGCTGGCTGAGCGCCATCAGGTCCTCGCGCGAATGCTCGAGCTTGCGCAGCTGCACCCAGGCCAGCACCCCGAACACCACCACCACCGTCACCACCACGCCGAACAGCACCGCCAGGCCGTTGTGTATTCGGGTCAGGCCCGTGGTGGTTTGGTCGCGGTTCTCGGCGATCGCGTGATGCGCGGCCACGGCCATTTGCTGGATCGACGCCTGTCCGTCCGACATCGAGCGCTGCAATTGCGCGACTTTCTCTTCTCCGGTCTTCGCTTCGGCAAGCGCGCGATCGGCATTGGCGACCAAGCGGTTGAGCGCCTTGACCGAGGTCAGCAGGTTCGGGTAGCGCGCCAGCTGGCGTTCGACTTTCGGGTCGTTGTCCACCAGCACGCGGCTGACGAAAATCTCGTAGCGCCTGAGCGCCGCGCGCCGCGCCTCGTCGCTGGGCACCTGATGCGCCTCGCCCAACAGGATCTGCGTGCGTTGGAATTCGGCCTGAACCTGGAACAGGTTCCAGGCGATGTCTTCGAGCGGCAGGTAGCGGCTGTCCAGCTGCTCGATAAGAAGTGACGCGAACATGGCGGCCGCGATGGCGGTGCCTGCGATCAGGCTAACCGCCACCGCGATGAACGGCAGATCCGTGCGGATCCCGCGCCAGAGCATCGCCATTCTCGCCGCTATCGGTTCGCCTGCTTCACTCGACCGTGATCGATACGAGCTGCCAGATCGAGCGGCGCTGATGCAGCTTATCGCGCAGCTCGGCGTTGCTGTCCCAGGGATAGATGATCCAGATCGGGCCGCGGTCGCGCAGCGACAGGGGCTGGCCGTTGGCCTTCATCGCCAGGATCAGGCCCTTGGTCAGGAAGTCTTCGACCGGCATTTCGATCGTGTAGTCGTTCACGGCGCGGGCCTTGATGGTCTTGCCGGTGGCGCCGACCGACTCGATGAAGGCCTTGCCCTGCACGCCCTCGAACTTGGTCACGGCGGTGTTCCAAGGCGTCGAGGTCTCGATCGTAGCCTGCGGCAGCTTTGCCAGCGCCGCCCGATCGAACACCATTTTGTCGCCCTTGTTCTTCTTCGTGATCGCGCCGGCGACTTCAAGCATGGTCTCGCCGGTCGCGGCGGTCTGCTGCGCCTGCGCGGCGCCGCAGAAAGCAACGGCAACGGTCAGCGCCGCCGCCAGGAGAGAAGTAGTCGCGCGCATACCTGGAACTCCTTGAATGCCGACGGCTTCTTCGGCCCGCCGGCTGGTTGTTTACGCCGGAACGGTCCCCTTGGCCGATCGGCGGTAATGCGAAAGCCGGGATTTCGGCGGCGCGAAGCGCCCCTGCCGCATGGAAATATCGCGACAGAAAGCCTCGAATAGTTCCCGCCACAGGCCCCAATATCCCAACCCTTCAAACGGATATGCGCAAAAGATTAACAATTTCTTTCCAACGTCCTGTATGGGGACAGGATAGGGCCGTTTTCCTGGGTTGCCAGTCGCCGGCGGAACCCTGACCTGGCCTTGGTTTTTTCGACGGGCCCCGATACAGGGGGTCATCCAATTGGCCGGGTGCGTTTACATTCGTTAATTGCTTTTAGCGCTGCCGTGGCGGTTGGCGGGTAATTGGGCAGTTGGGGCTTTAGTCGGCCTGTATTGGCCCGACACCGGGGCGCTTGCACGCCGTCCGTGCGGGCCGTCTTGTGGCGCATTTAACGCGCTGACAAGTCGCAGGGAGTGCGAGGGCCGGGACGGGTTGCCGATCCCCCCGGGGCTGTGCCAGTAATGTGCCTCGGTGAACGCCGCTGGACTGCGGCCAACGAATAACAATTCGGCAACAGGGGCGGGGGACTTTACGTGGGATTGCTGCTGCGATTTTGCCGGGCGGTCGATTGGCTCAACGATCGCGTCGGAAGGTTGACCTATTGGGCGATCCTGCTGTCGGTGGTGGTCAGCGCTGGAAACGCTATGACGCGCTATGCGCTGAATATCGGCTCGAACGCGTGGCTCGAACTGCAATGGTACCTGTTTTCGGCCGTGTTCATGTTGTGCGCGGGCTATACACTGCGGGTCAACGAGCATATCCGGGTGGATATCATCGTCACCCGCCTGCCGGTCAAGGTGCAGACCTGGATCGACATCGTCGGCGGCGTCTTATGCCTGCTGCCGATGGCGATATTGATCATGGTGCTGTCCTGGCCGGTTTTCACCGAATCCTGGGAAATCCATGAATACTCCACGAACGCCGGCGGGCTTTTGCGCTGGCCGGTGAAGCTGTTGCTGCCGGTGGGCTTTCTGTTGCTGACGCTGCAAGGCCTGTCCGAGGTGATCAAGCGCATCGCTTTCCTGATGGGCCTGATCCCCAACCCCGCCGAGAAGCACGCGGCGCACGGCACCGACACGGCGGCGGAGGCGCACGGCAAATGAGCGCTCTGCTCGCCGAATATCTAGCTCCGATCATGTTCGCCTCGCTGGTCATCTTCATGCTGATCGGCTACCCGGTGGCGTTCACGCTGGCGGCGCTGGGCCTTGGCTTCGGGTTCGTCGGCATCGAATTGGGCCTGTTGACGCCGGCCCTGCTGCAGGCCTTGCCGCAGCGCATTTTCGGCATCATGGGCAACGACACGCTGCTGGCGATCCCGTTCTTCACCTTCATGGGCCTGATCCTCGAACGCAGCGGCATGGCCGAGGACCTGCTCGACACGATCGGCCAGCTGTTCGGGCCGATGCGCGGCGGACTTGCCTATGCCGTGATCTTCGTCGGCGCGCTGCTGGCGGCGACCACGGGCGTGGTGGCCGCATCGGTGATCTCGATGGGCCTGATCTCGCTGCCGATCATGATGCGCTACGGCTACGACCGGCAGGTCGCCGCGGGCGTGATCGCCGCCTCGGGCACGCTGGCCCAGATCATCCCGCCGAGCCTGGTTTTGATCGTGATGGCCGACCAGCTCGGCCGCTCGGTCGGCGACATGTACCAGGGCGCGATCATTCCGGGCCTGACGCTGGCCGGTTTTTACGCCGCGTACATCGCGGTCGTCACGCTGATCTGGCCGAAGGCCGCGCCGGCGCTGCCGCTCGAAGCCATCACCATCCGCGAGCAGGACACCGGCAAGCTAGGCTATACCTCGCTCGCGGTGATCGTGGCGGCGGCCGTCGGGTCGTCGTACGGGCTCAGCCACTATATGCACCCGATCTATAGCTGCGCTTTAGCGGGCCTCGGCGCCTATGCCATCGCGGCGGCCGACAAGTACCTGAACCTCCATTTGCTAAGCCGGATGGGGCGTCAGGTCGTGATCGTCATGATGCCGCCCCTGGCGCTGATCTTTCTGGTGCTGGGCACGATCTTCATCGGCGTCGCCACGCCGACCGAAGGCGGCGCGATGGGGTCGATCGGCGCCCTGGCGATGGCCACGGCCAACCGGCGGTTGGACTGGGACCTGCTGCGCCAGGCGATGAACACCACGGCCAAGCTGTCGTCGTTCGTGATTTTCATCCTGATCGGCTCGACCGTGTTCAGCCTGACCTTCCGCGGCGTGAACGGCGACGTGTGGGTCGAGCATCTGTTGACCAGCCTGCCCGGCGGCCAGCTCGGCTTCCTGATCTTCGTCAATTTCATGGTTTTCCTGCTTGCGTTCTTCCTCGACTTCTTCGAGCTGGCGTTCATCATCGTGCCGCTGCTGGCGCCGGCGGCCGAGAAACTGGGTATCGACCTGATCTGGTTCGGCGTTCTGCTGGGCATCAACATGCAAACCTCGTTCATGCATCCGCCCTTCGGCTTCGCGCTGTTCTATCTGCGCAGCGTGGCGCCGGCGAAGGCGTATCTCGACCGCATCACCGGCAAGCGGACGGAACCCATCACCACCGGCCAGATATACCTGGGCGCGATCCCGTTCGTGTGCATCCAGCTCGTCATGGTGGCCTTGGTGATCGGCGTGCCAGACATGGTGTTGAGCACGGTGCACAAGAGCACGGTCGATCCAGCCAAGGTGAAGATAGAAATTCCGGACCAGGAAGAAACGCCGCCGGCATACGAGACCAAGTAACGCGCCGCGTTCGCCTGAAAAGAAAAAGGCCCCACCTTTCGGTGGGGCCTTCCGCGTCCGGTTGAAACGTAACGCCGTCGATCTTCAGGTCTTCTTTTGCGACGAGATATGCGACATGAAGTTGTCGAAGCTGCTCTCGGCGACGCGGAACCACAGGTTCTCCTCGTCGCGGAAATTCAGCCACTGGTCATAGATCTTCTTGAAGGTCGGGTACTTGGCCGAGTTCTCGGCGAACACCTCGGTCGAGGCCTTGTAGAAGCCTTCCATCGTGGCCCGGCTGAACGGCCGCAGCTTGGTGCCGCCGGCGATCAGGCGGCGCAGCGCCGCCGGATTTTCGGCGTCGTACTTCGCCACCATCCATTTATGCGCCTCGGCGCAGGCCGCCTCGAGGATCGCCTTGTAGGCGGGCGTCAGTGAATCCCAGGCCTTCAAGCCGACATACATCGACACCTGCGGGCCGCCTTCCCACCAGCCGGGATAGTAATAGAACGGGGCCACCTTGTTGAAGCCCAGCTTCTCGTCGTCGTACGGGCCGACCCACTCGGCCGCGTCGATCGTGCCCTTTTCCAGCGCGGGATAGATGTCGCCGCCCGCGATGTTCTGCGGCACGCCGCCGACCCTGGCGAGGACTTGGCCGGAAAAGCCGCCGATGCGCATCTTCAGGCCCTTCACGTCCTCGATCGTCTTGATCTCCTTGCGGAACCAGCCGCCCATTTGCGCGCCGGTGTTGCCGCAGGGGATGTTGTGGATGCCGAAGGTCTTGAAGAACTCGCGCATCATCGGCTTGCCGCCGCCGAACTCGTACCAGGCGTTCTGCTGGCGCTCGTTTAGGCCGAACGAGATCGAGCAGTCGAACGCGAAGGTCGGGTCCTTGCCGAAATAATAATAGCTGGCGGTGTGGCCCAGCTCGACGGTTCCGTTCTGCACGGCGTCGGCCACTTGCAGGGCCGGCACGATTTCGCCGGCCGCGAACACACGGATCTGGAACTTGTTGTCGGTCATCTCGGCGATGCGCTTGGCGGCGTATTCCGGCCCGCCGAACAGCGTATCCAGGCTCTTCGGCCAGCTGGTCGTGCAGCGCCACTTCAACTCGGGCATCGACTGCGCGATGGCCGGCGCCGCGACGGCCGTGGCCGCGGCCGCGATGCCCGCGGTCTTCAGGAATTTGCGTCTCTGCATGGGATTTCCTCCGGTTCAACTATGCAAGGCCTGGGGCCGGGTTTTTCCATCATCCATGCCGGCCCGGCCGCAGCATGGCGGATTGGTTAAAAGTGGCTGCGAGATTACGGCACGGGCGTAGGGCGGGCAAGCGCGCTATGGGCTGGAATCGGCGCCGGAGAGCGTCAATGGGCGCCAGTGCCCGCCGCTTAGGCATTCCAGCGGCTTGAACCGGGTCTTGTAGGCCATCTTGCGGCTGTCGGCGATCCAGTAACCCAGATAGACATAAGGCCGGTGCTCGCGCCGCGCCTGCTCGATCAGCCACATCACGGCATAGGTGCCGAGGCCGCGCGCCGCTTCGGCCGGATCGAAGAAGCTATAGACCGCCGACAGGCCGTCGTTCAGCCTGTCGAACAGGCATGCCGCCATCAGCTTTCCGTCCGCTGCCCGGAATTCGAGCAGGGCGGTCGCCACCGCGCTTTCCTCGACCATGCCGCGATAGTCCTCGAAACCCATGCGCGCCATTTCGCCGTCGCCATGACGCGATTGCTGATACCGGGTGAACAGGCGGAACTGCTCGTCGCTTGCCGCGGGCGGCAGCATCGTGGCGGTCAGGTCTTCGTTGGCGCGCGCCACGCGGCGCTGCGAGCGGCCGGGCTGGAAGCGCAGGGCCGCGACGCGCACCGGCACGCAGGCGCTGCAGCCCGTGCAGGCCGGGCGATAGGCGACGCGGTGGCTGCGGCGGAAGCCGGCGCGCGCCAGGGCGTCATAGGCTTCGGCGCCGCCGGGCCCCGTGATCTCGGCGAACAGATGCCGCTCGACCTTCCCGGCAAGGTAAGGGCAGGGCATCGGCGGCGTGCGGTACAGAAAGCGGAGGGCCTGAAGCTCCGCCGCGTCGTTCGCGCGTTCGACCGTATCGGGCATGGCTTAGCGCCGTCCCGCCGGCGGCAGGGCCTGCTGCGCCATGGCGCTCGCGCGCACGGCGACGATGCCGCTGAGCAAATCGTGCAGCAGCCGGCGGCGCGGATTGAAAACCGCGATCAGCAGCACAAGGCCGACGCTGGGGCCGACGGTCGCGTAGAACAGCACCGTCATGACCAGCGCCTGCACGTAGTTCGGCCGCTCGCCGGTCCAGCTCATCATCTTGACGTCGCATAGGCGCATGCCGAACGTGGCCGCGCGCCGGCCGCCGATCAGCAGCGTGTGATAGGCCAACGGAATCAGCCCGAACAGCGGCACCAGCAAACCGAAACTCAGGATCACGGGGATCAGGAACACGATCCACGCGATCACCCACAGGATTCCCAGTATGGCCGCGTCGATCAGGAACGCCAACGAACGCCGCAGGGCCAGCCCGGCGAAATTCTCGGGCCGGTCCAGCCATTGGGGCATTGCGTCGAACCAGCCGGAGGGTGCCCTGCCCGCCAGCATGGGAAAGCCGGAATTGGCCATCGATCGTCCGCCGAAGCTTCACGTACCGGCCGCAAGAATCGGGCAGGCGGCCTTTATTTGCAAGCGGATAGCTGAACGGCCTATCCCAGCGCGGTATTGCCCAGCACGCGTGCCTTGAACCCGGCCGAATTCAGGCGCTCGACGATCTCGCGCACGTGCTGGGCGTTGCGCGTCTCCACCACGGCGTCCAGCTCCGCGCGTTTGGCCGGCACGTCGCGGAACAAGCGCTGGTGCTGGATTTCGATGATGTTGCCGCCGCAATCGCCGATCAGCTTGGCCACCTGCGCCAGCGTGCCGGGCCGGTCGGTGATGTCCACGCGCAAGGACACCACGCGCCCTTCGCGCACCAGCCCGCGCATCAACACCGAGCCGTAGAGGCGCGAATCGATATTGCCGCCGCCGATCAGCAACCCCACCTTGCGCCCGGCGAAGCGCGCGCGATTGGCCAGAACGGCGGCCAGCGGCGCGGCGCCCGCGCCCTCGACCACCAGCTTGGTTTCCTCCGTCATCATCAGCACGCCCTGCTCCAGCGCCGGTTCGTCGACCAGCAGAATTTCCGATACCAGCGCCTTCACCACTACGCGCGTAAGCTTGCCCGGCGATTTCACCGCGATGCCCTCGGCGATGGTCTCGCCGCCGCTGGTGGGCTGCTCGCCCCTGAGCGCCTGGGCCATCGAGGGGTACATGGCGGCTTGCACGCCGACGATCTCGATCCTCGGGTTCAGCGCCTTGGCCGCGGTGGCGACGCCCGCGATCAGCCCGCCGCCGCCGATCGGCACGACGATGCAATCGAGGTTCGGCGCGTCCTCCATCAGTTCCAGTCCCGCCGTGCCCTGGCCCGCCATGATCGCCGGGTCATCGTAAGGGTGCACGAAGGTCAGGTTTTCCGTGTCGGCGATCTTACCGGCGAAGTCGCCGCATTGCTCCAGGCTTTCGCCGTGCAGCAGCACGCGGGCGCCGAACTGCTGGGTGCGCTCGACCTTGCCGAAGGGCGTGGCCTGCGGCATCACGATGGTTGCCGGAATGCCCAGGCGTTGCGCGTGATACGCCACGCCCTGGGCGTGATTGCCGGCCGACATGGCGATCACGCCGGCGCGGCGCTGCTCGGCCGTCAGGCTTTTCAGCTTCACCAATGCGCCGCGCTGCTTGAACGAGCCGATTTCCTGCAGGTTCTCCAGCTTCAGGATCAATTCGCAGCCCGCGAGCTTCGACAGCCGCCCGCACGGTATCGCGGGCGTTCGCGTCACCTGGCCCGCGATTTCCTTCGCCGCCCTGCGGATATCGTCCAGCGTGATGCTCATGGCCTCGATCCTAGCGCCTCTGCGGATTGAGCGTCAGCACGGCGATCTTTTCCTTCGGCCCGGCCGCGGGGGCGGCGGGAATGCGGATCGTGCGGCCGTCGCGCCAGCGCCGCGCCAGGTTGGCATAGAACGGCGACAATGGATTGCCGGACTGGCCGCTGGCCTGCATGAAGCGCGAGTTGTCGAGGTCGGCCAGATCGTAGACGGCGCGATAGACCGCGCCCTGGATATGCGTGAACGGCTCGGCCGCGTCCGACACATTGGCTTGCCCGCGGTTGACGGTGAACGCGTCGCCGTCCGAGGGCATCTGCACGTCGCTGAGGCGCCACAGCAGCGGCAGTTTTCCCAGCACGGGATGCGAAAGCTTGGCCTGGTGCGCGTCGCCCCAGCGCCAATCCGCCGGGTTGCGGCCGTAGCGTTCGGCGATGAAATCGAGCGCCCGGTCCAGCGCCAGCGCGACACGCTCCTCGCAGGTCTCGCGCGCGGGCGTTGTCACGTCGTCGCACCATTGCCGGCGCTGCGTCAGCATCAGCTCCACCACGTCGGGGCGCAGGTCCCAGTAGTCGGCGAACAGCGGGCCCAGTTCGTCGGCGTATAGCAGGCGGTTGAGCTCGCGCAGCCAAGCCGAGAAGATCAGCGGCTCGGCCCGGCGGCGGTCCATGCGCCCGTCCCAGGCCTTGAGCATGGCGACGGCGCGGCGCGCGCGGTCGTCGTTCGGCTCCACCTGAGTCAGGATCGGGATCAGGTCGCGCGCGGCCATCGACACGCTGTCCAATTGCATCGCGGCGACCGAGTCCACCGACGGGCGCGGGTCGATGGCGATGAGATCGAGGATGCGCCGCGCGCGATACGTCACGTCGAAATCGCTGCCCAGCGCCACCGCGTCGGCCGCCGGCTTGTTGTTGGCGTTCACGATCACGCCCGACGCCGGATTGAACGCACGGGGCAGGGAGTCGAACGGCAGCCAGCCGGTCCAGTCGTATTCGCCGTTCCAGCCCGGCGCGGGCAGGCGGCCGTCGCCCGTGCGCCTGACCGGCACGCGGCCGGCGCTGATGAAGCCCACGTTCCCGGCCGTGTCGGCGAAGACGAAATTGTGCTGCGGGCTGTGGAAGTCCTTCAACGCCGCCAGGAATCCGCTCCAGTCGCGCGCGCGGTTCACGCGATAGAGCGCCTCGGAGGTGCGGTCGTCGGGCGACAGGCCGGCGAAGGACAGCGCCATGACCTCGCCCTCCTTCGCCGTGTCGGCCGCACCCGCGCCAGGCATGCCGCGCGGCAGTGCCTCGCGCGCGCCCGGCATGATGTCGCTGACGACCGGTCCGTGGCGGGTGGAGCGCACCACCAGTTCCACCGCGTCCCCGCCGCGCACCTTGATGGTCTCGGGGCGCGTTTCGAACGGGCGCGGACCCTGCGGCGTCTGGTAGAGCCGCGCATCGCCCTGATCGACGCGCTCGACGAACAGGTCCTGCGTGTCGCTATGCGTCGTGGTCAGGCCCCAGGCGATCGCGCCGTTATGGCCCAGGATGAAAAACGGCACGCCCGGCACGGTCGCGCCGGTCAGCGTCAACCCCGGCGCCTCCAGCCGCGCCAAATACCACAGGTTCGGCATGCCGAACCGCAGATGCGGGTCGTTGGCGAGGATCGGCTTTCCCGTCGCGCTGTGGGCGCCCGACAGCGTCCATTCGTTGGACGCGCCGACGCCGAGCATATCCACGGGCAGCGCCGCCCAGAGCTTTTCGTAATCGATCGCGCCGGCGTCGGCCAGCGTCGTCGGCGTTTCGCGCCGCGGCGCGCCGGGAAACAGATCCGCGAGCTGCTGCGGCGTCACGCGTTTCGCCAGCCGCGCCCTGAGAATCTCCCAGCGCATGTTGTCGGACAGCGTCAGCGCCATCAGCCGGCCCCAGACGATCGAATCCGCGGGCCGCCATTTTTCCGGCTTGTAGCGCAGCAGCAGGAATTCGGGCGGCAAGGCGCCGGGACGCCGGCTAATGAAGGCGTTGACGCCCGCCGCGTAGGACTCCAAGACTTCGCGCGCCTCATCGCTCAGCGCTTTCAGGTTCTCCTCGGCTACCCGGTAAAGGCCGAGCTGGCGCATGAAGCGGTCGAGGCCGAGCGTGGCCGCGCCCATCACCTCGCTGAGGCGCCCCGCGCCCATGCGGCGCTGGAAATCCATCTGCCACAGCCGGTCCTGGGCATGGGCGAAACCGAGCGCGAACCAGGCGTCGTTGGCCGAGCGCGCGGTTATATAGGCGACGCCGTTCGGATCGCGCTTGATCTGCGCCGGAGCGCTTAAGCCCGGCAACGCGACCTCGCCCTCGATTTGCGGCAGGCTGGTGCGCAGATAGAGATACAGGCCGCCAGAAGCCGCCAGCAGCAGCACGATCAAAAAGGCTAGGGCGGCGGCAAGCTTGCGGGCCATGTACGACCGGGAACAGGGGCCAGGGGCGGTACTTAGCCCGCCAGAGGGCAGAGACGCAATCCGCGCTGGCGCCTAATGCTGGTGCGCGGGATCGGGCGCGCCGCCCGGTTTCTGCACGATCACTTCCACCTCGACCTTGCCCGACTTGGCGAAGGTGAGGGTCATCGGAATCCTGTCGCCATCCTTCAGCGGCGCTTTCAGGCCGATCAACATGACATGGAATCCGCCGCCGGGTTGCATCGCCGCCTTGCCGCCCGCCGGCAGGTCGATTCCGTCGACCGGTCGCATACGCATCACGCTGCCGTCCATGGTCATGCTGTGCAGCTCGGTCTTCTCGGCGGCGGGCGAGGCGGCGGAGAGCAGCCGGTCGGCCTCGCCGCCTTTGTTCTCGATGGTCATATACGCAGCACCGGTCGTGCCGGCGCTGGGACGCGAAGCCGGGTGAACGATCAGCAGCGCGCCGGACTTGTATTCGTGCGCCCCCGCTGCGGCCGCGATGCACAGAAGCGCCGACAGCGCAGCAACGAACATTCGATGTTTCATGGCGCGCGACTTTGGCTGCTCATGCGGGGCCGCACAAGGCGGCGTTCGGTCGAAGACATGGGTTACGGTCCGACTTGTTCGGGCTTCGACGATGGCCGCGCGCTGAGCAAGGCATGCGCCGCGACCGCGCCGAGCACGATCACCCCGCCCAGCAGCGCCAACGGCCGTGGCTCTTCGCCCAGCGCCAGCCACACCCAGATCGGCGCGAGAATGCTTTCGAGCATGCTCAGCAGCCCGGCTTCGGCGGCCGAGATAAAGCGCAGCCCACGGACGAACAAAACCATGCCGAGGCCGAGCGAGAACACGCCCATGACGGCGCAAAGCGCGATGTCGCGCGCGCTCGCGGCCAAGGGCTGGGCTACGGGGAAGGTCAGCGCCATCGCCCACAACCCCGCCATCAAGACCTGCGGCGTCATGTCCAAATGCTTGAAGCGGCGCAGCACGACCATGGTCAGCGCGAAGGTTGCGGCGCAGCCCACGGCCAGCATGTCGCCGAGCCATGTGCCGCCGCCGACCGAGTCGCCGAGCATCGCCGCCATGCCGAATAGGGCGACGGACATGATGGTCCAAGTGCGCGCCGGCACGCGCTCCTTCAGGAATACCCAGGCCAGCATCGCGGCCATGAACGGGTTGGTCGACAGCAGGATCAGCGAGTTGGCGACGCTGGTGCGCGTGATCGAGTTGACATAGAGCATCATCGACAGGGCCATGGTCAGGCCCGCGATCGCCGCCCCCCAGCCCGCCGCGCGCAACGCGCCCACAAGGTCGCCGCGGTTGACGACAACGATGAACACCAGCGCCGCCGCGCTGATCGAGGCTGAGCGCCAGAACAGCAACGTCCAGGCGTCAGTTTCGATCAGCCGGATGATCAGCGCGCCCAGGCTCCAGGCCGTGGCTCCCGATGCGGCGCAAACCACGCCCATAAGATGCGCGCGCGAAACGTCGCCACACGGCGCGGCGGTAACGTCGCGCGCCGTCATGTCTTGGCGTTTGACGGAGGCTTGGCCGGCGCCGGGTCCATGTCGTAGGTGATCCAGTGCGTGCGGCGGCCCACACGGTCGTACACCGACCGGGCGCGGTAATTGTCGTCGGCGGTGATCCAGCGAATCCCCGACCAGCCGCGCTCGGCCGCCAGCTCGCGCAGCGCGCGCATGATTTCATCGACCGCGCCGTGACCGCGAAAATCGGGATCGACGAACAGATCGTCAAGAAACCCCGCGGTCACCGCCAAAAGCGGGCGCGGGAATTCGCGTACATGCGCCAGGCCCACGACGCGACCGTCAGTCGTCTTGGCCAGCAGGCATTTCACGACGTGCTTGGGGTCCATGATCCACGACCACACGCGATCGGCCATCGCGTCGTTCATCGGCCGCTTATAGAAAGTCGCGTACCCGTCGTACAGGCGCCGCCACTGCGGCTTGTCGGCTTCGGTCGGGCGGACGATGGAGATCGCTGTGCTCATGGCAATGATCCTGGCGGCGCTTGTGACCCGGCGGGTGATGCAGTACCACGAAGCGGCGCGCGCCGACACGCGGCAATTCGGCAGGGGAGGTTTGCTTCCGGCATGATGACTCCGCATCGTTTTTTGGGATTGGGGCCGAACGGATTCCACCGCGTCGCCTATGGCGAATGGGGCAAGTCGGACAATCCGCGCGTGTGCCTGTGCGTGCACGGCCTTACGCGCAACGGGCGCGACTTCGACGAGCTGGCCCGGGCGCTGGAGCAGGACTGGCGCGTGGTGTGTCCCGACGTGGTGGGGCGCGGCGACAGCGATTGGCTGGCCGATCCGGTGGGCTACGGCTATCCGCAATATCTCAACGACATGTCGGCGTTGATCGCCCGCATTGGCTCGGCGCGGATCGATTTTGTCGGCACGTCGATGGGCGGGCTGATCGGCATGATGCTGGCGGCGCAGCCGAACTCGCCGATCCGCCGCCTGGTGATCAACGACGTCGGCCCGTTCATTCCGAAGGCGGGGCTGGAGCGCATTTCAAGTTACGTCGGCCAGGACCCGCGCTTCGCCGACATGACCGAGGCCGAAGCCGCGTTCCGCCGCACCGCCACGACATTCGGGCTCAGGACCGACGATGAATGGCGGCGCTTCGTCGAACGCAGCGTGCGCCCGGCGAGCGACGGGAAGCTCGCGCTCGCCTACGACCCGGCGATCGCGCGCGCCTTCAACCAGGCGATCAAGGACATCGACCTGTGGAAGGTCTGGGACAAAATCGCCTGTCCCGTGCTGGTGCTGCGCGGCGCGGACTCGGACCTATTGCTGAAGGAAACCACCGAAGAGATGAAATCGCGCGGCCCCGGCGCGACGGTGGTTGAATTCCAGGGCTGCGGCCATGCCCCCGCGCTGATGAGCACCGATCAGGTGAGCGTCGTGCGCGATTGGTTGAAGGGGTGAGGTTGGCCTCAAATCAATTAGCTTTATCCCTCTCCTCCGCGAAGCGGGGGAAAGGGTGGAGGCTGTTCCAAGGCCGTCATGGCCGGGCTTGTCCCGGCCACCCACGTCGTCATGTCCGCTCGGCGGTTCTGGTTTGGAGCCCGACGTGAATGCCCGGCACAAGGCCGGGCATGACGATTCAGGGAGTCGCGAAGCGCGCTATCCTTGCTTCAGCTTCTTCGCCGCGTCGATCGCGAAATAGGTCAGCACGCCGTCGGCGCCGGCGCGCTTGAAGCCGAGCAGGGCTTCCATCATCGCCGCTTCGCCGTCCATCCAGCCGTTGTCGGCGGCCGCGCGCAGCATCGAATACTCGCCGCTGACCATATAGGCGAAGGTCGGCACGCCGAACGTCTCTTTCACCCGCCGCACCACGTCGAGATACGGCAGGCCGGGCTTCACCATCACCATGTCCGCGCCCTCGGCGATGTCCAGCGCCACTTCGCGCAGCGCCTCGTCGCTGTTGGCGGAATCCATCTGATAGCTGCGCTTGTCGCGCTTGTTGCCGGGGCTGTTGCTGACCGCGCCGATCGCGTCGCGGAACGGCCCGTAGAAGGCCGAGGCGTATTTCGCCGCATAGGACATGATGCGGGTATGGGCGAAGCCGGCGCGATCCAGCGCGTCGCGCACCGCGCCCACGCGCCCGTCCATCATGTCGCTGGGCGCGATCACGTCGCACCCCGCCTGCGCCTGCACAATCGCCTGCTTGCACAACACGGCGACGGTTTCGTCGTTCACGATTTCGCCGTCGCGCACCAACCCGTCATGGCCGTGCGTGGTGTATGGGTCGAGCGCCACGTCGCAGATCACCCCCAGATCGGGATAGGCGCGTTTCACCGCGCGCACCGCCCCGCACACCAGGTTGTCGGGGTTAAGCGCTTCGTCGCCGTCCTCGGTTTTGCGCGCGTTGGGCGTGGCGGGGAAGATGGCGATGGCGGGGATACCCAGCGCGCGGGCCTCGCCGGCGGCCTCGACCAACGGCCCGAGACCCAGCCGATCGACGCCCGGCATCGAGGGGATCGGCTCGCGCCCGGGCTTTTCATGCACGAAAACCGGCCAGATCAAGTCGGCGGCGCTCAGGCGATGCTCGGCCACCAGGGCGCGGCTCCACGCATCGGCGCGGTTGCGGCGCATGCGGACGCGCGGGTAGGCGCCCAGCGCCTCGGGGGCGGCGGGACGCTCGGCCGGCGCTTGGCGCTGCGGCACGGGATAGGGCAACGGTCGCTTGGTCATGCGGCAATTCTCCCGCGCGGGATAATAGTCGGCGGCGGGTTCCGGCGCCACTTGCCGTTGCGGCTATTTATTGGCCTTACGCACGAACAGGAAGTCGCCACCCTCATGCCCCGCCTGGCGGATATCGGCGTATTCGGGAGTCTGGGGTGAGTTGACCGTGACCAGGCGCTTCAGCGCGACGGACAG
>JAHFPH010000182.1 GCA_023266845.1 Rhodospirillaceae bacterium
CGTCGACCACTGCACGCGGCTGTGCCACGCCTCGTCGGTCGCGGCGCTGATCGGCGGCATCGGCTCGGCCGCGGTCACCGCGCCCTTCACGGCCTGCAAGGACTCGGACGTCATCATCGTGATCGGCGCCAACCCGACGGAAAACCATCCCGTCGCCGCCACCTTCTTCAAGCAGGCGGCCAAGCGCGGCGCCAAGCTCATCGTCATGGACCCGCGCGGCCAGGCGCTGAAGCGTCACGCCACGCATATGCTGGAATTCAAGCCCAACAAGGACGTGGCGCTGCTCAACGCCATGCTCAACGTCGTCATCCACGAGAACCTCTACGACAAGCAGTACGTCCAGGCCTTCACCGAGAATTTCGAGCAGCTCAAGGAGCACGTGAAGGACTTCAGCCCTGAAAAAATGGAGCCGGAATGCGGCATCGCGGCGTCCACGATCCGCGAGGTGGCGCGGCTCTACGCGCGCGCCGAAGCCGCGATCATCTTCTGGGGCATGGGCATCTCGCAAAGCGTCCACGGCACCGACAACGCGCGCTGCCTGATCGCGCTCTCGCTCACCACCGGCCAGGTCGGCCGGCCCGGCACCGGCCTGCATCCGCTGCGCGGCCAGAACAACGTGCAAGGGGCAAGCGACGCCGGGCTGATCCCGATGGTGCTGCCGGACTACAAATCGGTCGAGAACCCCGAAATCCGCGCGCGGTTCGAAAAGCTATGGGGCATGGCGCTGCCCGACCATAAACGCGGCCTGACGGTGGTCGAGATCATGGGCGCGATCCACAAGGACGTGATCCGCGGCATGTACATCATGGGCGAGAACCCCGCGATGTCCGATCCCGACGCGCATCACGCGCGCGAGGCGCTGGCCAAGCTCGAACATCTCGTGGTGCAGGACATCTTCCTGACCGAAACCGCGTTCCACGCCGACGTGATCCTGCCGTCCTCGGCCTGGCCCGAGAAGGACGGCACCGTCACCAACACCAACCGCCAGGTGCAGATGGGCCGCACGGCCCTGCCGCTGCCGGGCGGCGCGCGCCAGGATTGGTGGATCACGCAGGAAATCGCCAAGCGCATCGGCCTCAACTGGAACTATGCCGGCCCGCACGAGATTTACCCCGAAATGGCGGCGGCGATGCCGTCGCTCGACAACATCACTTGGGAAAGACTGTTGCGAGAAAGCGCCGTCACCTATCCGTGCGACGCGCCCGACAAGCCGGGCAACGACATCGTGTTCGGCGACGGTTTCCCCACCGCCGGCAAGCGCGGCAAGCTGGTGCCGGCGCTGTATCACGGGCCGGGCGAGCCGGTGGACGCCGACTACCCAATGGTGCTGACCACCGGGCGGCAGTTGGAGCACTGGCACACCGGCGCCATGACGCGCCGCGCCTCGGTGCTGGACGAGATCGAGCCGGAAGGCGTCGTCTCGCTGTCGCCCAAGGACATCGCCAAGTTCGGGGTGCATGGCGGCGACACGGTGCGCGTCTCCACGCGGCGCGGCGCGATCGAGCTGAAAGTGCGGGTCGACGACGCGGTGCCCCCGGGCATGGTGTTCATCCCGTTCTGCTACGCCGAGGCCGCGGCCAATCTCTTGACCAGCCCGCAACTCGACCCCTTGGGCAAGATTCCCGAATTCAAATACTGCGCCGCCAAAGTCGAAAAGATTCCCGCGCCGGCCCGCGCGGCGGAGTAGCAGCCCGCGCGTTTCGGTTAAAACACAATAAAATCAAATACTTAAAAGAATGCCGCTAGAAGGCGTTTGTTAACACCTCGCCTGTAGTCTTGCCGGTGTTGGGCGCGGGGCTGGCAACGGTCCCCGCTCACGGAATTCAAGGATCGGCGGGCCCGCCAGGAAGGCCAGGGGTTCGCGATGGGCAGCCAAGCGGCCGCCCGATCCATAGAGCGACGGCGGAGCGTCGGGACGGCGCTTCGCCGTTTGCGTTTCAGAGGCCTACCCCGCTTCTGGCCGCTTCGCCCGGATTCGCGTAAAATCCACCCGAGATAGCCCTGGATCGGGCGTTTCGAGGGGAATTGCCGAAGCCGCATGAACGTCATTCCGGGCTGGTTCTGGCTGGCGCTGCTGCTGGCGACGCCGGTGATGATGCCGACGATGATCGCGCTGGCGTGCGATGCGCGGCGGCCGCGCCGAACGGCCCAGCTGGGTCGACGCGTTCTACACCATCGTCACCAAGATCTGGCTGCCGGCCGCGGCGCTGTCGATTCCCACGGTCTATGTGATCCGCCTGCTGTTCTTCTAGGCCGGTCGGTCGAAGGAAGGAACGGATGCGCGCGTTGCTGTTTGTCCTAGGATTTCTCGCCGTATCGCTGACCGGCGCTTGCGACGTATCCGCCGCCGCGGCGGACGGCGAACGCCGCATCGCGCTCTTGATCGGCAACGCCGCCTATAAGGAACAGCCGCTGCGCAACGCCGCGAACGACGCGCGCGCCATGTCGGAGCAGCTCAAGAAACTCGGCTTCACCGTCATCACGCGCACCGACGCCGGCAAGGCGCAGATGGAGGACGCCATCGTCGCCTTTGGCCGCGAACTGGCGCAGGGCGGCGTGGGCCTGTTCTTCTACGCGGGCCACGGCATCCAGTCCAAGGGCCGCAACTACCTGATTCCCGTCGACGCGGACATCCAGGCCGAGGATACGCTCGGCTTCCGTTCGGTGGACGTCGAGGCGGTGATCGCGCGCATGCGCGACGCCGGCAACCGCCTCAACATCGTCATGCTCGACGCCTGCCGCAACAACCCGTTCGAGCGGCGCCTGCGCGGCGCGTCGCAGGGGCTCGCCGCCGTCGATGCGGCGCGCGGCACGATGATCGCCTATGCCACCGCCCCCGGCTCGGTCGCCGCGGACGGCGACGGCAAGAACGGCCTGTTCACCGAAGAGCTGGTAAGGGCGCTGGATATTCCAAATCTCAAAGTGGAAGAAGTGTTCAAGCTGGTGACGGCCAGCGTCGAGGACCGCTCGCGCGGCGCGCAGACGCCCTGGGTGTCGTCGTCGCTGCGCGGCGATTTCATCTTCAACGTCAACGTGAACGTCGACGCTCCGGCGGCTTCCGCGCCCGACCGCGAAACCGTGTTCTGGCAATCGATCCAGTATTCCAACCGGCCCGCGGACTTCCAGGAATATCTGCGGCAATACCCGAACGGAACCTTCGCCGGCCTGGCGCGCAGCCGCTCGGTCGCTCTTGGTCCCGCCGCGCCGCCCCCGGCTTCCGCCCCGGCAGAGCCCGCGATTTCAAAAGCGTCGCTCAGCCGCGATGCGCGCAACGTGGCCGAAGCGGTCGAAAAGGAATCGAACGGCGACCTCAGCGGCTTGTGCAAAATGGACGCCAACGCCATCCACCAGCGCATCGTGGGCGTCACCACGCGCCTGGTGATCCGCGGCGAGGTCGGCACCAATCCCTACGTCGCGGGCGAAGAAGCGGCGCGATATTTTGTCTCGGCCTGTATGCAGAAGCTCGCGCGCTGAAAGCCGCGGCGCCTTAAGCGCGCCGCCGAAAAGCCGCATTTTCCGATTAGTAGCGCATTTTCCGATTAGTAGGGAGCGATCATGGCGACCACGCCGAAGATCGACGCGCGCAGCGTCCTTGTCGCGGTCGATCTGCAATATGATTTCATGCCCGGCGGCGCGCTGGCCGTGGCACGCGGCGACGAGGCGGTGCCGGCCGTCAACCGCCTGGCGCCGCGCTTCGCGAACGTCGTGCTGACGCAGGACTGGCATCCCCCGGGCCACGCCTCGTTCGCCTCCTCGCATCCCGGCAAGAAACCGTTCGACACCACCCGGCTCGCTTACGGCGAGCAGGTGCTGTGGCCGGATCACTGCGTGCAGAACACGCGCGGCGCCGACTTGCACAGGGATTTGAACGTGCCGCACGCCCAGCTCGTAATCCGCAAGGGCTATCACACCGGCGTGGACAGCTATTCGACCTTCTACGAGGCTGACCGCAAAACGCCCACCGGCTTGGTCGGCTACCTCATGCAACGCGGGCTCGCCCGCGTGTTCCTTGCCGGGCTCGCCACCGATTTCTGCGTCGCCTGGTCCGCGGTCGACGCCGCGCGCGAGGGGTTCGAG
>JAHFPH010000183.1 GCA_023266845.1 Rhodospirillaceae bacterium
ACCTGCAAGCTGATCGGGCGAACCGGCGTGGAAATGGAAGCGTTGACAGCGGCTTGCATCGCGGCCCTCACCATCTACGACATGTGCAAGGCGATCGACCGCGGCATGGTCATCTCCGAGGTCAAGTTGACGTATAAAGCGGGCGGCAAGTCAGGCACTTACGGAATGACGCCGTGATTTCAGTCGAACAAGCATTGAAGCGCGTGCTGAGCGCGGTCGCGGCCCTGCCGGCGGAGCAAGTGCCGCTGGCTCGGGCCTTGGGCCGTGTGTTGGCCGAGGACGTGGCGGCGCGCGTCACCCAGCCGCCCGCCGCCGTTTCGGCGATGGATGGTTATGCCGTGCGCGCCGCCGACGTGGCGAAGGCGCCGGCGGTGCTCAAGGTCGTCGGCAAGGTCCAGGCTGGGGCGGTGTTCAAGGGCAAAGTCGCCAGGGGCCAGGCCGTGCGCATCTTCACCGGCGCGCCAGTGCCCCAGGGCGCCGACAGCATCGTGATCCAGGAAGACACCGAGGCCGCGGGCGGCAAGGTCACGATCAAGGAAGCGCCCAAGCCCGGCCGGTATGTGCGGCCGGCGGGCCTAGACTTCAAATCGGGCGATGTGGGGGTAAAATCCGGCCGCCGGCTGACGGCGCGCGATCTGGGCCTGGCCGCCGCCATGAACGTGCCGTGGCTCAAGGTCCATCGCCGCCCGCGCGTGGCGATCCTGTCGACCGGCGACGAGCTGGTGATGCCCGGCTCGGCCATCGGCCCGGGCCAGATCCTGTCTTCCAACGGCATCTCGCTTTCGGCATTCGTCGTGGCCTGCGGTGGCGAGGCGATCGATCTGGGCATCGTGCCGGACGACCGGAAGGCTCTGGCGGCGATGGCCGGCGGCGCGCGCGGCGCCGACATGCTGATCACCTCGGGCGGGGCGTCGGTCGGCGAGCACGATCTGGTGCAGGAAGTTTTGGGCAAGCAAGGCTTGAAGGTCGATTTTTGGAAGATCGCGATACGCCCGGGCAAGCCGCTGATCTTCGGGCGGATCGGCGGCACGCCGATGCTGGGCCTGCCCGGCAATCCGGTGTCGTCGCTGGTCTGCGCGTTGATCTTCCTGAAGCCCGCCCTGGAGAAAATGCAGGGCCTGAAGCCGGCGGGCGACGCCAAGCCAAGCGCCGTGCTGGCGAAACCACTACCCCAGAACGACCGCCGCCAGGATTACCTGCGCGCCACGCTCAGCCACCGGAAAGACGGAACGCTTCTCGCCACGCCCTTCGCCAAGCAGGACAGCTCGATGCTCGCCACCCTGGCGCATGCGGATTGCCTTGTCGTGCGCGCGCCCAACGCCCCCGCCGCCAAATCAGGCGAGCGGGTCGAGATCGTCCCCTTCCCCTCCGGCCCGGCGGGAATTTGATGGCCGACCACAAGCAATTCCTGATCGGCGCCTACAAGGCGCTCAATTCCGGCAAGATCGACGCGATCCTGGCCGTGATGCATGCCGAGGTGGATTGGCCCAACGCCCTGGGCCGCGGCCGGATACAGGGCCATCAAGCCTTTCGGGCCTATTGGACGGCGCAGCTCGGCCGGATTCAAATGCTGGTCGAGCCGAAGCGCTTCATGGTCGAGGACGACCTGATGGTCGTGGAAGCGCGCCAGACCGTGACAGACCCGTCGGGCGTGGTGCTGGCGAACCGGCTGGTGCAGCACGCCTTCGCGTTCAAGGACGGGCTGATCAAACGGATGGATATCAGGCCGATGTAGCCGGTTCCGCCGTCGCAGGGCGGGTTCCCGCGCGGCTTGAGATATTTCGCGCAATACTCAGAACGACAACGAGAATTCCAACTCCTAAAACCGCCATGCCCGGGCGGATGCCGGTCTCGAAGGTCAACATCGCCGTCAGCACGCGGCCCGGCACTACACCGAACTTGAACCACAACACGGCGGTCTCGGCGGCGATGGCCATCGCTCCTACTCCCAGCCCCAGCGCCGTCAGAGTCGGCAACGTTACCGCGCCGCGCCAGCGTTCGACCGCGCGATAGAGCAGCAGCCAGGCGAGCAGCCCGGCCATGATCGTGGGCTCCACGGCTTCGAGCCGGGTTTGCAGGAAGAAATGCACCACGGCCAGCACGGCGATCGGATAGGCGAGCCAGTGCAGCTGGCGCCAGCGCCGCCCGCCCAGGCGCCGCGCCATGGCGTCGGTCGAGGTGGCGGCCAACGCGATCAACCCGCACAGCGCCGTAAAGCCGATGGTGAGGTAGAGGCGCAGCGCGATTTCGCCCGCCGCCTTGACCAGATCGAATTTCTGATCGGCGATGTAGATCGTGAAATGCAGCGCCGCGTAACAGAACGCGGCCACGCCGATGCGCCGGCGCACCGCAGCGAGGCGCGGCCAGCGCATGACCTGACGCAGCGGCATCACGGCCAGGGACAGGATCACGAACCGCACCGCCCATGAACCCGCCTCCTGCAGCGCGCGCTCGACCGGCCGGGGTCCCATCGCGCCCAGGGCATAGTCGAGCGCGATCCACGCCGCCGGCGCGATCAAGCCGAGCAGAACCGCCGTCCGCAACGCCGCAACTCCCACAAATCGCGAACCGTCCGCCATGCGCCGCGCCCTTTCCGGCGGGTGACTTAGCACGGCAAGTGCGAGTCGCGGGAATCGCGGTTTTCCGCCATTTCGCCGGGTATCCGTGTCACCGGACTGAAATTCCGGCTTGACCCTCACGGGGAACCAAACTAGAACAAGCGCGCCTGTTTAGGTTTTGTTCTAAATATAGGGGTATTGGATCGCGCTGGCGGCCCCTGGCGAATCGGTAAACGGCCCCACAGGACCGACGAAGGAAGACCGGACATGCTGACCAAGAAACAATACGAGCTTTTGCTGTTCATCCGCGACCGGCTGGGCAACACCGGCGTGTCGCCGTCGTTCGACGAAATGAAAGACGCGCTGGGCCTGCGCTCCAAATCGGGCATCCATCGGCTGATCTCGGGATTGGAAGAGCGCGGCTTCATCCGCCGTCTGGCGCACCGCGCCCGGGCGCTTGAGGTGGTGAAGCTGCCGGAAAACGCAATCGCGCACGCCTCTACTCCCGCCCCCGCCGCTCAGGCGAGCATGCCGGCCAATGCGCCCCTAAGCGTGCCGGCCGCGAATGGATCAGGCGCGGCGGCGACGCCCGCGGGCTTCGCGCCCAACGTCATCCGCGGCAATTTCCAGCCGAGCCTGCCCGGCGCCGCGGTGATCGCCGAGAACACCCAGTCCGTGCGCCTGCCGCTGCTCGGCAAGATCGCGGCCGGCGCGCCGATCGAGGCGATCAGCAACCCGACCACCTCGGTGGATTATCCCGCGAGCCTGCTCGGCCGCGGCGAGCATTTCGCGCTGACGGTCGACGGCGACTCGATGATCGAGGCCGGGATTTTCGACGGCGACACCGCGATCATCCAGCGCTGCGACACCGCGGACAGCGGCATGATCGTGGTGGCCTTAGTGGACCAGAGCGAGGTGACGTTGAAGCGCCTCCGGCGCAAGGCCGGCTCGATCGCGCTCGAACCCGCCAACCCGAAGCACGAGACGCGCATCTTCGGCCCCGACCGCGTGCGCGTGCAGGGCAAGCTGGTGGGGCTGATCAGGAAGTATTGAGGCTATTTAGAAGTTTGGAGGGAGTTACGATGAATCGATATATGAGATTTGGGAAAAGTGTGCCCATTATTGTTGGCCTGACCACAATTGGACTTGTTGCCGATAACCTTGCGGCTGTTGATCTGCTTCCTTCCAACAATCAGGATCATACGGTGCCTTATGTTCCTGTAGCTACGACGTCGAGTTCGTCCGTAACAGTACAATTTGTCTACAATTCAATTTCGGGAGATGAAATCTCAGTGCCCCGCCCCTATATTCCAGGCAAAATTACATCTGATAAGAATTAGTTTTTGTATTGGCATTGGCCCTCACCGCCTTCGCTCCCTTTTCGCCACCCAGGGGCGGTCGCCGCGTTCGGCCGCGACGTTCCGTACGCGCACCGCGTCCCGGTCCATCCAGACGGCGTGCGCGCCGTTGCGCCAGACATCGAAGCGGTCGA
>JAHFPH010000184.1 GCA_023266845.1 Rhodospirillaceae bacterium
GATCGACCGCAGAAATTCCCTGTTCTTTTTCTAGGGAATTGGGTTCTAAACCCCTGCCTCGACGTTGCATTTGCGCCTCCCCTAGCTCCCAGGTCGACGAAATTCCCTGTATTTTCCCTGTTAAGCAGGGAATTTGGTTAGAGCGGGGTTCGCTCTAGACTGCACCCACAACCAGCCAGCCTTCCAGTTGACGTCTTCCGTCGAGCGACAGTCGGCGGATATCGACCGGCGGCGGTCACATCAGCTTGCGGAAATACTCGATCGTACGTTCGAGTCCCGTCTCAAGCTCGATCGTCGGCTGCCAGCCCAGCTCGCGCTTCGCCATTGAAATGTCGGGACAGCGCTGCATCGGATCGTTGACCGGCAGCGGCTTGCTCTCGATGCGCGAGCGCGACCCGGTCAGCGCGATGATGCGTTCGGCCAGCGCGCGCACGCTGATCTCGTTCGGGTTGCCGAGATTGACTGGGCCGGTCAGCGTATCGGGCGCCTCCATCAGCCGGACCAGCCCGTCGACCATGTCGTCGACATAGCAGAAGGCGCGGGTTTGGCCGCCGTCGCCATAGAGGGTGATCGGCGCGTTCTTCAGCGCCTGGACGATGAAGTTGGAAACCACGCGGCCGTCGTTCGGCAGCATGCGCGGCCCATACGTGTTGAAAATCCGCGCCACGCGGATGCGCAGCTTGTGCTGGCGGTGGTAATCGAAGAACAGCGTCTCGGCGCAGCGCTTGCCCTCGTCGTAACAGGCGCGCGGGCCGATCGGGTTCACGTTGCCCCAGTACTCCTCGCGCTGCGGGTGCTCGGTGGGATCGCCGTAAACCTCGCTGGTCGAGGCCTGCAGGATGCGCGCTTTCACGCGCTTCGCCAGGCCCAGCATGTTGATGGCGCCATGCACCGAAGTCTTGGTGGTCTGCACCGGGTCGAATTGATAGTGGATCGGCGAAGCGGGGCAGGCGAAGTTGTAGATCTCGTCGACCTCGACATAGAGCGGAAAGGTGACGTCGTGCCGCATCAACTCGAAATTCGGCCGGCCCATGAGGCCGGAGATATTCTCGCGCCGGCCGGTGAAATAGTTGTCGACGCATAGGACGTCATGGCCGGCCGCCAGCAGGCGCTCACACAAATGCGAGCCAAGAAATCCGGCCCCGCCCGTCACCAATACGCGTTTGCGTGAGATCATGGTCCGATTGGGATGAAATGCTTCACGCCGATAGAATAGTGCAGATGGCGCGACGATACGAGCGGGGACGCCGCTTATGGCGGCGCCTATGCGCCCGGACTAGCGTATCTCCGCCAGCAACTCGCGCGCGCTTTCGGGCGACGCCGCGATCTCCTTGATCAGCTTGGCGAGGATGGCTTGCGCGAAGGTATCGAAATTCTCGGCCACCATCAGGAACGCGCCCAGGCCGCCGATCACGTTGTCCTCGAAATATTTCGGCAAGCCTCCCGGCGGATGGGTGTGGTAGGGGTTCCACGGCATCGGCTCGGGACTGAGGATCACCACCGCGTTGATCGTGACGCCGGCCGCGACCGCCTGGTCGCGCGCGGTCGTCGGCAGCTTGCCGTTGGTGTTGGTGCCGTCGCCCGACACGTCGATGGTGCGCCGCTCGCTTTGGAACGGGCTGCGTTCCAGCATGCCCATGGAATAGTCGATCGCCGCGCCCAAAGCGGTGCGGTTGGCGAAGGAGCGCGGCTCCTTCAGCAGCCGGTCCGACAGCAGCCCCGCCGATTCCTCGTCGCCGATCACCATCCAGTCCACGACGACCCTCTGGAAATCCTCGCCCGACCATTCGACATAGCTGACGGCGATGCGGCCGAGAACGCCCGAGCGAATCGCCCGCATCACGCGCGGGTCGCTGAACGCCTGGGCATAGCCCTGGCGCTGCAACTGGAATTCGCCGTCGTCGATGCTGCGCGACACGTCCGACGCCAGCACGAGCTGCAGGTCCACAGGATCGGCCGCTATGGCGGGCGATGGCGACGCGGCGCCGAGGGCAAGAAGAACCAATAGGACGAACGCCCGAAGGGCCGTGATGGCCATGCGTGCCTCCATGCGATTCAACGCGCGGGGCAGTCTAGCGCAGGCCGGCCGAGTCGGGAATTGCACGCTGCATGCAATCGGAATCGTCTGCCGATGGACAACGGCGCGGTCCGTGTCGTAGCATTTCCTTCTGCAAAAAATCCGCCCCTGGCCGCCGCTCCGGCGATTGGGGCGGCATAACCAAAAGGGGGAACCGTCCATGTTCGATACCAGGCTTTCCCGCCGCGATTTCCTCGCCGGGACGTCCGCCGCCGCCGCCGTGGGACTTGCCGGGCTGCCCGCCCAGGCCGCGGTCGACTGGAAAAAATTCAAGGGCCAGAAGCTGGAAGCGAGCCTGGTGAAAGGCCCGCGCGCTGAAATCCTGCAGAAGTATGAAAAGGAATTCCAGGAGCTCACCGGCATCACGGTGGGATCGGAGCAGATTCCCGAACAGCAGGCCCGCCAGAAGCACGTCATTGAATTGACCTCGGGCAAGCCGAGCTTCGACGTGATCCAGCTCAGCTATCACGTGCAGAAGCGGCAATACGACAAGGCTGGATGGCTGGCCAACGTCACGCCGATGATGAAGGACGCGTCGCTGACCGAGCCGACCCTGGTGGAAAAAGACTTCTCGGCCGCGGGCCTTGCCTACGCCAAGGACGACAAGGGCAACATGCGCAGCCTGCCCAGCTCGGTCGACTATTGGGTCGTGTACTGGAACAAGGAGCTGTTCGCCAAGAAAGGCATCAAGTACCCCGACACGTTCGACGAGATGGTCAAGGCCGCCGAGGCGCTGACCGACGCCAAGGAAGGCGTGTTCGGATTCACCGCGCGCGGCCTGAAGAACGCCAACGTACCGGTGTGGTCGAGCTTCCTTCTGGGCTATGGCGGAAACTTCCTCGACGCCAAGGGCAACCTTCTGACCGACAGCCCCGAGGCGATCGAGGCCGCCAGGCTCTATCAGCGCCTGCTGACCAAATCGGCGCCGCCGGGCACGGCCGGGTTCAACTGGTACGAATGCCAGGCCGCGTTCCTGCAGGGCAAGGCGGCGATGTGGCTGGACGGCATCGGCTTCGCCCCGCCGCTGGAAGACCCGACCAAGTCGCGCGTCGTCGGCAAGGTCGGCTATGGGCTGATGCCGAAAGGACCGAAGGCGCGCGCCTCGGCCGTGTTCGGCGACGGCATGGGCATTCCAGCCGCCAGCAAGAACCAGGGGCCTGCTTATCTCTACTGCCAGTGGGCGATCTCGAAGCTGATGGGCGCACGGCTGCTGCAAAGCGGCAGCGGCGTGCCGTTCCGCAACTCGATCCTCAATGATCCCGAGACGCAGAAAGGCGTCACCATGCCCAGGGCGTGGCTGGACGCGGTGATCGAATCGGGCAAGGTCAGCCGCCCGGGCCTGCCGGTGGTGGTGCCGGTGACCGAGTTCCGCGACATCATCGGCATCGCGCTCACCAACACGCTGTCGGGCGGCGATCCGGCGGCCGAGATGAAAAAAGCCACCGAGCAGTTCAAGCCGATCCTGGAGAAAAGCGAGAAAGCTTGAGCAGCATCGCCGACCGCGACGCGACCGCCGGGGCGGCCAATAACGGCCGCCCTGCTGGTTTCCTGGCCGTGTCGCCGCGCGTGCGCATCTACTGGCCGTTCGCCGCGCCGGCGGTGGTCGTGGTCGCGGCCGTGATCGCCTTTCCTTGGGCGTTCACCCTGTGGATGAGCCTCAACGAATGGCGCGTGGGTAGCGAGCGCAGCTTCGTCGGCTTCGCCAACTACGTGCGGCTGGCCGGCGACCCGCGCCTGGGCGACGCGCTGTGGCACACGCTGGTCTACACGGCGCTGTCGGTATTCCTGCCCCTGCTGTTCGGGCTGATCGCGGCCCTGGCGTTCCACCGCCGCTTCCCGCTGCGCGGGTTGCTGCGCGGCATCTTCATCCTGCCGATGATGGCCACGCCGGTCGCGATCGCGCTGATCTGGACCATGATGTTCCACCCCCAGCTCGGCGTGTTGAACTATCTGCTGTCGTTGGC
>JAHFPH010000185.1 GCA_023266845.1 Rhodospirillaceae bacterium
CGATGCTCGACGAGGCCGCGCGCGAGGAACGCGACGAGGCGCTGATCGCCGAGGCGCTGACCATGCCCAAACAGGGCGGCTTGGCGGTGTAGCGACGGCCGCCGCTAGTGGCCGCCATACCCGATATCGGCGCGCACCTTGCCGCGGAACACCCAGTACGACCAGGCGCTGTACATCAGGATGATCGGCAGCAGCAGCAGCGTGCCGACCAAAAGGAAGGCCTGGGATTTCGGCGAGGCCGCGGCGTCCCACAGGGTGATCTGGTAGGGCACGATCATCGGCCAGATGCTGATCGCAAGGCCGAGATAGGACGTGGCGAACAGCAGAACCGTGGCGATAAAGGGTTGCGCGTCGCCGCCGCGCCCCAAGGCGCGCCACAGCCAATAGGCGCTGAGCGCGGAGGCCGCCGGCACCGGCCACAGCAACGCCATGTTCGGCCAGGTCAGCCACCGCGCGACGACGTGCTCGTGCCACACCAGCATCAACGCCGTTACGACGGCGATGAACGCGAGCACGGCCACGAACATCAGCCGCCCCTGGCGTCGCGCCCAGGATTGCAACTCGCCTTCCGTTTTCAGCACCAGCCAGCCGGCGCCGAGCAGGCCGTACCCGAACACCAGCGCGACGCCCGAGACGAGCGCGAACGGACGCACGCAATCGAAGCTGCCGCCGGCGAAGCTGCGGCCCTGGACCGCGAAACCCTCGACGAAATTGCCGAGCATGACGCCCTGCGAAAAGGCCGCCAGCACCGAACCCCAGTGGAACCCCGCGTTCCACAGCGCGACGCGCGCCCGGGGCACCGAGCGGAACTCGAACGCAACTCCGCGGAAGATCAGACCGATCAGCATCGTCAGAATCGGGAAATAGAGCGCGGGAACGATCACCGCGAAGGCGAGCGGAAACGCCGCGAGCAGCCCGACGCCGCCCAGGATCAGCCAGGTTTCGTTTCCGCTCCACACCGGGGCGATCGACCGGATCATCGTGTCGCGGTCCTTAGCGCTAGGCGCGTAGCGCGACAGAATGCCCACGCCCAGGCCGAATCCGTCCAGGGCCACGTACATGAAAATGCCGACCGCGAGGATCGTGATCCAGATGGGTACGAAATCCAGCGTCATGACGCGCTCTTCCCCAGCGTCTCCACGCCAGCCGCCAGCGGTCGGCCAGCGCCGAGCGGCGAGGGCGCGGCGGCCTCTTGGTCGCCGGGGCCGGCCTTGATCAAGCGCAGCAGCAGAAAAAGCCCGGCGCCGAACACGACGACGTAGACGACGACATAGAGCGCCAGCGACAGCGCCACGTCGATCGTGGTGAGCGATGGCGAAACCGCGTCGCGCGTGCGCAACAGGCCCTGCACCACCCAGGGCTGCCGGCCGACCTCGGTCGTGGTCCACCCGGCGATCACCGCGATGAAACCGAGCGGCGCCGACCAAAGACAGGCGCGCTGGAACCACGCCGTGTCGTACAGCCGCCCGCGATACCGCAGCCACAGGCCCGCGGCCACGACGGCCAGCATCAACAAGCCGGCGCCGACCATGATGCGGAACGCGAAAAACACAACAGCGACCGGCGGCCGGTCTTCCTTGGCCCAGTCCTTGAGGCCCTTCACCTCGCCGTCGAAGGAATGCGTCAGATAGAGACTGCCGAGCGCGGGGATCGCGATCTCGAACCGGTTGCGTTCGGCGGCCGCGTCGGGGATGCCGAACAGCACCGCCGGCATGCGCCGCTGCGTTTCCCAGTTGCCCTCCATGGCGGCGAGCTTTGCCGGTTGATATTCCAGCGTGTTGAGCCCGTGCGCGTCGCCGAGCACGAGTTGCAGCGGCACCAGCACGGTCAGCAGCCACAGGGTCATCGACAGCATGACGCGGCATTCCTGGGCGAACTTGCCGCGGCGCAGGTGATAGGCGGCGACCGCAACGACGACGAACGCCGTGGTGATGAAGAACGCGGTCAGCGTGTGCGCCAGGCGGTACGGGAGCGACGGATTGAAGATCACCCCGAACCAGTCCTTGGCGAAGAACCTTCCGTCCACGATCTCGTGGCCGGCCGGCGTTTGCATCCAGCTGTTGACCGCGAGAATCCAGAACGACGACGAAAACGTGCCGAGCGCGACCAGCACCGCGGCCATGAAATGGACCCATGGCGGCACCAGCTTGCGGCCGAACAGCAGGATGCCGAGGAAGGTGGATTCGAGGAAGAACGCCGTCAGCCCCTCATAGGCCAGCAGCGGGCCGGAAATGTTCGCCGTGGCGTCCGAGAATCGGCTCCAATTGGTGCCGAACTGGAACGGCATGACGATCCCCGAAACCACGCCCAGGCCGAAAGAGACGGCGAAGATGTGGGTCCAGTATTTCGACAGGCGGACATAAACAGCATCGCCGGTCCGCAGGTGTAGGGCTTCCAGGACCGCGATGTAGCTGGCCAGCCCGACGGTGAAGGCCGGCAAAAGGATATGCAGCGCCACCACCCACACGAACTGGATGCGCGACAGCAGCAGAGCGTCGAGCTCCATGCGCGTCCCCCGGCATCGGCGCGGTGCTATCGTTCTTGCGCGCGCCGCAACTATGGACCCGCCGGGGTTGCGGCATCAAGGCGGGGCCGCGCCCTGCGCCGGACGCGGAGCGGCGCCGGACCCGCTACTGCTGGTCCTGCCCCCGGCAGACCAGCTCGCATTTCCGTTCGCCGCCCGCCTCGTCGCAAATGCCCTGGGCGATCTCGACCGTCACCAGCGTCGCCTGCGCCTTGACGTAGACCTCCTGCGACACCAGCGGGCTGGCATAGGGCGCGGCGCCGCGATCGCGCTGCGTCACCTTGCCGATCTTTACCACGCAGTCGCCCGCCAGCCTGGCGTTGCGGCCCGTGCATTCGCCCCGCGCGGTCAACCGGAGAAAGTCGTCGTTGAAGGACTGGTCCACGGCAAGCCTTGTCGTAAAACCCTTGCGCGCCTCGACCGAGCAGATCCGGCCGTCCGGGCTGCAGGGTGGCGCATCGGGCAGGATCACGGTAAGAACGCCGCAGCTCCGGTTGTTGATCGCGAGAACGAGTTCCGCCCGCGCGGGCGCGACGGCGGCAAAAAGCAAGAGCGCCGCTAGCGCCGCGACCCCGTTCCAGCCGAGCGACGCCTTGATGCCTTGTGCAGCGCACCGATTTGCGCGCAAATACCGCTCCCCCGTTTCACACCAACAACCGCGAGCACCCTTCATCATGCCCATTTCCATGCACCAAGCCAGCGTTCCCGCCCTGCTGCAGACGCTGAACGCCTTGTCGAAAATCCTCGGCAAGGCCGAGGAGGACGCCGCCCAGCGCAAGATCGACCCGGCGGTGCTGCTGGGCTATCGCCTGGCGCCCGACATGTTCAGCCTGACCCGCCAGGTGCAAGTGGTGAGCGATTTCGGCAAGAACACGGTGGCGCGGCTGGCCGGCCAGGAACCGCCGAAATACGAGGACACCGAGAAGACCATCGGCGAATTGAAGGCGCGCATCGCCAAGACCATCGCCTTCGTCGAGGGCTTCAAGCCGGCCGCGATCGACGGCTCGGAAGGGCGTGAGATCACCATCCCGGTCGGCGGCAAGCCCAGGACCTTCAAGGGCCAGGACTACCTGGTGGGATTCGCGCTGCCGAATTTCTATTTCCACGCCACCGCGGCCTACGCGATCCTGCGCCATTGCGGCGTGAAGCTGGCTAAGGGCGACTTTCTCAACTGGAACTGACGCGCCGCCCGCGCCCGGGCCCGATGATCCAGTCCGCGATCGCGCTCAACGGCGCCGGGCTGCTGGCCGACCCGTCGGGCGCGCTGGTCTGGCCCGAGCGGCGCACGGTGGTGGTGGCCGATCTGCATCTGGAAAAAGGCTCGGGCTTCGCCAGCAAGGGCACGCTGCTGCCGCCCTATGACAGCGCCGCCACGCTGGCGCGGCTTGCGGCGGTGATCGACGCGCATGATCCCGAGCGCGTGATCTGCCTGGGCGATTCGTTCCACGACGGCGATGCCTCCCGGCGCCTGGGCGACGCCGACGCAAAAG
>JAHFPH010000002.1 GCA_023266845.1 Rhodospirillaceae bacterium
CCGAGATGGAGGCGATTTTCGCCAAGGGCTGGATGTTCGCGGGCCATAGTTGCGAGATACCCAAGCCAGGCGACTGGTTCACGCACGATATCGGCGACGATTCGGCGATCGTCGTGCGCGGGCAGGACGGAAAAATCCGCGCCTTCTTCAACGTATGCCGGCATCGCGGCTCGCGCATCTGCGCCGCGCCCAGCGGGCATTCCGGCGCGTTCGTGTGTCCCTATCACGCCTGGGCCTATGACCTGCAAGGACGCTGCCTGCGCGACACGGCCAGCGAGCATGGCGTGCCGCCCGGCGAGCTCGGCTTGCGCCCGGTGCAGTTGCGCGAGGTCGGCGGGCTCATCTTCATCTGCCTTTCTTCTGCCCCGCCGGATTTTTTCGCCGCCGAGAAAATCCTCGCCCCCGCGCTCAAACCCCAGGGCTTGACCCGCGCGAAAATCGCCACGGTCGCGGACTACACGGTCAACGCGAACTGGAAAATTATTTTTGAGAACAATAGAGAATGCATGCACTGCCCGACGGCGCATAAAGAGTATATCGGCGCGAATTACGACATCCAACTCGGCGACCCGCGCCACGCCAAGGAGATCGAGGCGCGCATGGCGGAATGCGCCGCGATCTGGAAGGCCAAGGGCCTGGAAGCGCCGACGCTGAAATCCGACATGACCGGCGCGTGGTACCGCGCCAACCGCACGCCGCTTAAGCCCGGCTGGGTGAGCGAAACCTTGGACGGCAAACGCACAGCACCCCTGATGGGCGATTACCCGGACGAGGAGGTCGGCACGCTGCGCGCCACCGTGTTCGCCAGCTTCTGGATGCACGGCAGTTGCGACCACGCGGTCACGACGCGCGTGACACCGGCGGGCCCACGCGAGACGCGCGTGCGCGTCTATTGGCTGGTGAATGAAAAAGCCGAGGAAGGCCGCGATTACGAGCTCGCACGGCTGATGCCGTTCTGGCAGCGCACCTCGGAGCAGGACTGGGCGCTGGTCGAGAACGTGCAGCGCGGCGTTCTTTCGCGGGGGTATTCGCCCGGGCCGCTTTCCAAGACGCGCGAAACCAACGTCGCGCATTTCATCGACTGGTATCTGGAACAATTGCGAGGCGGGCCGGCCGCGTGATCCCGTCGCAGGCCGAGATCGTGATCGTCGGCGGCGGCGCGGTGGGCTGCGCCGTCGCCTACCAGCTCGCCAAGCTCGGCAAGCGCGACGTGCTGCTGTTGGAAAAATCCGGCCTGACGCAAGGCAGCACCTGGCATGCCGCGGGACTGATCGGGCAGTTGCGCTCCTCGCGCAACCTGACGCGCATGATGCAGACCAGCGCCAAGCTCTACGCCGCGCTGGAGAAGGAAACCGGCCAGGCCACGGGCTGGCGCGGCGTCGGGTCCTTACGCGTCGCCGCCTCGCAAGAGCGCTGGCTCGAAATCAAGCGCATGGCCACGACGGCCAAGAGCTTCGGCTTCGAGCTGCATCTGGTGTCGCTCGCCGAGGCGCGGAAACTTTTCCCGCCGCTAAATCCCAACGGCATCGTCGGCGCGGCCCTAGTGCCGTCCGACGGCTACGTCAATCCCGCCGACGTCACGCAAGCCCTGGCCAAAGGCGCGCGCAACGGCGGCGTGAAGATCCGCGAGGGTGTGTGCGTCACCGGTATCCTGCGCGATGGGCGGCGCGTCACGGGCGTCGAGACCGACCAAGGCGCGATCAACTGCGACGTGCTGGTGAACTGCGCCGGCATGTGGGGATGCGAGATCGCGGCCATGGCCGGCGTGAAGCTCGCCGCCGGCGCGGTCGAGCATCAATACCTGATCACCGACAAGATCGGCGGCTTGCCGCCGGACCTTCCCACATTCCGCGATCCCGACGGGCGTTTCTACGTCAAGCCCGAGGTCGGCGGATTGGCGTTCGGCGGCTGGGAGGACAACACAAAGCCTTTCGGCAAGGGTGGCATCCGCAAGGATTGGGGCGCGGAATTGCTGCAGCCCGATTTCGACCGGTTCGAAGCGTTGGCAACGCAGGCCCAACATCGGATTCCCGCTTTGCAAACCGCAGGGGTGAAAACCCTGATCAACGGCCCGATCCCGATCAGCGCGGACGGTGAGCCTGTCATGGGCCTTAGCCCCGGCTTCGACAATTTCTACATCGCCTGCGGCTTCACCTCGGGCATCGCGGCGGCGGGCGGCGCGGGCCTGGCGATGGCGCGCTGGATCGTCGAGGGCGATCCGGGCATGAACCTGTGGGCGTTCGACGTGCTGCGCTTCGGCGACTATCACGCCGCGCCCGAGGTGCTGTATCCGCGCGCGATCGAGGCTTACGCCAATTACTACACCGTCGCCTGGCCGTCGCATGAGCAGCACGCCGCGCGCGGCGGCAGGCGCAGCCCGCTTTACGACACCCTCAAACGCGCGGGCGCGGTGTACGGCCAGAAATTCGGCTGGGAGCGCGCGAACTGGTTCGGCCTACCGGGCGGCGAGGCCGCGGACAAGCCGAGCTTCATCCGCCCCAACTGGTTCGACGCGGTGGGCGCGGAGCATAGGGCCGTGCGCGAGCGCGCGGCGATGTTCGACATGACCTCGTTCAGCAAGGTCGAGATTTCCGGCCCCGGCGTCGCAAGCGCCCTGCAACGTTTGTGCTGCAACGACATGGAGCGCCCGCCCGGCACGGTTATCTATACGCAAATGCTGAACGAGCGCGGCGGGATCGAGGCCGACGTGACGGTCACGCGCCTTGAGCACGACCTTTATTACTTCGTCACCGGCAGCGCCTTCGGCGTGCACGACCGGGCGCATCTCGCGCGTTATTTGCCGCGCGACGGATCGGTTGCGGTGCGCGACGTGACCTCGTCCCGCGCGGTGATCGGTCTGTACGGCCCGCGCGCCCGCGACGTGCTGCAACAAGCGACCGGCGACGCGGTGGACAACGACTCCTTTCCTTATATGCGCGCGCGGCAGATCCGCGTCGGCCAGGCGCCGGTGCTGGCGCTGCGCGTGACCTATGTGGGCGAGTTGGGCTGGGAGCTGCATGTGCCGATGGAATACGCGCAGCACGTCTGTGAGACTCTATGGGCGGAAGGCGCGAAGCATGGGCTAGCCAACGCGGGTTATCGCGCGATCTCGAGCCTGCGTTTGGAAAAACAATATCTCTATTGGGGCGCCGATCTATCGCCGGACTACACGCCGCTCGAAGCGGGCTTAAGTTTCTGCGTGGCGTGGAAAAAGAACGCCGATTTCGTCGGCAGGGCGGCGCTGGAAAAGCAGAAACGCTGGGGCGTGAAGCAGAAGCTGTGCTGGTTCTCGCTACCGGGCGAAAAGCCGGTGCATGGCGGCGAGGCGATCCTCAGCGGCGGCAAGGCGATCGGCCTGGTCACCTCGGCCGGGTACGGTTACAGCGTGGGCAAGTCGATCCTGTGCGGCTATCTGACACCTGAGCATTGGAGCGCCAGTAATTTCGAGATCGAGGCCTTCGGCGAACACCACGCGGCCACGCGCCACGACAAGGCGCTCTATGATCCGGAGAGGAAGAAAATCTTGGCCTGAAAAGCTTCAGCACAGAGGATTTGAGTTTTATAGAGGATAGAATCGGAATCCAACTCTAACCTTGATTTCTGCTAATTCTGTGCTGATTCTGAGGCAAGATGAATGGCCTGCTGCCGGTTCGGTTGGCGCCCGCTTAAGCTAATCGCATCTGCTCCTCGAACTCCACGGGGCTCAGATATCCGATGGTCGAGTGCCGGCGTTTCGGATTGTAGAAGCGCTCGATGTAGTCGAACGCGTCGGCCTTGGCATTATCGCGTGTCCGATACGTCTTGCGTGCCGTTCGTTCGGTCCTCAGCGAAGAGAAGAAGCTCTCCATCGCGGCATTGTCCCTGGCGTTGCCCGAGCGGCTCATGCTGCAGGTGACGCCCGTCTCGGCCAGCAGACGTTGGAACGACTCGCTCGTGTACTGGCTGCCCCGATCCGAATGGTGCAGCAGCACCGACTGGTGCACACCCAAGTCGAGCGCGGCCCGCACATACGAAACGCCGCACTCCTCGATCGGCCGAACAGCCTCAAGCTTGAACTCGCGCGTGAACTTCCGTCTCTCCATGACCCACCTCCGCTTCCATCAAAACACCTAACTCGGTGTCTTCGGAACCGGCAGCAGGCCATATTGCAAATCGTGTAGTGAATCCAGAAATAGCCTGAACCACTGCTCGCTTGCCATGCTTCAACGTCAGTGTCCGAAGCCGCGCAGCCGTTCCGCCGCTTCACTCGCCAGTTTTTTCGTCAGCTCTCCGGCCGGCATGTCGCGCGTGAGCGCGGCGGTCTGGCCCGCCCAGAGCGGCGAGAAATCGCCCGAGCCCTGCGCCTCGGCCTTGGCGCGCAACGGCGCGATCGCGCCGGCGGCGAGCGGAAATTTCGGCGCGGCATCCGACATGGGACCGACCTCGCGCATCAGGCGGTTCACCAACCCGCGCGCCGGACGGCCGGTGAACAGGTTGGTCAGCGCCGTGCGGTCGTCGCGCGCCGCTTTCAGGGCCGCGCGGTGCACCGCGCTGGTCTTGGCCTCGGGGCACAGCAGATAGGCGGTGCCGATCTGAACGGCCGAGGCGCCGAGCATCAGCGCCGCCGCCACGCCGCGCGCATCGGCGATGCCGCCCGCGGCGATCACCGGCAGTTTCACCGCATCGACCACCTGGGGCACCAGGGCGAAGGTGCCGGGCTGGCTGTCGATCGCGTCGCCGAGGAAAATGCCGCGATGCCCGCCGGCCTCGTTGCCTTGCGCGATGATCGCGTCGCACCCCTCGCCTTCGAGCCACCGCGCCTCTTCCACGGTGGTCGCGGAGGAAATGATCCTGGCGCCGCTTCCCCGCGCGCGGTTCAACAACTTTTTCTCCGGCAGGCCGAAATGGAAGCTGATCACCGCCGGCTTCTTTTCCAGCATCAGATCGCATAAACGCTCGTCGAACGGCGCGCGGCCCGGCCCGGCGGGGATCGACGCCGGGTCGATGCCGAATTCGGCGTAATAGGCGCTGAAGCGCTTTTTCCACGCCGCCTCGCGCGCCGCGTCGGGCGCGGGCGGAACATGGCAGAAGAAATTGACGTTGAGCGGCTTGGCGCTGCGCTGGCGGAAAATATCCATCTCCGCGCGCACCTGGTCGAAGCCGAGCATCGCGCAAGGCAGCGAGCCCAGCCCGCCCGCCTCGGACACGGCGATCGCCAACTCCGCCGTCTGGCTGCCGGCCATCGGCGCCTGAACGATCGGCAGCTCGATGCCTAGGAGGTCGATAATACGCCGGTCGGGCCACATGGCGTGCCTCCGCTATCTATGCCATGCAGCCTAGGACTCGAGCGCCTTGCGCGCCAGCGCACGCCGCGCCGGTCAGCATTGCTCCCTGGTCAGATCATCGCAATCCGCCGCGAACGGTAGGAAGCGGAAACCACCAAGGCGTCTGCTTCTCAAATCTCCAGCTTCACGATCGCGTCGGCGAGCGCGGCGCGGGCCGGGGCCAGCTTCTGCTTAGCGTCGTTCTCGGCCGCACGCAGCTGGTCGATGCGGTCTTCCTGGGTTTTCATCGTGTCGAGATAGCGCTTGGCCAGATCGCCGCCCGGCGGCACGCTAGTAAGGTTCTGGCGCAACCGGTCCTGATCCTTGGCGATGGAGTCGCGCTCGGCAGCGGCCTCTTTCGCCGCGCGGTCGAATTTGTCGACCTCGCCTTGCAAGGCCGCGAGCTGCTCCAGCGCGGCCCTGGCCTTGTCGGGAACGCCGCCGGTGCGCGCATAGGACAACAGCGCGTCGCGGCTTTGCCCCGACAACTGCACCACATTGACGCGCGGGCGCTGCACCGTGACCTCGACGGCGGTCTGCCCGGTCTTGGCCAGCGCCTGGCGCAGGCGGTACTGGCCGCGCGCGACCTCCGCGTCGGCGGGCCTAGGCGCCGCCAATTCCCAATCCGCCAGGCGCGGATGCTCGATCAGCAGCACGCGGTCCTCGTTCGCCGGCGACTTGATGCGATAGGTCGTGGTCTGCTCGTCGCGGTAGCTCATGGTCAGCACCCCGCGCGCGATCGCGACCTGCGCCACGGACTGGCGCGATTTGGTTTCGCGGTCCAAGGCGACTTTCTGATCCAGCGCGAAGCTGAGCAGCCGTTTCTCGCCCGCCGGGAAAGCGGCGAGCCGCGCATCGCCGACATAGTTCGCCCCGGCCTTGCCGCGCTCGTACAAGGTCAGCACACCCGGGGGAAGCCCCGAGCTGCTGTCGTTGGTCAGCTGCACGGCCGCTAGCGGGTTCGCGGCGTTGACCTGGGGCTGGTAGAGATCCAGACGCTGGATCGGCATGTCACGGCTGACGATCGGCAGCGCCAGGGTTTCGCCGGCGGCCAGGGTCACGGGCTGGGGTGCTGTGAACAGCACCTGCGTGGCCGCCTCTTCCGTCTCGGCGGCGACCAGCTCGGCCGGGGCCGGCGCCGTTGGCGCGCCGACGGCCATGCCTGGCGCCATCGCCATGGCGGGCGCGGGCAGCGCCAGCGCGCGACCGCGCACGGCGCCTTCCTGCTGGCGTTGCTGCTCGGCCTTGGCCATCACCGCCGGCATGCCGCCCTGATCGGCCGGCGGCAACACGCGGCCCAGCACCTCGACCGGCACTTCCGGGCGGTTGACGAAATAGGCGGTGTAGAGCTGCTGGCGGAAGGTCACGGGATTGCCCGAGACCAGGGTCAGCTCGACATTCCTCCAGTCCCGGCCGCTCAGATTCTCGAAAATGGCCCAGCCCTGCAGCAACCCCTTCGCGCCCGGCGCCGTCGCTTCGGGCATGTTCAGCCGGTACGAGGCCTTCCACAGCGGCGCCGCGACGACGTAACCCACACGCACCGCCCGCTTGCCCGTGCCCTTGGCCTGGATGGTCAGCGTGCGCTGGTCTTGCACGCGATGGCGCGCGATGGCGCCGAGCGCCGCGTCGACCTGGCGCTGGATGGCGGGATCGGCGAAGCGGATGGTCTCGGCCTCTTCCAGCACGACCGAGCGCATTCCATCGGCGGACAAAAGCGTCAGCCGGTGGCGCGTGGTTTCCGCGCCGTTGGGGGTGCTCGTCGTCTCGGGCGTCACTTTCAAGATGCGGCCGGCGATCTGCTTGGGCCCGCCGACGACCACATCGGCCCCGCGCAGCGCGTTCAGCAATCCGTCCGGCGATTCCATGTCGGTTTGGGAAAACGGCAAATCGCGGAACGCCTCGGCGAGCGGCGCGCGGCCCGGCAACGCGATCCCGCCGACTCCGCCCTTGTCGTCGAAAACGACGATGCTTTTCAGCACGTCGTCGACCTGGTCGAGCCTTACCGGCAACGGCAATTGCGCGTCGCCTTCGACCGTGGCCTCGAATTCGAAATAGCCGACGCCGCCCGTGGACAGCAGCACGCGTTTCAATTCCAGAGCGCCGGCGGGCGGAGTTTGAGCGAACGCAGGCGATAACAAACCGCCGACCAACAGGATCGCGGCCAGCGCCGAACGAAGCGTTTTCATGGACGGAATCTCCCGAAAGGGCGGTCGGGCGGGGTCCCCATATCCATGCTCGCGTCCTTCTTTGGCGGATTTAAGGCGTCAATGCCGGAAGTGGCGCATTCCCGTGGCGACCATCGCCAGTCCCCGCTTGTCGGCCTCGGCCACGATCTCGGCGTCGCGCATCGAACCGCCGGGCTGGATGAAGGCGGTCGCACCGGCTTCGGCCGCGACGACAAGCCCGTCGGCGAACGGGAAGAATGCGTCGGACGCGACCACTGAGCCCGCCGTGCCCGGCTTGTCGCGCTTGGCGGCCTCGGCGGCGGCGTCGGATTTGATCGCGCCGATGCGCGCCGCGTCCACGCGGCTCATCTGCCCGGCGCCGATTCCGGTCGTGGCGCCGTCCCTGGCATAGACGATGGCGTTGGACTTGGTGTGCTTGCACACCCGCCAGGCGAACAGCAGGTCGTTGAGTTCCGATTCGCTCGGCGCGCGTTTGGTCATCACCTTCAGGCTCGCGCGCGTCATGCGCCCGTTATCGCGGGTCTGCACCAGGAACCCGCCGGCGAGGGTCTTCAGCGTGAAGCCCGCCGACGCCGGATCGGGCACGCCGCCCGTGACCAGCAGACGCAGATTCTGCTTCGCCACGAGGATCTTGCGCGCAGCCTCGTCGGCTTCCGGCGCGATGATCACTTCCACGAAGATTTTGGCGATCTTTTCGGCCGTGGCGCCGTCGAGCTTTCGGTTGCAGGCGACGATGCCGCCGAACGCGCTGACCGGATCGCAATCGAACGCGCGCCGATAGGCCTCGGCCAGGCTCGCCGCCTCGGCCACGCCGCAGGGATTGGCGTGCTTGATGATGGCGACCGCCGGCCGGTCGAATTCGGCCACCAGCTCGAACGCCGCGTCGGTGTCGTTGAGATTGTTGTAGCTGAGCTCCTTGCCCTGCACCTGCGTGGCGGTGGCGAGGCCCGGCCGCGCGCGGTCCCCGGCGGTCAGCGCGCCCGCATAAAAGGCCGCGGTCTGATGCGGATTCTCGCCGTAACGGAGAGTCTGGCGCAGCTGCCCGGGCAGGGCTAGGCGCGGCGGAAACGCCTCGCCACGCCGTTCGGCGAACCAGGCGGCGATGGCGGCGTCGTAGGTCGCTGTGCGGGCATAGGCCGCGTGCGCCAGGCGGCGCCGAAGCGCCAGGGTCGTAGCACCCTTGTTGGCCCGCATCTCGGCGATCAGCGCCGCGTAATCCCCCGGGTCGGTCAGCACCGCGACGAAATCGTGGTTCTTGGCCGCGGCGCGGATCTGCGCCGGGCCGCCGATGTCGATGTTCTCGATGCAATCCTCGAACGACGCGCCTTTGGCGATGGTCTGCTCGAACGGGTAGAGATTGGAAACCAAGAGATCGATGGGCGGGATGCCGTGCTTTTGCATCGCCGCGACATGCTCGTCCTTGTCGCGCCGGCCCAACAGCCCGCCATGAATCAAGGGATGCAGGGTCTTGACCCGCCCGTCCATGATCTCGGGGAACCCGGTCAGCTCGGCGACGTCGCGCACCTTCAACCCGGTCGCGCGCAGCGCCGCCGCGGTGCCGCCGGTCGAAACCAGCTCGACGCCGCTCGTGGCGAGATGCCGCGCCAGATCGGCGAGGCCGGTTTTATCGAAGACGGAAAGCAGCGCGCGGCGGATGGGAACGAGATCGGGCGAGGACTTCATCGTTCGTGCTTGTTTCTCTTCGGTTGGTTCAACGCGTCGCGGCCAAGCGCACGCGGTCGGCGTCGGGCCGGTATTCGGGCACCAGGCGTTGCAGCAGATCGAGCGTGCGCTGGCCGCGCCTGGACTGCGCGCTTTCCATCAGCTCGTCGAGCGCGCGAGCCAGCACCGCGTGGTCGGTGGCGCGCGGATTGGCGAACAGGATGCCGCCATAGCGCGTGGGCGCCAGCGGCTCGGACGGGTGCAGCAGCACCTCGGACAGTTTTTCGCCCGGGCGCAGGCCGGTATACGCGATCTTGATGTCGCGGTCCGGCTTGAAGCCGGCCAGCCGGATCATCTGCCGCGCCAGGTCGACCACTTTCACCGGCTCGCCCATGTCGAGCACGAAGATGCGGCCCGGTTCGGCCGGGTCGCTGGCCCCGAGCGCCGAGGCTTCGAGCACCAGCTCGACCGCCTCGCGCACGGTCATGAAATACCGCACCGCGTCGGGATGCGTGACGGTCAAGGGCCCGCCCGCGGCGATCTGGCGCTGGAACAGCGGCACGACCGAGCCGGACGAGCCCAGCACGTTGCCGAAACGCACGGTGACGAAGCGCGTGCCGTTCTCCCGGCCCCGCTCCACCCGATCGACCGCCTGGCAATAGCTTTCGGCCAGGCGCTTGCTCGCCCCCATGACGCTGGTGGGGTTCACCGCCTTGTCGGTCGAGATCATCACCATCGCGCGCACGGCGTGCTTGCGGCAGGCATCGGCCAGGTTGCGCGCGCCCATGGCGTTGGTCAGCACCGCCTCTTCCGGGTTGGCCTCGCACAGCGGGACGTGCTTCAGGGCCGCGGCGTGGAACACCAGCTCGGGCCTGATCCGCGCCACGGTCTGATCCAGATACGTGCGGTCGCGCGTGTCGGCCAGCACCGCCTCGCGCTCGAGATCGGGGAAGGTTTCCGCGAGCTCCAGGTCGATGGCATAGAGCGCGAATTCGCCGTGGTCGATCAGCGCGAGATGCGCCGGCGCGAAGGCCGCGATCTGGCGCGCCAGCTCGCCGCCTATTGTTCCTCCAGCTCCCGTAACCAGCACGCGCCGCCCCGCCACCAGCGCGCGCATGGCTTCGCGGTCCAGCACGCGGCGCGGCCGGCCCAAGAGGTCCTCGATCGCGATCGGCCGCGGCTCGAGCTTGCCGCCGGCGTCGGGCGCGCCCGATTTGAAATCGGTCAGCCGCGGCAGGCGCGCCAGCGTCATGCCGTGCTGGTCGGCCATGTCGAGCAGCGCGCGCAGCCGGTCCGGTTCGACATCCGCGTACGTTACGATCAGCCGCTGCGGGCGTTTGCCGCGCCGGTCGAGCTTGGCGACGATGGCGCTGAGCTTGTCCAGATCGCCCAGGACCTCGACATCGTGGATGCGCCGGCCGATGCGCCCGCTCTTGGCGTCGACCATGCCGACCACGCGATACGGCGCGTTGGCGTTGCGGTTCATGTCGCGGATGAAGGTTTCCGCCGCGTCGTCGGCGCCGACCAGCAGCACCGGCACGCGCGGCGTGGCCGCTTCCAGCAGGTGCCCCAGGTGCCGATCCTTGTAGACGCGATAGGCGAAGCGCGAGCCGCCGAGCAGGAACACCAGCACCAGCCAGACCAGCGCGGGAGTCGAACGCGGCATGCCTTCCAGCCGCGTGACGACGAATTCCAGCGCGACGAAGGCTGCTACCGACACGGTAACGGCGCGCGCGATGGCCCAAAGATCGTTGAGCGAGGCGTAGCGCCAGATGCCGCGATAGAGCCCCACGCTCCAGAAGGCGATGGCCGAAACCAAAGCGAACAGGGCCATGTCGACCAGCACGCGGTGCGTGCCGGGATAGAAGACGATGTCGTCGCCGACGCGCAGATACAGCGCGATCGGGAACGACAACGCGGCCATGACCAGGTCGTGGCCATAGGCGATCATGCCGCGGCTCAACCGGAAACGCCGTGGGGCCTCGTCCGCCATGAACGACCGCAAATCCCGTTGCTGCGACTGGAAACCGGGGCCAGCTATAGCACAGGCCCCTTGGGGGATGCAGCGCGGCCTAGCGGGCGCGCCACCACCGGGCGACCCGGGCCAGCCCTTCGTCCACGCCGATCGGCGGTGCGAAGCCCAGCGCGCGTATGCCTCGATCATCCACGGTCAACGAGCCGGTCAGGCGCTTGAGGCGGGGACTGAGCGGCCCGATCCGGTTGAGCGCGCCGAGCAGCCGGGGCGGCGCCTGCCAGATCCGCTCTGGCCGGCCCAAAGCCTTGCGCAGCCTGGCAGCCAGACCGCCAATCGACAGGTCCTCGCCGTCCTTCAGCAAGTACCGGCCGCCCGCAGCGCCGGGCTGGTCCAGCACGTATGCGATCGCGGCGACCAGGTTATCCAGCGCCAGCAAACTGCGCCGGTTGTCGATTCCACCCAAAGGCAAAGGCATTGCTGTGTCGCAAAGCCCTAAAAACGCTAGGAAATTAGCGCGTACACCAGGGCCGTACACCAGCGGAGGGCGCAGGATCACCGCCGTCATGCCGCCCTGGGAAACCGCCGCCACGGCCTCCTCCCCCTCCAGTTTGGACCTTCCGTATGCGTCTACAGGCAAAGGTATGTCGGTATCTACGTACGACGATCTGTCGCTGTTTCCATCTCCCAAGACTTTGACAGAGCTAATAAAAACGAATCTTTGGATGCACCGATTAGCGGCGGCGCAAGCCAATGTTGCCGTGCCGTACGCATTGACGCGGCGGAATTCCTCCAGCGCCTCGCCGTTGCCGGAACCGGGCACATGCACCCGGGCGGCGAGATGGACGACGATGCCGACCCCCGACAGGGCCTGGTTCCAGTCGGTGTCGGGGCCGATTTCAGGCACGATGCAGCGCTCGACGCAAGCGGGCAGGGCCGCGCCTGGATCGCGCACCGCGCCCACTACGCGCCTGCCCTGAGCCAGCAGGTATCGGCAGAGGGCCATGCCGACGAAACCATTGGCGCCGGTAACGAGAACCGCCCCGGTCATCGCGCGCGCGCCAGCAACGCCAGCAATCCCGCGACGATCAGGACGGCCGCGCCAAGCGCGAGCGCGGCATGACCGCCGGGGGCGAGCAGGGACGTCGCGATCAACAGCGCATTGGCCGCCAGCACGCGCCCGGCGACCTGGGCGTGGCTCAAGCCGCCCTGGACCGCGCGTTGATAGAAATGCTGTTTATGCGCCTGCCACACAGGCTCGCCTTTCATCGCGCGGACCAGCAGCGTGAGCGTGGCGTCGGCGAGGAAGTAGGCCGGCAGGATCAGCGCCGCCACCCATTGCCCCGCCTCGGCCAGGCGCAGCAGCAGAAACCCGAACAGAAAACCCAGCGGCACGCTGCCGACATCGCCCAGGAAAATCCGCGCGGGATGCCAGTTCCAGGCAAGGAACCCCAGGGCGGCGGCGGCGGCGGCGGCGCCCATCGCCGCCAGCGGCGGATCGGCGCGCGCAAAGACGACCACCGCGACCACACCGATGCCGATGCTGAGCGCCTCGCCGCCGTCCAGCCCGTCGATGCCGTCCATGAAATTGAACAGATTCACGAACCACAGCCACGCCAAGCCGATCGCCACCGCGCCGAGCCAAGCGGGCATCCAGCTTCCGAACAAGCCGCCCGCGCCGGGCGTCGCCGCCAACGCCGCCGTCACCGCCATGGCCTGTCCGACCAGACGCACATGCACCGGCAGGCCCACGCGGTCGTCGCGCCAGGACAGCATGGCGAGGCCTAGGGCCGCGCCGAGTACGACCCACATGTCGGATGGAGCGCGGGTGAAAAGCGCGATCGCCGCCCAGGCGACCAGAATCGCACCGATCACGGCGATGCCGCCGCCGCGCGGCGTGGGCGCGGCGTGGCTCGAGCGTTGGTTCGGGCGATCGAGGATATCGCGCCGCTTCAGCGTGTGGATCAGCCGCCACGCGCCGAGCCACGACAGAAGCCCCGCGCCGATGGCAATGGCGACGATCGAAACAGAATTCATCGCTGCCCGTTCATGGCTTTTTCTTCTCGCGCTGCAGCGCCCATTTGACCACGGTTTCGCCGCCCTCGCCCGTCGTACCCGACAATACGACCTGGCGCGAGCGCTTGGGCTCGCCGCCCTGCCCGTCATAGGCGGAATCGGCGAGCGCGATCGCCGCCCCGCCCGTGCGCAACCGCCAGCCCATGCCGCCGGGCAGGCGCAGCAGCGCCGCAGCGCCGCCTTGCAGCAGCGAGGCGTCGATTTCGGGATGCAGATGGAAATGCAGCGCGAAGGCGATGCCCGCGGGCCCCGTCAGCGAATCTTCGCCGCGCAGATCCTCGCCGCCCGGCGCCAGGTAAAGCCGGCGGCGCAACGCGATGCCGAAACGCTTGGCGTAGAAATCGTGGCGCGCGTCGATCAGCGCCGCGCCATCGCGCTCTTCGCGCATCGAGCCGGCCTTGCCGGTGGCGCGCTCAAGCCCGCCGCCCTTGCGGAGCCCGGCGCAGTCCATGCCGGAAACCACCGGCGTCGAATGCGCCGCGCTGCCGCGCGCGGCGGCGCCGGTATTCACGATCACGCGCTCCTTGCCGGCGGAAAATTCGAACGCCAGCGCGCCGGCATGCGCGCTTGCATCCATGCCCGGCGGCGGCGGTCCGCCCACGTCCATGATCGCCACGCTGCGCCCGGCCTGCAGGCGCTCGTAGCCCGTGTCGGGCAGGCGCGCCGGCATGTTGGCGCGCGGCACGGCATGGGCCAAGAGCGTGTCGATCAGCCAGTTCTCGTCCTCGCCCGAGCCGTGGAACAGGGCCAGGCCGCCATCGCCGTGGCGCAGGAAGCGCACCACTCCCGCCAGTTTTTCGATTTCGTCCTGCAGCGCGTCGGGTATGCGCTTGCCCGCCGCGCCCAACGCCGAGCGGATATCGACCAGATGCCTGAGCGCTTCGACCTGCGAGGACGGCGAGCGCGAGGCATGGCCGCCATCGGACAGGAAATCCTGTTTCAGAATCCGGTCCAGCCGCCGCATTCCCGGCCCCAGGCGCGGCGCGTCCTCGGGCAAGGCGATGCCGGCCATGACCAGCGCCTTGGCCACGGCCAGCCGGTCGATCGGACCGACGGCGGCGTTCGCGACGCGGTCGAGATGCCGCAACTGGCGCAGCAAGGCGCGGAAGAACCGCGCGCGCAACTCGTCGTCGGCCGAAGCGGCGAAGAATTCGTAGTGGCCCAGCCACGCGCCGACGCGCCGGGCCACGAGCGGCGGCCGCCAGGCGGTGGCATGCCACCAGCCGAAGCGCCGGCACCATCCCGCCACCAGCTCGCGCGCGCGCCGCCGCGCAGCACCCCCACCCAGCGTGCGCAGATCGCCGAGCCAGCGAAACGAATGCAGCTCGTCGAAAAATTCGCGCGGCAGATCGGCGGCGCTCCAGATCGCGTCGCCCTCGGCGCTGCGCACGACATGCGCCAACGGGAACGTGCCGCCGAGAATCGCCGCGCCCCGGTCGGCGTCGCCGGGCCACGGATCGGGCGGCGCCACGGTCAACTGGAACGCCGGCCGCCCGCGCAGCATCGCGCGGTAAAGCGGGCTCATGAACAGCGGCAGGCGCAGCCGGTACCACAGCAGGGACAAACGCTGGCCGGCCGGAATTCCGCCGAGGGTCAGCGCCATGGGCGGGGAAAACGCCTCAGCCGCCGCGCAGCCGGCGGATATTGCCGGCATAGGCGGCCTCGCCGCCCGAAAACGTCGCGGTGCCCGCCACCAGCACATCGGCGCCGGCGGCAACCGCCTGGTGCGCGGTGTCGGCGTTGATGCCGCCGTCGATCGACAGGTCGATCTTCCGGCCGGTCGCGTCGATCATGCGGCGCAAATCTTTCAGCTTGTCCAGCGCCGAAGGAATGAACGCCTGGCCGCCGAAACCGGGATTGACGCTCATCACCAGCACCATCTCGATTTCGGTCAGCACGTTGGCGATGGCGGCGACCGGCGTGCCCGGATTGAGCGACACGCCCGGCTTCTTGCCGTGCTGGCGGATCAGTTGGATGGTGCGGTGCAGATGCGGGCCCGCCTCGGGATGCACGGTGATGATGTCGGCCCCGGCCTCGGCGAAGGCGGCGACATAGGGATCGACCGGCGCGATCATCAGATGCACGTCGAACACTTTCTTGCTGTGCGGACGCAGCGCCTTCACCACGCCGGGCCCGATGGTCAGGTTGGGCACGAAATGCCCGTCCATCACGTCGATATGGACGTAGTCGGCCCCGGCCTTGTCGACCGCGCGCAGCTCCTCGCCCAGCCGGGCGAAATCGGCCGACAGGATGGAAGGGGCGATGCGGACGGGCTGCTGCATGGCTGGTAGGTAGCACCCCCGATTCCCCCCCGGCAAGCCATCCCCTTGAAACCCCGCGCCGAGCGGCGGGTTCCCGCCCCCGCCTTGCGGTCGCGCGGCGGCGTTTCTATGCTTGGTTCATGCTTGCGGGTTCAGTGCGTTCCCTGCTTTGCGCGACGGCGCTGCTGGCCTTGCTCGGCGCCGGCGACACATGGGCGCAGGCGCCGGTCAGGCGCGTGGCGCTGGTGATCGGCAATTCCGACTACAAGGAAGGCGGGGCATTGAAGAACCCGCTCAACGACGCGCGCGCCATGGCCGCGGCGCTGCGCCAGCTGGGTTTCACCGTGATCGCGCGCGAGAACGCCACCAAGCAGCAGATGGAGCGCGCGGTCGGCGAATTCGGCGACGCGCTGGCGCCGGGCACCGTCGCCCTGTTCTATTTCGCCGGACACGGCATGCAGGTGAACGGCCGCAACTTCCTGGTTCCGGTCGACGCCAACATCACGACCGAGGGACGCGTGCGCCTGGAGGCGCTGGACGTGGACCTGGTGCTGGACCAGATGGCGGCAAGCGGCACCACCGTGAACCTGATGGTGCTGGACGCCTGCCGCAACAATCCGTTCGAGAAGCGCTTCCGCGGTGGCGCGGGCGGAGGCCTTGCCCAGATCAACGCGCCCAAGGGCACGCTGATCGCCTATGCGACCGCGCCCGGCAAGGTGGCGGCGGACGGCGACGGGGTGAATGGCATCTATACCGCCAAGCTGCTGCAAGCGATGAAGTCGCCCGGCCTGCCGATCGAGGAGGTGTTCAAGCGCGTGCGCGTGGACGTGGCGCGCGAAACCAAGGACGAGCAGACGCCGTGGGAGGCGTCGTCGTTGACCGGCAGCTTTTTCTTCGTCGAGCCGCCGAAGCCCGCCGGCGCGCCGGCGGGGCCCAGCGAGGCCGAGAAGGAAATGCTGTTCTGGGAATCGGTAAAGCACACCGACGATCCGTTGGTGCTCAACGCATACCTGGAACGTTATCCGAGCGGCACCTTCGCCGGGCTGGCGCGGGCTAAAATCCAGGCCGGCGAGAACAAGCAGCGCCAAGCCGCCCTGACCGCGCCGCCGCCCGTATCCGCCGAGCAGGCGATCTGGGAGATGGTGAAGGGATCCACCGACCCCGATATTTTCCAGACGTTCCTGGAGAAATACCCCACCGGCGCGCATGCCCAAGAGGCGCGGTCCAAGCTTGACGCGCTGAGCAAAGCGGGGAAAAAGATTCAAACCGCCGCGGCGCCCGCGCCATCCGCGCCGCCGCCGGCACAGGCCGCGACTCCAACGGCGGCACCCGCCGCTTCGGCCGCGAAGCCCGGCGCCAGCCCGGTCGACGGCATCTGGCACGGCTCGTACAGCTGCTCGATGTCGCAGCGCGCGAGCACCGGGCCGTTCAATTCGCAGGATCGTATCTTCGTGGTCAAGGACGGCAAGCTGACCGGCAGGTACGAGGCCCAGACCATCAGCGAGCAGTTCCTGGGCTCGATCGTCGCGGGCGGCAAGGTGCTGATCAACGGCAACGGCGAAAACTCGCGCGCGTTGCGCGGCTACACCATCGACATGTTCGGCAAGGAAGAAGGCGGCAAGTTCACCGCCACCGGCAAGCACGGCGACCGCGATTGCACGCTGGTCTACAGCAAGGTGCAGTAGGCAAGTTCAGGACTTCTTCTCCAACCGCGCGGCGTAGAACCCATCCATGCCGCCCCTGTCGGCCCAATGGCAGGGCAGCGTGCGCAAATCGCCCTGCGGCGAAATCGCCTCGGTAAGCCCGCCGATTTCCTGCGGCGTCACGGTGCGCCGGCGCAGCGTCGCGTCGCGACGCAGCAGGGCCGCGACGCGCGCGACGCCTTCCTCGGGCTCGAGCGAGCAGACCGCGTAGACCAGCAACCCGCCGGGCGCCAGCATCGCCGCGGCGTTGGCCAGCAGGCGATCCTGCGTTTGCGACAGGCGCTCGACGTCTTTCTGCGTCTTCAAACGCTGGACGTCGGGGTGGCGGCGGATCGTGCCCGTCGCCGTGCAGGGTGCGTCGAGCAACACGACTTGCGCGGGCGCTGATGGACGCCAAGCGCCGGCATCGGCCTGGACCAGCTCGGCGGCAAGCCCGGTGCGCGCGAGATTGTCCTTCACGCGCTGAAGCCGCTTGGCGGAGATGTCGACCGCGGTGACGCGAGCGCCGAGAGCGGCGAGCTGCATGGTCTTGCCGCCCGGCGCCGCGCACAGATCGATCACCGTCTTGCCGGCGATATCGCCCAACAGTTTCACCGGCAAGGCGGCGCCCGCGTCCTGGACCCACCACGCGCCTTCGCCATAGCCCGGCAGGTCCGCGACGGCGCCGCCCGGTTTCCTGCGCAACGTGCCAGTCGAAAGAATTTCGGCTTCCAGTTTCGCCGCCCAATCCTGCGGGTCGGATTTCACGGAAATATCCAGCGGTGCTTCGATCAGATGCGCATGGGCGATGGCGCGCGCCGTGTCTTCGCCGTAGGCGCCGGCCCAGCTTTGCCACAGCCAGTGCGGCGTGTTGAGCCGCGCGGCGTCCTGGCGCGCCGACAATTGCGCGCCCTCGCGCGCCAGGCGCCGCAGCACGGCGTTGACCAGCCCGGTGTAGCGATCCTTGCCCTTGTTCTGCACCAGATCGACCGCGGTGCTGACCGCGGCATGGGCGGCGGTGCCCAGGAACACAAGCTGCGCGGTGGCGATGCGCAGCACGTCCTGCGCGGCGCCGTCGCGTTCGGGGATCGAGCGTTCGACGCATTGGGCGATCAGCGCGTCGATCTGGCCCAACCGGCGCAGCGTTGAGGCGGCGATGGCGCGGACGAAGGCGCGGTCGCGCGGCTCGAGCGCATCGACGCCCTTGGGGTCTTCGTCCAACGCCCGCCCGCGCCTCAACACGCCGGCGACGATATCCAGCGCGATGGAACGGGCGGAAATTCCTGCACTGGCCGGCGGGGAAGCTTCCTGCGCTTGGTCGGAACTCATCCCCACGGGCCGCGCGAAGCAGGCCCGCTGGCCGGCACCGAGCCGCGCCGCCAGTTGCGCACGGCGTCGTCATGCGGATGCGCGGCGGCGGACTCGGACTCAGCGGGTGCGGGTTCGGCCTGATCGAGGTCGGGCATGCGGCCACCCATGGACCCATTGGCGTCGATCTCGTGCGCCAGCTGCTGCAACGCCGCCACGCGGTTGTCGGTGTTGGGATGGGTCGAGAACAGCCCGTCCATCCCGCCGCCACTGAGCGGGTTGATGATGAAGAGATGCGCCGTGGCCGGGTTCTGCGCCACGTTGTCGCTTTGGCCCTCGGCCACGTAATGCTCGATCTTCTTCAAGGCCGAGGCCAGCGCCATCGGGTTGCCGCTGATCTGGCCGCCCAGGCGGTCGGCCGAATATTCGCGCGTGCGGCTGATCGCCATCTGCACCAGCGAGGCGGCGAGCGGCGCCACGATCATCATCAGGATTCCGCCGACCATGCCGAGCGGATTGCCGCGCCCCTCGCCGTCGCGCGAATGGCCGAAGAACATGGCGAAGTTCGCCAGCATGCCGATGGCGCCGGCGATGGTGGCGGTGACGGTCATGATGAGCGTGTCGCGGTTCTTCACATGCGACAGCTCGTGCGCCATGACCCCCGCGATTTCGTCGTGGTCGAGCAGGCGCAGCAGGCCCGTGGTGGCGCAGACCGAGGCGTTCTCGGGGTTGCGGCCCGTGGCGAAGGCGTTGGGCTGGTCGTCCTCGACGATGAACACCTTGGGCATCGGCAGGCCGGCGCGCCCGGCCAATTCCTTGACGATGGCGTGGAATTCGGGCGCGGCGCGCTCGTCGACCTGCTTGGCGCCGTACATCGACAGCACCATCTTGTCGGAGTTCCAATAGGCGAACAGGTTCATGCCGCCGGCCACGATGAGCGCGATCAGCATGCCGCCCTCCCCGCCGATCGCGTAACCGATGGCGAGGAAAAACGCGGTCAGGGCCGCCAACAGAATGCCGGTCTTCACATAGTTCATTCGGGTACTCCCCTGGCGCCCGGATAGGCTTTGGGCGTCCACCGCATAGGTAAGAATAAACTTTCCCGGGTCAATCCGCAGGGCCGGGGATTACGCGGATTTCATATCGCCGGCCGGGGTGTTTTTCCTTAAGCGGAACAAGGGCATACTCCTGCCCATGAGCGACAAACCGCAAGCCCCGCCGGCGCCAAAGCCCACTCCGCCCGCCAAACCCAAGATCCCGCCGCCGCAAGCCAAGGCGAAAGACGAAAAGGTCAAGGAGATCGGCGGGCCGGAAGGCCCCGAGCCCACGCGCTATGGCGATTGGGAACGCAAGGGCCGCGTCAGCGATTTTTAAGCGCCGCGACGCCCGGAAGCTCCTTGCCTTCGAGCCATTCGAGGAACGCGCCGCCGGCGGTCGAGACATAGGAGAATTTCTCGGTCACGCCGGCTTGGCGCAGCGCCGCCACCGTGTCGCCGCCGCCCGCGACGCTGAGCAGCTTCTTTGCCCGCGACAGATCGGCGACGTGGCGCGCGACTTCCGCTGTGCCCCGGTCGAAGGGTTTGACCTCGAACGCGCCCAAGGGGCCGTTCCACACCACGGTTTTGCACGCCCCGATCTCGCGCTTGAGCAGATCGACCGTTTTAGGACCAATGTCCAAAATCATCTTGTCGGCCGGCACGGATTTGATGTCGACGATGGAGGACACAGCACCTTCCTTGAATTCGGGTGCCACCACGGCATCGACCGGCAATAGAACAGCGCAGCCGCGTTGCTTGGCCGTGTCGAGTATCCTGCGCGCCGTGCCGGCCAGATCCTTCTCGCACAGGCTTTTGCCCACGTTCACGCCCATGGCGTTCAAGAACGTGTTGGCCATGCCGCCGCCGATCACCAGCTTGTCGACCTTGGCGACTAGGTTGCCCAGGAGGTCGAGCTTGGTGGAAATCTTGGCGCCGCCGACCAGCGCCATCGCGGGCCGCGCGGGTTTTTCGAGCGCGCGCTGGAGATGCTCCAGCTCTTCCTGCATCAGCCGCCCGGCGGCGGCGGGCAGCAGCGAAGCGATCGCGGTCGTGGAGGCATGGGCGCGATGCGCGGCGGAGAACGCGTCGTCGACGTAAAGATCGCCGAGGGCGGCAAGCCGTTTGGCGAAGGCGGGGTCGTTGGCTTCCTCGCCCGCGTGGAAGCGCAGATTTTCCAGCAGCGCTACCTCGCCGTTCTTCAAGCCCGCGACCGCGGCCTCTGCCTTCGGCCCCGCGCAATCCTCGGCGAAGGCCACGCGCCTGCCCAACACCTTCGCCAACGGCCCGGCCAGGGGCTTCAGCGACATCGACGGCACGATTTTTCCCTTCGGCCGGTCGAAATGCGAGATCACCACGACCCGCGCGCCCTTCTCGGCCAGCTCGCGGATTGTCGGAGCCAAGCGTTCAATACGCGTTAGGTCGGACACTTTGCCGTCGCGCATCGGCACGTTCAGATCGGCGCGCAGGATGACGCGCTTCCCGGCAACGGCAAGGTGGTCGAGGGTCTTGAAACCGGCCATGCGCCGCGACTTGCCACAGGCCCCCGGGGATTGCAATGGGCCGAATTGCAACGCCCGCCAACAGTTGATATTGGATGGGCAGTTCTCAGGGCGGGGTGCGAGTCCCCACCGGCGGTGATTGCGTCTCTTGAGCGTATTGGCGCATCAGCCCGCGAGCGCCCATCGGTCCATAGACATGGACCGGCGGGGTCAGCAGATCCGGTGCGATTCCGGGGCCGACGGTCAAAGTCCGGATGGAAGAGAACGAGCGATGGACCGGGCGAGCCGCGAGTGCGCCGCGCCGGGCCCATCGGCCGTGCGCCCTGATTCATGTCCCGTAAGCAAGGAGACAGAGTGTGAATCAGCGCCAGTCGAACTCCCCCGCCGCGCAAGCCAGGCCCAACGCCCCGCGCATCGCCTTCATCCAGGCCTGCTGGCACAAAGAGATCGTCGACCAGTGCCGCCAATCCTTCCTGGCGCAGTTGGCGAAAACCGGCGTGCCCGAAACCAGCGTCGACGTGTACGAAGTGCCCGGCAGTTTCGAGATTCCGCTGCAGGCGAAAATCCTCGCCAAGAGCGGCCGCTATGCCGCGATCGTCGCCAGCGGCTTGATCGTCGACGGCGGCATCTATCGCCACGAATTCGTGGCCGACGCCGTGATCGGAGCGCTGATGCGCGTGCAGCTTGAGACCGAGGTGCCGGTGATTTCGGCCGTGCTGACCCCGCAGCGCTTCCACGAGCACGCGGAGCACCGGCGCTTTTTCCGCGAGCATTTCGCGGTCAAGGGCGCCGAGGCCGCCCGGGCCTGCGCCGGCACCATCGCCAATCTGGACCGCGCCAGGCGGCTGGTCGCCTGAGCGCATGACCGCCCCGACTTGCTGGGTGCTGACCGACGGCACAACAGGCATGGTGAACCAGGCCCAGGGCTTCGCCGAGGCGATGGGCCTGACGCCGGTGCTGAAGACCTTCCGCGCGCGCCTGCCGTGGCGGTATCTGGCGCCGCAGCTCTGGCTGTTTTCGCTGCACGCCTCGGAACCGGGCAGCGATCCCCTGACGCCGCCCTGGCCCGACGTGATCGTGTCCTGCGGATCGAAGGCGATCGCGCCAGCGCTGGCGGTCAAGAAAATCTCCGGCGGGCGCACGCGGGTGATCCATGTTCAGGACCCGGCGATGAATCCGGCGCGCTTCGACCTGGTGGTGGCGCCGATGCACGACCGCCTCGGCGGCGACAACGTGCTGACGGTGCGCGGGGCGGTGAACCGGGTGACGCTGCAGCGTCTTGCCGAGGCGGGCAGGAAATTCGCAGGCGTGCTGGCGCATCTGCCCAAGCCCCGCGTCGCGGTGCTGATCGGCGGCAATAACGGCAAGTACCGCCTGACGCGCGCGGTCGCCGAAAAACTCGCCGGCGAATTGGCAACCTTGTGCAAGCGCGACGGCGCGGGGCTGATGGTCACCACCTCGCGCCGCACGTCGGCGGAGGCCGAGGCGATCTTTCGCGCCGCGCTGAAAGACCTGCCGGTCTATTTCTGGAACGGCGCGGGCGACAATCCGTATTTCGGGTTCCTGGCGCTGGCCGACGCGGTGATCGTCACATCCGATTCCGTGAGCATGGTCAGCGAGGCGCTGGCGACCGGCAAGCCGGTGCATGTGGCGGCGCTGGACGGCGGCGCGGCCAAGTTCGACCGCTTCCACGAGGGCCTGCGCCGCGAAGGCTTCACCCGCCCCTTCGCCGGCCGGCTGGAAAGCTGGACCTACACGCCGCTCAACGACACCGCGCGCGCGGCGGCCGAAGCTAAGCACCGGCTAGGGCTTTGAAACGCCTCATCTATTAACGCGGTGCGTTGCCTTAGGCCCCCAATCCCCGTATACAAAAATCCATGACCCCCCTGGATTTCGACGCGCTGGCCAAGGCGCCGTTGCGGCGCGAGCCGTTCGAGTACGCGATCGTGCCGGGTTTCGTCAGGCCCGCCGCCGCCGAGGCCATCGAGCGCGACTTCCCCGCGATCGACGACACCGGCAGCTACGTGCCGGCGTCGCTGAATTACGGCCCCGCCTTCGCCGAGTTGCTGGATGCGCTGCGCGGGCGCGCGCTGGCCCAGGCGCTCGGCGGGAAATTCGGTGTCAAGCTTACGGATTTGCCGGCGCTGGTGACGGTGCGCGGACGCACCGGCCCGCGCGACGGGCGCATCCATTACGACCGCGCCGGCAAGGTGATGACGGCGCTGCTTTACCTCAATCGCGGCTGGCAGGAGAAAACCGGCTGGCTGCGCCTGCTGCGCGCCAAGGACGACCTTGAGAATTACGCCGCGGAAGTGCCGCCCGAGATGGGCACGCTGCTGGTGTTCCGCTGCACCCCCAACGCGTTCCACGGCCACAAGACCTTCGTCGGCCGGCGCCGCGCGATCCAGTTGAACTGGATCGACAGCCGCGTGCAATGCGCCTGGGAACAGGGCCGCCACTGGCTTTCGGCCGCGACCAAGAAGCTGCGCGGATCGTCGCACGCGCATGAGGGCAAGGCCGCCTAAATGGCGTTGCGCATCGATACGTTCTCGAACCAGACCGGCGGCAACGCGCTGTTCAAGGCGCTGGGCCATCCGCTCGGCGCCGAACGCATGGCGGCGCTGATCGCAAAATTGGCGAAAGCCGGGCTGGTGGCGATCTACGATCCGCTGGGGTTCCTGCCGACGGTCGCGGCGCTGCACGACTTGACGCCCATGAAAATCGCCGGCGTGTTCGTGCAGGATTTGGCCGATCTGGGCCAAACGCGCCTTGACCACGCCACGCAGCCCGTGACCGATTTGAAGGGCGCGAACGCCCGCGCGGTGCTGGTGGCCGCGTTCGACGCGCAGCGTTTCGTCGATCACATCCGCCATCTGCTGCCCCGGGGGGCCGAGGTGCTGACCCTGGACGAGGCGCGGCTGCCGAAAGAATTGCTGACCGTGCCGCAGCGCTATCTCGATCCGCTCAATTTCGCCACCAACTTCGCCTTCTTCCGCGACCAGGGGGCTGAGCATACGCGCCTGACGACGGTGAACTACTGGTCGGGCTATGGCGCGAAATCGGTGAAACTGTGGCTGGCGCTGTTCGACGAGCACGGCAAGCGCATCGCCACGTGGGACGAGACGCTGGCCGAAGGCGTCACGGGTTTCGCCATCGACAGCCGCGATATCCGCAAGCGCTTCGGCCTGCCGGAATTCACCGGGCAATTGCTGATCCATGTGGTGAACGGGCGCGGGCACGACGTGGTGAAATACGCGCTCGACACCTACAGCCTGAACGGTGCGGCGACCCTGTCCTGCACGCACGACGCCAATGCCTGGCCGTCGAACCTGTACGCGGGCCTGCCCGCGCCGCGCGCCGACGAGCGCGTGGTGTTGTGGGTGCAGAACAGCCATTGCTGCCCGATCCCCAAGCGCGCCGTGGGGCTGAACCTGATGGGCGATCAGCGCATCGCCTGGATGGAGCGCGAGGTGCCGGCCTTCGGCTCTTACGCGCTGGACGTGGCCGAATTGCTGCCCGCCGCGCGCTGGCCGCAGCAGATCGAGATCCAGGCCGGCAAGCATTTCGTCAGGCCCCGCTACGAGGTGATCGACACATCGGGCCCGCGCAAGGGCCGCCGGCGCATCGCGCATCCCAATGTCGAGCGCGAGGATCTGAAGCCCGACGCCAAGATCGCCGAGCTCGGCAATCTGATGGGCAAGGGCTATCTGCTGCCCGCCCCCGTGCTGCCGGTGACGCAGTGGCGCAGCACGGCGCTGCCCACGCCGATGGCGACCTGCCAGAGCGAGTTGCCGGTCATGGCCGTGCTGTACGACAAGGAAGGCCGTGAGGTCGCGCGCCACCGCTTCGGCAGGTTGCAGCGCACGGACAGCGTGGCGGTCGAGGCCGACGACCTGCTGCGCGCCGCCCGCGCGTCGCTCGGCCAGGACGGCGAGGATTGGGGCCATATGGAGCTGATCTACGATCTGGCCGAGGGCGGCGCGGCCGATGGCTGGCTGCACGGGCTGTTCCGCTACGAGCAGCGCAAGGGCGGGCACGCGGCCGAAACCAGCTTCGGCGCGCATATCTTCAACACGGTGCTGACCTACAAGAACGAGCCGCAATCCTATGCCGGGCGCGCGCCGGGCTTGAGCACCCGATTGTTCCTGCGCCTGGGCGCCGAGCCGATGGATACGCTGTGCCATCTGATCTATCCGGCCTCGACGCCGTGGCATGGACGCTCGTCCACCGAACTCAGCTTGCATGACGGCGCGGGCAACGAGATCGCCAAGCGCGCGGTCGAGATCGCCTGCGGCGGATCGTTGCTGTGGCGCTATCGCGAGCGCTTCGACGCCAAGGAGCGCAAATCGGCCGGCGAGCGTGGCTATGCCGTGGTGCGCGACGCCACCTGCCGCCTGTTCGGCTATCACGGATTGATCGCCGAGGACGGGCGTTTCTCGCTCGACCACATGTTCGGGTTCTAGCCGCGCCGGCTGTCAGCCGATCCAGTCGTTTTCTCCCGCCTTGTAACCATCCTGCCCTGCGTTTTAGTATGGGCGTTTGGCGGCGAGATCCCCACAGATTGCCATGAGCGCGACACACCACAGCAAGGTCTTGATTCTGGGCGGCGGACCGGCCGGCTTCACCGCGGCGATCTATGCCGCGCGCGCAAACCTTAAGCCGAGCTTGGTGCTGGGTACCCAGCCCGGCGGGCAATTGGTGATCACCACCGATGTCGAGAACTATCCCGGCTTCGCCGAGGTGGTGCAGGGCCCGTGGCTGATGGAGCAGTTCCAGAAACAGGCCGAGCATGTCGGCACGCGGCTGATCTACGACGCGATCGTCGGTTGCGAGCTGAAGCAGCGCCCGTTCGCCTGCGTGGGCGACAGCGGCGACCGCTATACCGGCGACACGCTGATCATCTCGACCGGCGCGCAGGCGCGCTGGCTCGGCCTGCCGAGCGAGGCTAAATTGCGCGGCCACGGCGTGTCGGCCTGCGCCACCTGCGACGGATTCTTTTTCCGCGGCAAGAAAGTGGCGGTGGTCGGCGGCGGCAATTCGGCGGTCGAGGAGGCGCTGTTCCTGACGCATTTCGCGACCGAGGTCACTGTTGTGCATCGCCGCGACGCGTTCCGCGCCGAGCGCATTCTGCAAGACCGGCTGTTCGCCAATCCCAAGGTCAAGGTGCGCTGGAACAGCGTGGTGGACGAGATTCTCGGCAACGACGCGGGCGTGACCGGCGTGAAGCTGAAGGACACGAAGACCGGGCAGCCAAGCGAGCTTGCGGTGGACGGCGTGTTCGTCGCCATCGGCCACGATCCGGTGACCGGGATGTTCAAGGGGCAGCTCGACATGGACAAGGAGGGCTATATCCGCGCCGCGCCGGATTCGACCGCCACGTCGATCCCCGGCGTGTTCGCGGCCGGCGACGTGAAGGACAAGATTTTCCGCCAGGCCGTCACCGCCGCCGGCATGGGCTGCATGGCCGCGCTGGAAGCCGACAAATATCTCGCCGGCGTGTCGCACGCCGCCGCCATGCGGGCGGCGCAGTAGCCGCCATGCCCAACACCGTACCCGCCAGGCCGCCGGGCTCGCCCAACCGCCCGCTGATGGATTGGGACAAGCTGCGCGTGTTCCACGCCGTGGCCGAGGCCGGCAGCTTCACCCATGCCGGCGAGGTGCTGAACCTGAGCCAATCCGCCGTCAGCCGGCAGATCGGCGCGCTCGAGGAAAGCCTGAAGGTGCCGCTGTTCCACCGCCACGCGCGCGGGCTGATCCTGACCGAGCAGGGCGAGTTGCTGTACGATACGGCGCGCGACGTGGTGCACAAGCTGGCCATGGCCGAGGCGATGCTGAGCGAAAGCAAGGACCGCCCGCGCGGGCCCTTGACCGTGACCACCACGGTCGCGTTCGGCTCGGCCTGGCTCACGCCGCGCATGCGCGAGTTCCTGGAGCTGTACCCCGAGATCGACGTGACCCTGCTGCTGGACGACGCGGAGCTGGATCTGGGCATGCGCGAGGCCGACGTGGCGATCCGCATGTCGCCGCCGCGCCAAGCCGATCTGATCCAGCGGCCGCTCCTGACCATGCAGGCGAGCGTCTATGCCTCGCGCGACTACGTGCAGAAGCAAGGCGAGCCGATGCGGCCCGAGGATCTGGACCATCACCGCATCGTGGTCTACGGCGACACCAGCCACTTGCCGGTGCCGCATGTGAACTGGCTCTTGGAAGCGGGCGCGTCGCCGGAGCGCCCGCGCCGCCCGGCGCTGCGCGTCAACAACATCTATGGCATCTACCGCGCGGTGCGCAGCGGCGTGGGCGTGGGCGCGCTGCCGGCCTATATGATTCCATCGGACACGCCGATCGTGCGCGTGCTGCCGGAACTGAGCGGCCCGCCGGTGCAGGCCTATTTCGTCTATCCCGAAGAGCTGCGCCATTCCAAGCGCATCGCGGTGCTGCGCGATTTCCTGGTGCGCCAGATCGCCGAGAGCGAGCGCTAGTTTCCGTCACGCGGAAAATTCTCCGTCGCCCCGATGTGATATGCGCGCCGGTCATGTCGGCCGTGCCGAATCTCCGGTACGCGCCCGGCGGCGGCGGCTCTAACGTTCGGTCCGATTGCTGCGACGGTTCGCCGGCGCGTCCGCCGGACCGCCTGGTTCGATATTCCGGCACATGGCCGGAATAGGGGCCCTTACCCGGGCCCCGCGGCTTCGAGACGTGAAGCCTCCCTGTTCACCTTGGCCCCGCCCTCATCGGCGGGGCTTTTTCTTATCGGCTTCTTATCGGCGCTAAGAAACGCGAACGGCCCGGAATTTCTTCCGGGCCGAAGCTGGCGTTTTCAATTCTGGTGGAGCTGAGCGGGATCGAACCGCTGACCTCTACAATGCCATTGTAGCGCTCTCCCAACTGAGCTACAGCCCCGAAACCTGCGTGGCGGATCGCCCGGCCCGGGAGAGGGGCCGGCGGCGCTATTCCTTCTCCTCGTCCACGTTCTCCATCACCTCTTCCAGATCGTCGTCGTCCTCGCCCAGGTCCGAGACGTCTTCCGGCACGACCTCTTCCTCGCCTTCCTTCTTGGCGGCGCCTTCCACCGCCTCGGCCTCGACCGGCCCGGCCGCGGCGGCCGCGGCGGCGGCAGCGGCGACCCCGGCGGCGGCGGCGGCCGCGGCGATGGCGGCGGCCGAGGGCTTGGCTTCTTCCGCGGGCTGCGGACGGCCGCGGCGCGATTTCAGCACCGCCTCGGGATCGTACTGCGCGCCGCATTTCGGGCAGGCGATCGGGCTGCGCTTCAGGTCGTAGAACACGGCCGCGCAACTCTGGCAGGTGCGTTTGATGCCCCATTCCGGCTTGGCCACAGCATTACTCTCCTTATGTTTTTCCGGCCCCTTGGGCGGCGGGGGCCGGCGGCGGTCGCAGGCACTTGCCATGCCCGAACCGGCTTGTCAAAAGCAAAAAACACCCGCCAGCGGCAAGGGCCGCTTGGCGTTCCTAGGGCCCATGTTCCGTGCTACTTAGCCCCCGCCGAACGCCCTTTTCCAGGGGGAGCCTTCGTCCTTGCACGCGCACCATTCGCCGCTCACCGCCCATCCGTCGGGCGCCCTTGCCGGCACGGCGCTGACGCCCGGCGACAAGTCGGTCTCGCACCGCGCGCTGCTGATCGGCGCGCTGGCGGTGGGGCGCACGCGCGTCGCAGGCCTTCTGGCGGGCGACGACGTGCTGCGCACGGCTTCATGCTGCCGGGCGCTGGGCGCCAGGATCGAGCGCCACGCCGACGGCGCCTGGACCGTGGACGGCGTGGGCGTGGGCGGCCTGAACGAGCCCGAGCTAGTGCTGGATATGGGCAACTCCGGCACCGGCGCAAGGCTGCTCTTGGGAATGATTTCCACGCACCACCTGACCGCCGTGATGACCGGCGACGCATCGCTGGTGCGCCGGCCGATGGCGCGCGTCATCGCGCCCCTGGAAGCGATGGGTGCGCGCTTCGTCGCGCGCGAAGGCGGCAGGCTGCCGTTGTCGGTGACCGGCGCCAAGTCGCCGCTACCGATATCCTATCGCCTGCCGGTGGCCTCGGCCCAGGTGAAATCGGCGATCCTTTTGGCGGGCCTGAACGCGCCGGGCACGACCGTCGTGATCGAGCCCGAGGCCACGCGCGACCACAGCGAGACGATGCTGCGGCATTTCGGCGCGACGGTGACGGTCGAGCCGTTCGAGGGCGGCAGGCGCATCGCGCTGACCGGCCAACCCGAATTGACCGCGCGCGACGTGGTCGTGCCGCGCGATCCGTCGTCGGCCGCGTTCCCGCTGGTGGCGGCGCTGATCCTGGCCGGATCGCGGCTGAAGCTGCCGGGCGTGGGGATCAATCCGCTGCGCAGCGGGCTGCTGCTGAGCCTTAAGGAAATGGGCGCGGATATCGCGATCGAGAACCGGCGCGAGCAGGGCGGCGAGAAGGTGGCCGATCTGCTGGTGCGCGCGAGCAAACTTAACGGCATCGAGGTGCCCGCGGACCGCGCGCCGACCATGATCGACGAATACCCGATCCTGGCCGTGGCCGCCGCGTGCGCGCGCGGACGCACGGTCATGCGCGGCCTGGCCGAGCTGAGGGTGAAGGAGAGCGATCGCCTTGCCGCGATCGCCGCGGGCTTGAAGGCCAACGGCGTGAAGGTCGAGATGGGCGAGGACAGCCTGACGGTCGAGGGCACGGGATCGCCGCCGCCGGGCGGCGGCACCGTCGCCACGCATATGGACCACCGCATCGCCATGGCGTTCCTGGTGCTGGGTTTGGGCGCGCGACGCGCGGTCACGGTCGACGACGGCACGATGATCGACACCAGCTTCCCCGGCTTCGCCGCGCTGATGAACGGCCTGGGCGCTAGGATCGCTGGACCGCTGCTGAAAAAGCCGGCGCGCGCAACGGCGGCGCGCAAGCCGAAGAAAAAACCGGTCGCGCGCGCCAAAAAACGTGGGCGCAAGTAACAACATCATCGCGGTCGATGGGCCCGCGGCTTCGGGCAAAGGCACGCTGGCGCGGCGCCTGGCGCGGCATTTCGGCTTCGCGTATCTCGATTCCGGGCGCCTGTACCGCGCCGTGGCGCTGCGCTGCCTGAAAAACGGCACCGGATCGGACGACGAAAAAGCCTGCGCCGCCGAGGCCGCCGCCATAACCGAGGTCGATCTGGACGACCCCGCCTTGCGCGACGAGGCGACCGGGCGCTTGGCCAGCCGGGTGGCGGCCCTGCCCCTGGTGCGCCGGGCGCTGGTGGACTACCAGCGGCGCTTTGCCACACACCCCCCGGACGGCAAGGGCGGCGCGGTGATCGACGGGCGCGATATCGGCACGGTCATTTGCCCTGAAGCCGCCGTTAAGCTGTTCATAACCGCAACGGTCGAGGAGCGCGCCAGCCGCCGCTACAAGGAGTTGCTTGGCCAGGGTGCTACGGCTATATATCCCGCCGTTCTGCGGGACCTTAGGGACCGCGACGCCCGCGATACCAATCGCGCGGTCGCCCCTTTGGCCCGGGCGGAAGACGCGCTTCAGATCGACACCACGTCGATGGACGCCGACGCCGCCTTCGCCGCCGCGCTTCGGTACGCCGAAAAACGGCTGGCCCCCGGAACGAAGTGAACCCGCACGCCGTCCGATTGCCGGGAGACCGGTCCCGGGCGGCGGGCATTGTCGCGTAAGACCGCCGGATACAACCGGTCGGCCTGAATAGATGTGAAAGGATGCACTTACCTATGGCTCGAGCCGCCACCGCCACCCCCACCGCGAAATCCGCCCCGCCGAAAGACAGCTTCGCCGCCCTCTTGGATGAAACCCTGGGCGCGGGCAACGGGCTTGAAGGCAGCGTCATCAAGGGCAAGGTCGTGTCGATCGAAAACGACACGGCGCTGATCGATGTCGGCCTGAAATCCGAGGGTCGCGTGCCGTTGCGCGAATTCTCCGTTCCCGGACGCCCGTCCGAGATCCGCGTCGGCGACATGGTGGAAGTCTATCTGGAGCGGATGGAGGACAAGAACGGCGAGGCCATGCTGTCGCGCGACAAGGCCAAGCGCGAGGAGGCGTGGACGCTGCTGGAAAAATCGTTCCAGGAGAACAAGCGGGTCGAGGGCGTGATTTTCGGCCGCGTGAAGGGCGGCTTCACGGTCGACCTGTCGGGCGCCGTGGCGTTCCTGCCCGGCAGCCAGGTGGACATCCGCCCGGTGCGCGATATCGGCCCGCTGATGGGCAGCCCGCAGCCTTTCCAGATCCTCAAGATGGACCGCTCGCGCGGCAACATCGTGGTGTCGCGCCGCGCGGTGCTCGAGGAAAGCCGCGCCGAGCAGCGCTCGGAGCTGGTCGCCAACCTGAAGGAAGGCCAGGTACTGCAGGGCGTCGTCAAGAACATCACAGATTACGGTGCGTTCGTGGATTTGGGCGGGGTGGACGGCCTGTTGCACGTCACCGACATCGCCTGGCGGCGCATCAACCATCCCTCCGACGCGCTGCATATCGGCCAGAACGTGACCGTCCAGGTAATCCGCTTCAACCCCGAAACCCAGCGCATCAGCCTGGGCATGAAGCAGCTCGAGGCCGATCCGTGGGACGGCGTGGTGGCGAAGTACCCGAAGGGCACCAAGTTCAAGGGCCGCGTCACCAACATCACGGACTACGGCGCGTTCGTCGAGCTGGAGCCGGGCATCGAAGGCCTGGTGCATGTCAGCGAGATGAGCTGGACCAAGAAGAACGTGCATCCCGGCAAGATCGTCTCGACCAGCCAAGAGGTCGAGGTGATGGTGCTGGACGTCGACCCGCAGAAGCGCCGCATCAGCCTGGGCCTGAAGCAGACCTTGGCCAATCCGTGGGAGGCGTTCCTCGAGAAGTACACGCCGGGCGCCGAGATCGAAGGCGAGGTGAAGAACATCACCGAGTTCGGCCTGTTCGTGGGCCTGCCGGGCGACATCGACGGCATGGTGCACCTCAGCGACCTCTCGTGGGACAAACCGGGCGACCAGGCGATCCAGGGCTTCAAGAAAAACGACCGCGTGAAGGTGAAGGTCCTGGACGTGGACGTGGGGAAAGAGCGCGTCAGCCTGGGCATCAAGCAGCTGCAGAGCGACCCGTTCGAGTCGGGCGCGGCGAAGCTGAACAAGGGCTCCGTGGTCACCTGCACCGTCACGGCCGTGCACGACAACGGCCTGGATGTGACCGTGTCCGACGGCGTGCCCGGCTTCATCCGCAAGGCCGATTTGTCGCGCGACCGCGCCGAGCAGCGACCCGACCGCTTCGCGGTCGGCGAAAAGGTGGACGCCAAGATCACGGCGATCGACAAGGCCACGCGGCGCCTCACGCTGTCGGTCAAGGCGCGCGAGGTCGAGGAAGAGAAGCAGGCAATGGCCGAATTCGGCTCGTCCGATTCCGGCGCGTCGCTGGGCGACATCCTGGGCGCGGCGCTGAAGTCCAAACAGGACAAGCAGGACGATAAACAGGACAAGGACGAGTAGGCGGCGCGGGCGGCGTAGCCCCGCATGACCCTCATCTCCGACCAGGCCATCGACCGCCGGCGTCTGAAGCGCCGCCTGTCGGTCTGGCGGGCGCTCGCGGTCATAGCGCTGGCGGCGCTAGCGGCCGCCGCCATCGGCCGCGCATCGGGCGTTTCGCCGGGCGGGCGCATCGCCCGCGTCACCATCAAGGACGTCATCGTCCACGACCTGGAGCGCGACGAAGCCATCGTCGCGCTTGCCAAGAAGCGCGGCGTCAAGGCGGTGATCGTGCACCTGGACACGCCCGGCGGCACGGTGGTCGGCGGCGAGCGGCTTTACCTGGCGCTCCGCAAGCTGGCCGAGAAAAAGCCGGTGGTCGCGGTGATGGACACGACCGCCGCCTCGGCCGGCTACATGGTGGCGCTGGGCGCGGACCGTCTGATCGCCAACAGCGGTTCGGTGACCGGCTCGATCGGCGTGCTGCTGCAGACCACCGACATCACCAAGCTGCTGGAGACCATCGGCGTCAACGCCGAGGCGATCAAGAGCGGCACCCTGAAAGGCGTGCCCTCGCCGCTGGAAAAGCTGGACGCCGAGGGCCGCCGCGCCACCAAGGAGGTGGTCGACGACATCTACGCCATGTTCGTGGATCTGGTGGCCGAGCGGCGCAAGCTGCCGCGCGCCCAGGCCCTGACGCTGGCCGACGGGCGCATCTATACCGGCCGCCAGGCGCTGGCCAAGGGGCTGGTGGACGAGCTGGGCGGCGAGCCCGAGGCCCTGGCCTGGCTCAAGAAGGAACGGGGCGTGGACGATAAGCTTCCGGTCAAAGACGTGGAGCTGGAGCACCCACCCGGCGTCCTGGCCTCGATTGCCCGGTTTTTCGGCGCGCGCCTGCTGGGCGGAAAAATGCTTTTATCCGAGAGACTTACACTTGACGGGTTGGTGTCGGTTTGGCACCCTGAATGAAAGCCCGGCGGCCGGGGGGATGGCCGAACAGGGTGGTACAGGGGAATCGGGGACGGGGGCAATGACGAAATCGGAGCTGATCCTGCGTCTGGCAGAGCGCAATCCGCATCTGTACCAGCGCGACGTCGAGCGCATCGTGGCCACGGTCTTCGACGAGGTTTCGGCCGCGTTGTCGCGCGGCCAACGCGTGGAATTGCGCGGTTTCGGCGCGTTCTCGGTGAAGCGGCGCGACGCGCGCCAGGGCCGCAACCCGCGCACCGGCGAGACGGTGGCGGTGACCAGCAAGCGCATCCCCTTCTTCAAGACCGGCAAGCAGCTGCGCGACCGCCTCAACGACAAGGCGTCCTGAGGCCCCGGCGGGGCCGTAACCCGGACAGGGGCGGAGGGCGGCTTCATGGCGGACGGACGCGGCTCCCCTCTCAAGCGCATTTTCGGTTGGCTGATCTTCCTGCCCGTGCTGGCGGGGGCGGTGCTGTTCGCCCTGGCCAATCGCGGCGCGCTGACGATCAGCTTCTGGCCAGCGCCGTATACGGTCACGACGCCGGTCTACTTGGCCGCGTTCGCGGCGATCCTCAGCGGGTTCTTCCTGGGCGGCGTGTTCGCCTGGATCGGCTTTGGCCGCAAGCGCGCCCTGCTGCGCAAGCGGGCGCGCGAGATCGAGCGCCTGAAAAGCGAGATCGCCGAGCTGAAGCGCCAAGCGCCCGCGCCGGCCAAGCCCACGGAAGCCGAGGCGGCGGAAACCGCGCGGCGCCAGCTCGTCGCCGCCCAGAGCTGAGGCCCCTTTCGTCATGCGCCTGATCGACGCGGCTGAGGTCCACGCGGCGCTAGACTACGCCGCGCTCACCGACCGGCTGGAGCGCATGTTTCGCGAGGGCTGCGAGCTGCCGGTGCGCCATCACCACGTCATCAAGACGCCGCAAGGCCCAAGGGGCGGATTGGACGGCACGCTGCTGCTGATGCCGGCCTGGCAGGTGGGCAAGCATTTCGGCGTGAAAATGGTGACGGTGTTCCCGGACAACGCGCAAAAATCCCTGCCCGCGGTGATGGGGCTTTACCTGCTGGCCGACGCCACGACCGGAAACCCGATCGCGCTGATCGACGGGCCGTCGATCACCGTGCGCCGCACCGCTTCCGCCTCGGCGCTGGCCAGCCGCTATCTGTCGCGCGACGACGCCAAGGTCATGCTGATGGTCGGTGCCGGGGCGCTGGCGCCGCATCTGATCGCCGCCCATGCCGCCACGCGGCCGATCTCCAAGGCCCTGATTTGGGCGCGCGATGAAAACAAAGCGCGGGCCCTGGCCGCCTCGTTCAAGGATGCGAAATTTCAGGCGATCGCGGCGAAGGATTTGGCGAGCGCCGTCGCCGAAGCCGACATCGTTTCCTGCGCCACCTTGTCGAAGGAGCCGCTGGTGCGGGGCGCGTGGCTTAAAGCCGGCGCGCATGTCGATCTGGTGGGCGCGTTCACGCCCGAGATGCGCGAATCGGACGACGAATCGATCCGCCGCGCGCGCGTGTTCGTGGACACACGCTCAGGCGCGCTGAAGGAAGGCGGCGACGTGGTGCAGCCCTTGCGCTCGGGCGTGCTGAAGCCCGAGGGCGTGGTGGCCGATTTGTTCGAGTTGACGCGGGCCGAGAAAAAAGGTCGAACCGGGCCGCGGGAGATAACCCTGTTCAAGTCGGTCGGCACGGCGCTGGAGGATCTGGCGGCGGCCGAGCTGACGGTGGAGCGAACGGCATGAGCGCGGGCAACCCGGTCTTCGTCGCGCTCGACACCACCGATCTCGGCGCGGCGAAAGCCTGGGCCAAGCGCCTTAAGGGCAGCGTGGGCGGCGTCAAGCTGGGGCTGGAATTCTTCGCCGCGCGGGGGCCGGCGGGAATCCGCGCGGTGATGGGCGAGGCGCCCGGCCTGCCGTTGTTCCTGGACCTGAAGCTGCACGACATTCCCAACACCGTTGCGGGCGCGGTGCGCGCTGTGGCGGGCTTGAAGCCGCGCTATCTGACCGTCCACGCTTCCGGCGGCCCGGCGATGCTGCGCGCGGCGGCGGAAGCGGCCGCCCAATCGGGCAAGGACCGCGTGCGGCTTTTGGGCGTGACGATTCTGACCAGCCTGGATTCCAGCGACCTCAAGCGCGTGGGTTTCGCCGAGCGGGCGATGGACCAGCACGTCGCGGCGCTCGCCGCCCTGGCGCAGGACTGCGGCCTGGACGGGGTGATCTGCTCGCCGCACGAAGTCGCCGACTTGCGCCGTGCGATGGGCGGGGAGTTCGTGCTGATGGTGCCGGGTGTGCGGCCCCGCTGGGCCGATGCCGGCGACCAGAAGCGCGTGATGACCCCGGCCGAGGCGATGCGCGCGGGCGCCACGCATCTGGTGATCGGCCGGCCGATCACCAAGGCCGCCGATCCCGAGGCCGCTGCCCGGAAAATCTCGCAGGAGCTGGCGGCGGCTTAACGGCTCACGGCCTCATCCTTCGACAAGCTCAGGATGAGACCGTAACCAACCCCCTCATGCTGAGCTTGTCGAAGCATGAGGGCCGGCCGATGGCTCAGCCGATCATCTCGATCGAGCCGTTGAGCGACATGATGCCGGTTTCGACGCCCAGCGTCGGATGGCGCTTGGTCACCTGCAGGCGGAACGCGCGCAGGATGCTGAGATGCGTGCCGCGCTCCCGTTCGGGCGTGGAGACCGCGCCCTCGCCATAGGCGATCTTGACCGCGCTGCAATCCAGATGCGTCAGGCCGAACACGCGCTTGATGCTGTGCAGCTTGATGGTGGCGCCGAGATTCTCCCAGACCGCGTATTGCCATTTCTGGAACGCGGGCGCGACCGCCGCGGCCGGCCCGCCGGCCAGCGCCACTTGGCTGTATTCGCCGCGCAGCCTGCGCGCCTCCATCTGCTCGTGGACCTCGTGCACCAGGCGCGGGTCCATGCACGACAGCAGCATGAATTCCGAGTCGCCACCGGCCGCGAACGCGACGGGCGCGAGGCCCAGGGCGGCGGCGCCGAGGCCCATACCCAGGAAATGCCGGCGCGACAGCCCGGCGCAGCACGAACAGCCCATGCGCATTTTAGCTCCCTTCATTCCGGCTCGCCGTCCGCGAGCCATTTCTTGTAGTCGGCCACGGCTTTTTCGCCCGGCGGATAGAGCCCGTCGATCGAGCGGCCGCGCTTGACCTCGCGCAGCACGAATTTTTCCAGCCGCTCCTGCTCATAGGCGTCGCGCGCCAGCTCGTCCGCCATGTGGCGCGGAATCACCACGGCGCCGTCCAGGTCGGTGGCGACCACGTCGCCCGGGAACACCGCCACGCCGCCGCAGCCGATCGGAATGCCCAGATCGACGCACATCACCTCGTTCATGCTGGCGGGCGCTGCCGCGCCGTCGCATAGCACCGTCAGCCCGACGGAGGCCACGCCGACGGCGTCGCGCACCGGCCCGTCGCTGACCACGCCCGCGACGCCGCGCGATTTCAGCCGCGCCACCAGAATGTCGCCCAGCGTGCCGCAATTCTCGGCGCCGCCCGCGTCGATCACCAGCACCGAGCCTGCAGGCGCGGTCTCGACCGCCACGCGGTGCGGCAGCATGGGACCCGGCTTGGGCGGGCCGGCCAGGTCCTCGCGCATCGGGATGTAGCGCAGGGTGAAGGCCGGGCCCACGCAGCGCGCGTAGCGGGGGTCGAGCGGCCGCGCGCGCTTGATCGCGCCGTGGCGCAGACCGCGCTTCAGAAGCTGCATGGTGATGGTGGCGGTGCTGGCGTATCTGAGCTTCTCGAGCGTGTCGTTCGCCAGCGGTTTTTGTTGTTCCGTCATTCCCGCTTCTCCCAACGAAGCTTGGCGGCGGCGGCGCAGGCCGCCAGCACTTCCCTGAGCTGCTCTTCCAGCCCGCCCTTGCCCGGCGCGAACGAACCGTCGAACGCCGCCGTGCCGATGGTAAAGGCGTCGGCCCCGGCGCGTTGCAAGTCGTTCACGCGCGCGGGCGAGTTCACGCTGCCGGCGACGATCAGCCAGGCCTCGCCCAGGGTCGTTTTGGCGGCGCGCACCAGGTCAAGCGGGTCGGCCTCGGTCGCGCGATAGGCCAAGAGGTCCACCCCGGCGCATTTCTTCGCCAGGAAATCGCGGCAATGCCCAGCGATGTCCATGGGCCTGCCGCCGAGCTTGGTGGGATGGCCCTGCGGAAATCCCGGAAAGGGATAGTACTGGATCGCCGTGCCGGCCAGGATCGCCTGGACCTCGTCCACCTGCGTGCCGCCCAAGAGGCAGTCGACGCCCAGCTCCGCCGCGACCCGCGCCGAGGTCAGGCAGTCCTCGGCCGTGGTGCTGACCACTTCCATGTAGCTGATGGCGTCCATCGCCTTGATCCGTGCGTGCAATCGCTTGAGCATCTCGGGTGGCACGCCCACGTCCTTGAAGCCGACATGGCGCAGCCCCTTTTCCACCAGCGGCGCGATGCGATCGGCCACCGCCAGGCAATCGGCGACCGTGCGGTCGTCGCGCGTCAGCATGAAGATGAATTCCATTGTCTCCGCCCGGCGCTCCCCGGGAAGACTTCTAGCAGGCGGCGGGAGCGGTGTGAAATCCCGCCTGCGCTTCATGCTTTGCATGAAGCTTCGGCGGGCAGGCCCGCCGTAGCTCGAAGTGCGAAGGCGGGTCAGCCCTCGAGCTGCTCGTACACCTTGCGCGCGATGCCCAGCAGCTCCTCGCGTCCGAACTGGCCGGTGATGGCATAGCCCATCGGCCCGTCGATCCAATAGAACACGCCCACTCCGCCTTCGTCGCCATAACGGAAGGCGGTTTCGCGCAGGCCGTTGATGTCGGCGCGGACATAAAGGGTCATGCGCCGGCCTTGCGCGTTTTCGTACATGAATTGCGCGGCGGTGCCGCTTTCGCCCGGCAGCAGCCGCCCGCCCACCAGCTTGAAGCCGATCGTGTCGAGCTTCGGCACCTTGAGCTGATGCTTGAGGCGGTTGCTGAGCCAGCGCACGAGATGCTCTTCCTCGTCCGCGCCGACCTCGACCGGGTGCCGCTTCTCGACCGCGTAGACGATGTGCGCGATCGCCGCGGGTCGCACCATCGCGATCTGCTCCTGACGGCTTTTGATCATCGAGTCGCGCGCGTACCAACCGCCCGTAGCGCCCACGACCAGCAGCGCCAGCGCGGCGGCGGCGTAACCGGCGCCGGCCCAGCGCGCCCGCCACGACGACGCGCGCGGCGGGTTCAGCAGGCGCTCCGGCGCCGGCTCTTCCAGCACGTGGTCGTACAGCGCATGAAGGCCTGTGTTGATGCGTTGGTAATCGGCCACGCAACGCGCCTCGGGCAACTCGGCCAGCGCGGCCGTCATTTCGGCCGCGCGCGCCGGATCCAGCTGCCCGTCGGCCAGCGCGTGCAAGTCGTTGGCGTCGGGCCGGCGCGGACCGGTCATTTGACTCTCCTGAGCGCGGGCACGGCCTCGCCCGACAGCGCGCGGCGCAGCCGCTCGCGCGCGCGATGCAGCCGCGACATGACGGTGCCCAGCGGCAGGTCGAGGATTTCCGCCACCTCGTCGTAGCGCATCTGCTCGAGCCCCACCAGCAGCACCACCGCGCGCTGGTCCACCGGCAACCCCGCGATCGCGGCCGACAGCGCGTTCAGCTCGAGGCGCTGTTCCTGATTCGGCGGCGTGGACGGCATGATCAGCGTCTCGTCGATCGGATCGTGGCGGGGCCGGCGCTTGGCCTGACGCACGGCGTTGGCGTTGAGGTTGTGCATGATCGTGAACAGCCAAGCCCGCATGTTGCCGTCGCGGCGCCAAAGTCCCAGGCGGCTCCACGCCCTCTCCAAGCTGTCCTGCACCAGATCGTCGGCGCGGTCGCGTTCGCCCACCAGCGCCCGCGCGTAGCGGCGCAGGTGCGGGATCTGGTCGGTCACCAGCCGTTTGAGCTCGTCGTCCGCCAAAGGGAAACGCCCCCTTAAAGCATCGCGAACGCCGCGATGCTATTGACACCGCCCGCCCGGGAAAATTCCCGGGCGGGCGGCGCCAGTTGCCGCCAGGGGTCTAGGATACCGCCCGGAAGCGGGCGGGGAAAGCGGGGGCCAGCGCGCGGCGCCAGCGCCTGAGCGTCAGCTCGGCGTCGGCCGGGCGGACCAGGTCGAACAACTCGGCCAGTTGCTGCGGCCAGTCGGCGCCGCATAGGCCGGGCGCGGGCATGCGCTCGATCGTGGATTGGATCACGCGATAGGCGTCTTCGAACTCGTTGCGCGAGAAGCCGGCGGCGCGGCACGACACGGTCAGGCGCGCGCCCGCGCGCTCGTGCACCATGTTGCGCACCTCGGCGATGCGCAGATTCAAACGCCGCGCCAAGCCCGCCTCGAACAGGTGATAGTCGCCTTGGCGCAAATGGCCGATCAGCGCCGCCGGTTCGGTGGCTGCATCGGTCGTGGTCGCAAGGCGGAGCACGGCGGCCATCGGGGCTCGTACCTCGAGCTTCGGGAAATGGCCGTCCTGGCCATGCGCCTGAATGCATTCCGGCGCATAGCGAGCCTATGCCCCGTCGCTTACCGCCCGGTTAACCCGATTGGTTAATGAAAGAGTAAATGCCGCGCGCCGCCTTGGCTTGCCGCGGAATTTTGCCAGGGCCAAAGTAGCTCGCATGACCGTGAAGCCACCGCCCTCGCTCACGCCCGGTTCCGGCCGCGGCCCATCCCTGCGCGCCGTGCCCGAGGGCGACACGCGCGAGCGCCTGATCTGCCCGGATTGCGGCTTCGTGCAGTACGACAATCCGAAGATCGTCGTGGGATCGGTGATCGCGGTCGAGGGCAAGATCCTGATGTGCCGGCGCGCGATCCCGCCGCGCAAGGGTTTCTGGACCCTGCCTGCCGGCTATCTGGAGCTCAATGAAACGCCGCATGACGGCGCGCGGCGCGAGGCCTGGGAAGAAGCGCGGGCGCGCATAACGCTGGATGCCTTGCTGGCGGTCTATTCCATTCCGCGCATCAGCCAAGTGCAGATGATCTGGCGCGCGCATCTGGCCGAGCCCGGCTTCGGCGCCGGGCCGGAAAGCCAGGAAGTCGCGCTGTTCGACTGGGGCGATATCCCGTGGGGCGAGGCTGCCTTCCCCTCCGTGCGCTGGGCGCTGAACCATTTCCACGAGCTCAGCGGGCAGCAGATCTTCACCCCGCGCGGCAATCCGCCGGGCGAAACCGGCGATTTTTAGAGACTGACCGCGACCAGGCCCGAAACGACCAGCACGCATGCGGCGATGCGGCGCGCATCCAGCTTCTCGTTCAGGAACGCCGCGGCGAACAACGCCGCCACCAGCGCCTGCGTCTCGCGCAGCGCCGCGACTGGCGCCAGCGGCGCAAGGCTGAGCGCCCACAGCACCATCGCATAGGAAGCGCCGACGCAAAGCCCGCACAGGATTTGCAGCGGCAGCTCGCGCCAGGGCAGCGCCAGCACCCTGCGCCCGCGCGCGAGAACCGCCAGCAGCAGGATCGCCGCGCCTTCCAGAAGATTGATCCAGACGATGTAACCGAGGGTCGATTGCGCGCGGTGCAGCCCCACGAAATCCATCGCGGTGGCGCCGCCCAGGAACACGGCGGCGAGAAGGGCCACCGCCGCGCCGGCAAACCCGCGCGTTGTCAGCACGGCGCGCGATGCGCCCAGAACGGCGAGGCCCATGGCGATCGCGCCGATGCCCGCCATCGCCGTCGCGGGCAAAGGCAGGTCCAGCCACAGCAGGCCGGCCGCCGCCGCGGCCGGCACAGCACCCGCGCGCGCGATGGGATAGGCCACGGTCAGCGCCAGGAACCGCCAGGCCAGCAGCAGCGACAGGATGTAGCCCAGATGCAAGCCGATCGACGCGGCCATCCAGGGCCAGGCCTCGGATGCGGGCGCGGTGACGACGCGGGCCAGCCCTGCCGCGATCAGCGCGGGAAGCAGCATGCCCACGACCGCGGCCATCGCCGGATCGCGGCTGGCGCGGCCGGCGGCGCCCCAAACGCCATGCAGGAAGGCGGCGACCAGGACCAGGGCGATCAGCTCGGCCTGCATCGCCTACCCGTGGTCCTCATGCTTCGCCCTTCGACAGGCCCAGGAGGCTCAGCATGAGGACCGAAAGAATGTCCTCGTCCTGAGCCTGTCGAAGGACGATGGGCAAAATTCACTCCAATCCCACCAGCGCGCGCGCGAAGCTTTCGGCCTGGAACGGGCGCAGATCGTCGATCCCCTCGCCCACGCCGACCGCCAGGACCGGAAGACCGAAGCGCTTGACCAGCGCCACCAGCACGCCACCGCGCGCCGTTCCGTCGAGTTTCGTCACAATGAGTCCGGTGACGTTGACCATCCGCTTGAAGATCTCGACCTGCTGCAGCGCGTTCTGGCCGATGCCCGCGTCCAGCACCAGCAGCACGTCATGCGGCGCGGTGGGGTCGACCTTGCCCAGCACGCGCGCCACTTTCTGCAACGCCGCCATCAGGTCGGCTTTGTTGTGCAGCCGCCCGGCCGTGTCGATCAGCAACAGATCGTCGCCCCGGCGTTTGGCCTGTTCCAGCGCGTCGTACGCGAGGCCCGCGGCATCGGCGTTTTCGTTCCCCGCCACGACCGACGCATCGGCGCGCACGCCCCAGATTTTCAATTGCTCGACCGCCGCGGCGCGGAACGTGTCGCCCGCGACCAGCGTCACTTTCGCGCCGCGTTCGCGCGCCTGCTTGGCGAGCTTGCCGATGGTGGTGGTCTTGCCGCTGCCGTTGACGCCCACCACCAGCACGACATGCGGCTTGTGCGCGGAACCCAGAACCGGCGGACATTCGGCCGGCTGCAACAGCAGTGCGATTTCGCCCGCCAGGGCCTGGCGCAACTCCCGGTCGCCGACGTCCTTGTCGTAGCGGTCCTTGGCGACGGCCTGGACCAGCGCGCGCGCCGCGTCCGGGCCCAGATCGGCGGCGATCAGCGCGTCTTCAAGCTCGGCTTGCGTCGCGGCGTCGAGCCGCCGCCTGGTCAGCGCGCCCGAGATGCCGTCGCCGAGCTTGGCCGAGCTGCGCTTGAGCCCCGCAGCGAGGCGCTTCAGCCAGAAACCGCCCCGATCCGCGCTCAAAGCTCCGCGCTCACGCCGCCAGTTGCTCGCTCGGGCGCGCGACCAACTCGCCGCCGCGCAATTCCAGCCGCGCGGCGACGACCTGCCCGGCCGCGAGCCCGGGCGCAGCCACGCGCACGGGCGTGTAATCCTCGGCCCGGCCCCGGCCCGGCCCTTCGATCAGCACGCGGTCGAGCTGGCCGGCGCGGCGCGTAAGATGCCGGGCCAGTGCGGCCTCGCCCGCTTCCCGCAGCGCCCTGGCGCGTTCGCGCACGAGATTTCCCGGCAACTGCTTCATGCGCGCGGCCGGCGTGCGCTCGCGCGCGGAGAACGGGAAGACGTGCAGGAACGACAGGCCGCAATCCGCGACCAAGCGCAGCGTGTTGGCGAACATCGCGTCGGTTTCGGTCGGGAAGCCGGCGATCAGATCGGCGCCTAGGGCTATGCCCGGACGCAGGCGCCGCGCGCGTTCGCACACCTCGACCAGATCGGCGCGCAGGTGCCGCCGCTTCATGCGCTTCAGGATCAGGTCGTCGCCGGCCTGGGCCGAGAGATGCAGATGCGGCATCAGCCGCTGTTCGTCGCCGACCAGCCGCCACAGGTCTTCGTCGATCTCGACCGGATCGAGCGAGGACAGGCGCAGCCGTTCGAGCTCCGGCACCAGCTTCAGGATGCGCCGTAAAAGCTGGCCCAGCGTCGGCGAGCCGGGCAGATCGGCGCCGTAGGCCGTCAGGTCCACGCCGGTCAGCACGATCTCGTTGATACCGGAAGCGACGAAAGCGCGCGCCTGATCGACCACCGCGCCGGCCGGCAGGCTGCGGCTGGGCCCGCGGCCATAGGGAATGATGCAGAAGGTGCAGCGATGGTCGCAGCCCTGCTGCACCTGCAGGAACGCGCGCGCGCGATTCTCGAACCCTCCAAGCAGGTGTCCGGCGGTTTCGCGCACCGCCATGATGTCGCCGACCGCGACGCGCTGGGCAACCGCCGACCAGGGCGCGAAGGTTTCCACGCGCATCTTCTCGGCGTTGCCGATCACGCGATCGACCTCGGGCATGGCCGCGAAACGCTGGGGAGAGATCTGCGCGGCGCAGCCCGTGACGATGATGGTGGCCCCGGGCCGCGCGCGCCGCGCCTTGCGGATCGCCTGGCGCGCCTGGCGCTCGGCTTCGGCAGTGACGGCGCAGGTGTTGACGATCACCGTGTCGCCCGCGCCGGCACGCGACGCAAGATCGCGCATCACCGCCGATTCATACGCGTTGAGGCGGCAGCCGAAGGTGATGATTTCGGTTTCGGCCATGGCTCAACCCAGCAGCGCCGGGTCGATCTTGCCGGTGAAACTGATCGAGACCGGGCCGGTCATCAGGACGGTTCCGTCCTGCTTCCACTCGACCTCCAGTTCGCCGCCGTCCAGCGCGACCGTGGCCTTGCGTTGGGTCAGCCCGCGCCTGATCGCGGCGACCGCGGCCGCGCAGGCGCCGGTGCCGCAGGCCAGCGTCAGCCCCGCGCCGCGCTCCCACACCCGCAAGCGGATGCGCGACGGCGCAAGAATCTGCGCCACGCCGATATTGGCGCGCTCGGGGAACATTGCGTCGTGTTCAAGTCGCGGACCCAGCGCGCGCATGTCGATCGCCTGGACGTCCGGCACGAAGAACACGGCATGCGGGTTGCCCATGTTGACCGAGACCGCGTCTTGCAGCGGCCCGGCGGAAACCGGCACGTGGTTGGTGTCGCATTCGCGCGCCAACGGAATGTCGCGCCAGCCGAGCCGTGCCTGGCCCATGTCCACCGTCACGCGGCCGTTCTTGGCCGAGACGGCATCGAGCGAGCCGGCGGCGGTTTCGATCACGGCGTCGCTTTTGCCTTTCTCTTTCATCACCAGCGCCGCCACGCAGCGCGCGCCGTTGCCGCAGGCCGCGACCTCGCCGCCGTCGCTGTTGTAGATGCGCATGAACACGTCGGCCTTGCCGTTGCCGGGCTTTTCCAGCACGAACAACTGGTCGCAGCCCACGCCCGCGCGCCGATCGGCGATGGCGCGCACCGCCTCGGCGCTCAAGCGCACCGGGTGGTTGCGGCCGTCCAGCACGACGAAATCGTTGCCGAGCCCGTGCATTTTCACGAATTCGAGCCCGGCTAGGGCGGAAAACCCGTCGATCATGGGTGGGTTATAGGCCGGCCTGGGCCAAACCGACAAGCCGACGCGACCGGCCGGATAGCCGGGGACAGGCCGACGTAAAGGGGTGGGGCTACTCGGCCTTCTGGCGGTGCAGGCCGCGAATGAAGGTCATCAGGCGCTTGCGCAGCTTTTGCGCCTTGATCGCGTAATAGGCGTCGAGCAGGTCTTGCGTCTCGCGCGCGCCCATCAGGTCGGGCGCGAAGGCGGCGCGGTTCTCGGAGGCGATCTTTTTCGGGATCGCCGACTTGATCGGCGGCTGCGGCGGCAGGTCGTCGAAGAAAAAGGACACCGGCACGTCCAGCACCTTGCTGAGCTCGAACATGCGGCTGGCGCCGATGCGGTTGGTGCCGCGCTCGTTTTTCTGGATCTGCTGGAAGCTGACGCCAACGGACTTGGCCAGGATCTTCTGGCTCATGCCCAGTTGCACGCGGCGCTCGCGCACGCGCTTGCCGACATGCACGTCGATGGCGTCGCCTGCGGGTCTACGGCTCACGGATACCTTCCTCCAGAAAGCGTTAACGAACAGGACGTTTGAGTTTGAAAGAGTTCCCGGTAGATGCCGGAAGTTGTTGCCACATTACGAGATTTTTCAGCGAATTCAACCAGTGCGTTAATAATACTCGCTTATGAAACCCCGTGTTTTGCTTATAAGCCGCGGCGAAGGGCGGATAAATTTGCCTGTTTTCAAAGCCGGATATTCTGCGCGGGCGGAATTGCGTCTATTGCGACCGCAACTCTGCGGCGATTCCACGCAGCAGGCGGATGATGTCCTGCCGCGTGCCGGTGTCGCGGATGGAATGGAAAGCGTCGATAAGGGCCTGGGTTTCGGCGGTCCAGCCAGGGGGGCTGGATGGCGGCAACCGCCGATCCGCCGCCCGCCGCTTCCGGCATATCCGCGAACAACCAGGATGGGGGCTTGCCGAGCGCGGCGGCGAGTTGAAACAGGCTGCGCGCGCTGAGCCGGGTGGCACCGCGCTCCCATGCCGCGCAGCTTGACGCTCGATACCTGGACCACTAGTCTCCGCCGCGTTTTCGGGCAGCACGATCTGCCGCGTCCGCGCCCAGGGGGCCTTCCCCGGGCAGATGTCCGCCAGTCCGCGAGTATCGCGCACTGGCGCGTTTTCGCTTGGAGCAACGGTTTTAAGCCATGTTCGAGAGCCTGACCGGCAAATTGGGCGAAATTCTGGAGCGCCTGCGCAAGCGCGCGGCGCTTTCGCCCGCCGATGTCGACGCGGCGCTGCGCGAGGTGCGCGTCGCGCTGCTGGAAGCCGATGTCGCGCTGCCCGTGGTCAAGGACTTCGTAGCTAAGACCCGCGACAAGGCCATGGGCCAGGACGTGCTGCGCTCGGTCACGCCCGGACAGATGGTGATCAAGATCGTCCACGACCAGTTGGTCGAGTTGCTGGGCGGCGGCGACGCCTTGAGCGAAAACGCGACCGGCGTCGATCTGAACGCCCCGGCGCCGGTGGTGATCCTGATGGTCGGTCTGCAGGGTTCGGGTAAAACCACGACCACCGCCAAGCTTGGCCTGCGCATTAAGCAGCGCGCGAAGAAGAAGGTGCTGATGGCCTCGCTCGACACGCAGCGCCCGGCCGCACAGGAACAATTGGCGGTGCTGGGCCGCCAAGCCGAGGTCAAGACGCTGCCGGTGGTCCAGGGCCAGCCGCCGCTCGACATCGCCAAGCGCGCGATGATGGCCGCAAGGCTCGAGGGCTACGACGCGGTGCTGCTGGACACCGCCGGCAGGCTTACCATCGACCGGGCGCTGATGGACGAAGTGGCGGCGGTGCGCGACGCAACGCACCCGCACGAAACGCTGCTGGTGGCCGACGCCATGACCGGCCAGGACGCGGTGAACCTGGCGCGCGGCTTCGACGAAAAAGTCGGGCTGACCGGCATCGTGCTGACGCGCGTGGACGGCGACGCGCGCGGCGGCGCCGCGCTGTCGATGCGCGCGGTCACCGGCAAGCCGATCAAGCTGATGGGCGCGGGCGAGAAACTGGACGCGCTGGAGCCGTTCCATGCCCAGCGCATCGCCGGGCGCATCCTGGGCATGGGCGACGTGGTTGGGCTGGTGGAGAAAGCGGCCGAGACCATCGAGCGCGAGGATGCCGAGAAGCTGGCGCTGAAGGCGCAAAAGGGCCAGTTCGACATGGAAGACCTGGCCAGTCAGCTCAAGCAGATGCGCAAGATGGGGGGCTTACAGTCGATGATCGGCATGCTGCCGGGCATCGGCGCGATGCAAAAGCAGATCGCCAACGCCAGGGTCGACGACAACATGGTCAAGCGCCAGGAAGCGATCATCCAGTCGATGACGCTGAAGGAGCGGCGCAACGTGAAGCTGTTGAACGCCTCGCGCCGCAAGCGCATCGCCGCCGGCTCGGGCACCTCGGTCCAGGACGTGAACCGGCTGGTGAAGCAGTTCGAGGACATGAGCCGCATGATGAAGCAGATGGGCAAGCTTGGGCAGAAAGGGTTGATGCGCCACGGCCTGGCGGGCCTGGGCATCGGCCGCCCGCGCTGATCCAACATCGAAACCGAAGACAAGCGAACCCGGACATCGTCCAGGCATCATCTAAGAAGGAAAGGATTCGAACCGACATGAGCTTGAAAATCCGCATGGCCCGCGGCGGCGCCAAGAAGCGCCCGTTCTTCCGCATCGTGGTGGCCGATTCGCGCAGCCCGCGCGACGGCCGTTTCATCGAGCGCATCGGGTCGTACAACCCGATGCTGCCCAAGGACCACGCCGAACGCGTGGTGATCATGGAAGATCGCGTGAAACATTGGCTCGGCGTCGGCGCCAAGCCGTCGCACCGCATCGCGCATTTCCTGTTCGAGCGCAAGCTGGGGCCGAAGCCGGAGATTCCGCAGTCGACGGTGCAGCACATCCCCAAGGTCCAGCGCCGCGCGGCCAAGCCCGCGGACGGAGCCGAGGGCGGCGACAAGAAGCCGGCGGCGGCGAAACCGGCCGCCGAGGCCAAACCCGCCGACACCAAGCCCGCTGCGGCCGAGAAACCGGCCGAAGCCAAGCCGGCGAGCTGAGGCTTTAGGAGGCTAACGGACGACGGATGCGGATGGACACGGCCATGCAAGGCGAAAGCCCAGGCAGGCGGCAGGCGGCGCAGAACGCGCCGGGCGACGCGGCCGCTCGGCCAAGGCGCGTGTGCGTCGGCATCATCGTCGGCGCGCATGGCGTGCGCGGCGCTGTTCGGGTGAAAAGCTTCACCCAGGAAGCGCGCGACCTGACCGCCTATGGCGTGCTGACCGACGAGCAGGGCAACCGGCGCTTCGCCTTGCAGCCGATCGGCGCGACGCGCGGCGCGGTGCTGGCGAAGCTGGAAGGCGTGGCCGACCGCGACGCGGCCGAGGCGCTGCGCGGCGTGCGCCTGTATGTCGAGCGCGACGCCTTCCCCAAGACCGGCGCCGACGAGTTCTACCGCGCCGACCTGGTTGGGCTTGCCGCCAAAACCAAGGACGGTGCTGTGCTGGGCCGGGTGCGCGCGGTCGAGAATTTCGGCGCGGGCGACCTGATCGACATCGAGCTTGCCGCGGGCGGCAGCGCCTATGTGCCGTTCACCAGGGCGGTCGTGCCGCTGGTGGATCTGGCCGGCGGCCGCATCGTGGTCGATCCGCCGGAAGGCTTGCTGCCCGGCGATGCGCCGCCTAAGCAACGCAAAAACGCGCGGAGGCCGCGATGAGTTGGCAGGCGGTGGTGCTGACGCTGTTCCCGGACATGTTCCCCGGGCCGCTGGGCCTGTCGCTGGCGGGCCGCGCGCGCGACGGCACGCTGTGGTCGCTCGACGCGATCGACATCCGCGCGCATGCCGCCGACAAGCATAAGACCGTGGACGACACGCCGTTCGGCGGCGGGCCAGGCATGGTGATGCGCCCCGACGTGATCGACGCGGCGCTCGCCGCCGCCGAGGCGAGGCATGGGGCGCTGCCTGCGATCTACCTTACGCCGCGCGGCGCGCCCTTGACCCAGGCGCGGGTGCGCGAGCTGGCCAAGGGGCCGGGCGCCATCGTGCTGTGCGGACGATACGAGGGCGTGGACCAGCGCGTGATCGACAAACGCCGGGTCGAGGAATTGAGCCTGGGCGACTTCGTGCTGTCGGGCGGCGAGCCGGCGGCGATCGCGCTGATCGACGCCTGCGTGCGGCTGCTGCCCGGCGTGGTGGGCGCGGCCGAGACGCTGGCCGAGGAAAGTTTTGAGCGCGGGTTGCTGGAATACCCGCATTTCACCCGGCCCGCCGACTGGGCCGGACAAAAAGTGCCCGAGGTGCTGCTCAGCGGGCATCACGAGCGAATCCAGGCCTGGCGGCTTGCCGAGGCCGAACGGACGACGCGCGAGCGCCGCCCGGATCTATGGTCGCGCTACAAGGCGGCCTGAAGCGAAGCAACAAGGATAGTGCCATGAACATCTTGCAAAAATTGAACCAGGAAATGGTGGAGAAGCTGACCGCCACCAACAAGGTGCCGGACTTCAAGCCCGGCGATACGCTGCGCGTGAACGTGAAGGTGGTCGAGGGCGAGCGCGAGCGCGTGCAGTTGTTCGAGGGCGTGTGCATCGCGCGCAAGAACGCGGGCGTGAATTCGGCCTTCACGGTGCGCAAGATCAGCTACGGCGAGGGCGTGGAGCGCGTGTTCCCGCTGTATTCGCCGCGCATCGCCGGCATCGAGGTGGTGCGCCGCGGCGACGTGCGCCGCGCCAAGCTGTATTATCTGCGCGGGCGCACGGGCAAGAGCGCGCGCATCAAGGAAGAGCTGGAATTCCAGCAGATGCTGGAATCGGCCGTGGCCGAGGCGGGTTCCGCCCCCGAGCTGGCCGCGGCGCAAGCCCAGCGCGAAGAGCGCAGGCGCGCCAACATCGCCGCCGGCAAGGCGCAGATAAAGGCCAAAAAAGACAAGAAAAAGACCGACAAGTAAGCTTAAGCTCCGCATCGGCACCGGGAAGGAACGCCGCCATGGCAAAGCCGCGCACCTTGTTCGACAAAATCTGGGATAGCCATGTGGTCCAGCGCCAGCCCGACGGCACCTGCGTGCTGTATGTCGACCGGCATTTGGTGCATGAGGTGACCAGCCCGCAGGCCTTCGAGGGCCTGCGCGTGGCGGGGCGCAAGGTGCGCCGGCCCGAGCTGACGCTCGCCGTGCCCGACCACAACGTGCCGACCACCAACCGCGCGGCGGGCATCGACGACGCGGAATCGAAGCTGCAGGTCGACACGCTGATGGACAACTGCGCCTATTTCGGCGTGCCGGTCTTCAAGATGGACGATATCCGCCAGGGCATCGTGCACATCATCGGGCCCGAGCAGGGCTTCACCCAGCCCGGGACCACCATCGTGTGCGGCGACAGCCACACCGCCACGCACGGCGCGTTCGGGGCGCTTGCCTTCGGCATCGGCACGTCGGAGGTCGAGCACGTGCTGGCGACGCAGACGCTGCTGCAGCAGCCGGCCAAGAACATGCGCGTCACCGTGAACGGCAAGCTGCCGCTGGGCGTGACCGCCAAGGACATGATCCTGGCAATCATCGGCAAGATCGGCACCGCCGGCGGCACCGGCCACGTGATCGAATACGCCGGCGACGCGGTCAAGGCCCTGTCGATGGAAGGCCGCATGACCGTCTGCAACATGTCGGTCGAGGCCGGCGCGCGCGCCGGCATGGTGGCGCCCGACGAAACCACCTTCGCCTATCTCAAGGGCCGGCCGATGTCGCCCAAGGCCGGCCAGTGGGAGCAGGCCGTGGCGTATTGGAAGACGCTGCCGTCGGACCAAGGCGCGGCTTACGACAAGGAAGTCGGCTTGAACGCGGCCGAGATTCCGCCGCAGGTCACCTGGGGCACCAATCCCGAGCAGGTGCAGCCGATCACCGGCCAGGTGCCCGACCCGGCGGCGGAGAAGGACGAGATGCGCCGCGCCGGCATCGCCCGGTCGCTCGAATACATGGGCCTGAAGCCGGGCACCAAGATGACCGACATCGCCATCGACACGGTGTTCATCGGCAGCTGCACCAACGGCCGCATCGAGGATCTGCGCGAGGTGGCGGCCGTGGTGAAGGGCCGCAAGGTGAAATTGGGCCTGCGCGCGATGATCGTGCCGGGCTCGGGCCTGGTGAAGCACCAGGCCGAGGAAGAGGGCCTGGACCGCATCTTTACCGCGGCCGGTTTCGATTGGCGCGAGCCGGGCTGCTCGATGTGCCTGGCGATGAACGCCGACAAGCTGCAGCCGCAGGAGCGCTGCGCCTCGACCTCGAACCGCAATTTCGAGGGCCGCCAGGGCTTCGGCGGACGCACGCATCTGGTCAGCCCCGCCATGGCCGCGGCCGCGGCGCTGACCGGCCGGCTGACCGATTTGCGCGACCTCAGGTGACGGCGGGGACCGGCATCGCGTCGGCCGTCAGGGGGCGGGCAATGGATGAAGGCGATCTTTCCCCCGCGCGCGGGGGGCCGCCGCCGGCGTCGGCGCTTGCGGGGCTGGCGAGGCGCGTTCCCGCGGCGATCGTCGACGGTGTGATTCTGTTTTTTCTGCTGATGGCCGAAGCGGTGGCGCTGATCCTCGTGTTCGGCATGAAGGTCGGCGTGGACCTTAGCCCCGCCGACGCACCCTATTTCGTCGTCGGCACCGCGATCGCCTGGCTGTATTGCGCCGGCATGGAAAGCGGCCGGCTCGGCGCCACGCTCGGCAAGCGCGCGCTGGGCCTGGAAGTGCTGGACCTTGCCGGCGAGCGTCCCGGCTTCGCGCGCGCCAGCCTGCGCTTTGCGGTGCGCGCCCTGACGTTCCCTGTCGGATGGCTGTGGATTCCGCTGACCCAGCGCCGCCAGGCGCTGCACGACCTCGCCGCGCGCACCATCGTCGTGCGTTCCGGCCGCCGCCCGAGTTAGAACACGGCCCTGGGGGAAGAAACCCGATGAAGACCAACAAGAAGATGCTGATCCTGGCCGGCGACGGCATCGGGCCCGAGGTGATGGCCCAAGTGCGCCGGGTGATCGACTGGTTCGACCGCCGCCGCGCGGTGAAGTTCGACGTGCAGGACGGGCTGGTCGGCGGCGTGTCCTACGACAAGCACGGCACGCCCTTGACCGACAACACGCTGGCCGACGCGATGGCCAGCGACGCCGTGCTGTTCGGATCGGTCGGCGGGCCGCGATACGACGTGCTGCCGTTCGAAAAGCGGCCGGAGCGCGGCCTGTTGCGCTTGCGCAAGGAGCTTGGCTTGTTCGCCAATCTCAGGCCCGCGATGGTGTTCGACGCGCTGGTCGACGCCTCGTCGCTCAAGGCCGAGATCGTGCAGGGCCTGGACATCATGATCCTGCGCGAGCTTACCGGCGGCGTCTATTACGGCGAGCCGCGCGGCATCGAGACGCTGCCCGACGGCCAGCGCCGCGGCGTCAACACCCAGGTCTACACCACCAACGAGATTCGCCGCATCGCGCGCGTGGCGTTCGAGCTGGCGAAGAAGCGCAAGAACCGCGTGTGTTCGGTGGAAAAGGCCAACGTGATGGAATCGGGCGTGCTGTGGCGCGAGGAAGTCACCCACGTCCACAAGACCGAGTTCCCTAGGGCCGAGCTTGCGCACATGTACGCCGACAACTGCGCCATGCAGCTGGTGCGCAATCCCAAGCAGTTCGACGTGATCGTCACCGACAATCTGTTCGGCGACATCCTGTCGGATTGCGCGGCGATGCTGACCGGGTCGCTCGGCATGCTGCCTTCGGCGTCGCTGGGCGAAGTCGACCAGCAGGGGCGCCGGCGGGCGCTGTACGAGCCGGTGCACGGCTCGGCGCCCGACATCGCCGGCAAGAACATGGCCAATCCGATCGCCGAGCTTTTGAGCTTCGCGATGCTGCTGCGCTATTCCTTCGACCTAGAGGACGACGCGCGGCTGATCGAAACCGCGGTCGAAAAGGTGCTGTCCAGCGGCATGCGCACATCAGACATCATGCAGCCGGGATCGTCCAAGGTTTCGACCGTGGTGATGGGCGACGCGATCTTGCGCGAGCTCGACAAGCAGGCGGCGTAGAAAGAGCCGTCGTCAACGGCTATTCCTCCACGACGATCACGCCGTCCATGTCCTCGTGGCCATCGCCGCAGAACACGTCGCAAGCGAAGACGAACCTGCCCGCCTTGTCCGGGGTGAATTCCACGCGCACGGCCTGATCCGGCAGCACGTCGGCGCGCAGACCCAGCCCCAGTATCCTGAACCCGTGGATGCGATCGAGCGCCACGAGTTCCAGAACCACCGGGACACCTTTCTTCAGCACGATCTTCTGCGGGTTGTATTCGAACTTCTTGGCCGTGATGCGGATCACCCGGGGTTCGGCCGCCATCGGAAGCACGGCGTGGAATGCGATCGCACCCGCGCATACGGCGACGGCAAACCCCGCCCCCGCCGCCAAGCGGCGCAACAACCCTGTCATGATGCGCGCTCCCTAGGCGACCGGGTATTGCTTGATAACCGGGTTGCCCGGCGCGTCGCCGGAACCGACCGAGCGGAACCCAAGACCCTTGAACGGCGCCGCCGGGTCCCATGCGACCGGCGCGCGCTTGGGCTGCGCGCCCGGCGCAGGCAGCGGGAAGATCAGCGACGTGGCGGCGTGGTGCGCGATATGGCCGGTCATGTGGTGATGCTCCTGATGGATATGCCCGTAGAACACCGTGACGTTCTTGTAGGGCGTCAGGATGTCGATCGCCGCCTTGCCGTCGGCCGTGGCCCAGTCCCATTCCGGCTGCAGATCGAACAGCGGCCGGTGCGTCAGCACGATGATCGGCCGATCTTTGTCGATCTGCGCCAGATCGGCCTTGAGCCAGTCGAGTTGCGCCTGGCCAAGCTTGGCGCCCGGATCGGACACGTTGTCGAGCGCGACGAAATGGATGCCCGCATGGTCGAAGGCGTAATAGGTGCGGCCGAAGAACTCCTGGTAGGCCTCGCCCTTGTCCAGCGACGCGTCGTGCTCGCCCGGAATGAAACGCTGGTTCTTGACGGCAAGGCCCGCGACGATTTCCTTGAACTCGGCCAGGCGCCGGCGGCGCTCCTTCGGGTCGTCGGTGGTGTGCGTCAGGTCGCCCGTGAACATGATGAAGTCGGGCTGGCGCGGCAGCGTGTTGACCGCCGCGACCGCGCGCTTCAGCGTGCTGGCCGCCTCGGGATTGGGCGGGCCGCTGAAGCCCCAATGCGTGTCCGACAACTGCACGAAGAAGAAGTCCTTGCCGGCCGCGGCGGCATAGGCCGGCGACAAGCCGGTGGCGAACACCACCCCGCCATAGCCGGCGAGCTTCATGAAATCGCGGCGATCGAACTGCGCTTGCATCGGTCCCTCCAATGTTCAATGGTCTTAAAGCTGGATGCATTGCAGACTCGCCGGGCGCCCCGGTTCATTCCCGGGTATTTTTCTTGGGTTCGCGGGAATAAGCCGCCCCGCGCGGCGGTCTGGATGACGATGGAGTCCGTGTCGCGGAAAGCGTCGGGGCCGGGATGTCGTGACCGATATCGAGCGCAAAGCGCGCTTCGAGCGCGTGGCCCTGCCGCAGCTCGACGCGGCGTTCAACCTGGCGCGGTGGCTGACCGGCAACGACCGCGACGCGGAGGACGTGGTGCAGGAGGCTTATTTGCGGGCGTTCCGCTATTTCGACGGCTATCGCGGCGGCGACGGGCGCAGCTGGATGTTGAGCATCGTGCGCCGCACCGCCTTTACCTGGCTTGAGCGCAACCGCCGGCCGGGCACAGTGCCGTTCGAGGAATTCGACGCGTCGGAGATGCCGGCCGCGGATGGCGGGTCGGCGCCGCCGGACGATCCCGAACAGTCCGCGATTCGCAGCGCCGACCGGCGGCGCTTGGGCGAGCTGATCGCGGCGCTGCCGGCGCAGTTCCGCGACGTGCTGGTGCTGCGCGAGCTTGAAGACATGCCGTACCGCGACATCGCGACGGTGTGCGGCATTCCCGTCGGCACCGTCATGTCGCGCCTGGCCCGCGCCCGCGCCATGCTGCGCCAGGCCTGGATCAGGCCGCAACGCAAGGGATTGAGCCATGGATTGTAGGCAAGCCGCCGCGCGCGCCGATGCGTTCGTCGACGGCGAGCTCGATCCCGCCGAGCGGGCGGCGATGGCGGCGCATCTCTTGGGTTGTGCCGCCTGCCGCGGCCAGGTGGAGGAGCGGCGCGAGCTGGCTGCGGCGCTTAGTGCCGGCGCCACCTATCACCGCGCGCCCGAGGGACTTGCCGAGCGCATCGGCGCGGCTCTGGACGCGGCACCCGCTTTCGCGCCGGGCCGCGCGCAGCGCTGGCGGCCGGCGGCGCTGGCCGCGTCGCTGGCGCTGGTGGCGGCGTTGTCGTCATTCGCCACGCTGCGCCTGGCCGTGCCGGACCCGGGCGACGCGCTACTCGACGACATGGTCGCGGGCCATGTGCGCGCGCTGATGGCCGATCATCTGACCGACGTGGCCTCGTCGGATCAGCACACGGTCAAGCCGTGGTTCAACGGCAAGCTGAACCTGTCGCCGCCGGTCAAGGACCTGACCACGTCCGGCTTCCCCCTGGTCGGCGGGCGGTTGGACTATGTCGCCGGCCGCCCGGCGGCGGCGCTGGTCTACCGGCACCGCCAGCACGTCATCAACCTGTTCGTGGCGCCGGACGACGCGCGCGCGGCGGCGACCCCAGCCGCCTCGGCGCGGCAGGGCTATAACGTGCTGCATTGGAGCGACGGCGGCCTTGGCTATTGGGCGGTGTCGGACCTCGGCGCCGCCGACCTGGCGCAATTCCAGTCGCTGATGCGTGAGACGCGCTAGCGCAGCTTCGGGTTCAGCGCGTCGCGCAGCCAGTCGCCCAAAAGGTTGACCGCCAGCACCAGCATCGCCAGCGCGATGCCCGGGAAGATCACGATCCACCATTCGCCCGAGAACAGGAAGTTGTTGCCGATGCGGATCAGCGTGCCGAGCGAGGGTTGCGTGCCCGGCACGCCCACGCCCAGGAACGACAGCGTCGCCTCGGTCAGGATCGCCACCGCCAGCCCGACGGTCGCGATCACCAGCACCGGCCCCATCACGTTGGGCAGCACGTGCCGGACCATGATGATGACGGGGTGCAGCCCGATTACGCGGGCGGCCTGGACGTATTCCTTGCGCTTTTCCACCAGGGTCGAGGCGCGCACCGTGCGCGCGTAATGCACCCAGTTGGAAACGCCGATCGAGAACACCAGCACCAGCACCGCCAGGCGGTCATGCGCCTCGCCCGGCAACAGCGCGCGCGTGACGCCGTCGATCATCAGCGCGATCAGGATGGTGGGAAAGGTCAATTGCACGTCGGCCAGGCGCATGATCACGGTTTCGGTGGCGCCGCCGGCATAGCCCGCGAACATGCCCAGCGCGATGCCCACGATCATGGCGAACAACACCGCCAGGAACCCGACCGTCAGCGACACCCGAAGCCCATAGAAGATCGCCGACAGCAGATCGCGGCCCTGGTCGTCGGTGCCCAGCACGAAACGCCAGCTTCCCTCTGGCGCCCAGGCCGGCGGGTTGAACGCGTCGATCAATTGCAGCGCGCCGGGGTCCCACGGGTTTTGCGGCGAAATCCACGGCGCCAGCAAGGCGGCGACAACCAACGCCGCGGTCACTGCGGCCGCGAGGATGGTGGTCTTGGACGAGCGGAAGCTGTGCCAGATGTCGCTGTCCAAGGCGCGGGCGAGAAGGCTCATCTAAACCCCCCGCTCCATCGCGCCGCGATCGGCGCGCAGGCGCGGATCGACCAGGTAATAGAGCAAGTCGACCACCAGGTTGATGCCGACGAACAGCAGCGCGATCAACAGCAGATAGGTCGACATCACCGGAATGTCGGCGAACTGCACGGCCTGCAGAAACAAAAGGCCCATGCCCGGCCACTGGAACACGGTTTCGGTGATGATGGCGAAGGCGATAATCGAGCCGAGCTGCAGGCCGGTGATGGTGATGACCGGAATCAGCGTGTTTTTCAGCGCATGGCCGAAGTTTATCGCGCGGTTGGTGAGCCCCCGCGCGCGCGCGAACTTGATGTAGTCCGTGCGCAGCACCTCCAGCATCTCGGAGCGGACCAGGCGCATGATCAGCGTCAGCTGGAACAGGCCCAGCGTGATCGCGGGCAGGATGATCGACTGCCACCCGCTGACCGTCAGCAGCCCGGTGGTCCAGAATCCGATCTTGACCACGTCGCCGCGCCCGAATGTGGGCAGCCAGCCCAGCACCACGCCGAACAACAGAATCAGCAGGATGCCGATCAGGAATGTCGGCAACGAGATGCCGACCAGCGACACGGCCATGAACACGCGGCTGGCCCAGTGGTTGGGCTTCAAGCCGGTCAGCACGCCCAGCGGAATGGCGAACGCCAGCGCGAACAGCGCCGCCATGCCCGACAATTCCAGCGTCGCCGGCAGGCGCTCGGCGATCAGTTCCTCCACCGGCTTCACCGTGCGCAAGCTGACGCCGAACTTTCCGCTCAACACATTGCCGATGAAGCGGGCGAACTGCACGACCACCGGCTTGTCGAGGCCCAGGTTCTCGCGCATGCGCGCGATGTCCGCGGCCGTCGTGTCGGGCCCGACCATGCTGGCGATCGGGTCGCCGACATACTGGAACACCGCGAAGGCGATCAGCGCCACGGCGACCAGCACCAGCAGGGATTGGAACAGGCGTTCGACGATATAGGCGATCATCTTAGAATCGCGCGGCCCTCATGGTCCGTTGGTTGAACCATGAGGGACGATTGCAAAGACAAGGGGCGCCGTTTCGGTCTTACTTCATCATCACGTGGTACCAGAGAAGTTCGTTGCCGGCATGCGGCTCGAGCTTGGCGATGCTGTCGCGCGAACCCCAGGCGATCATCTGCTGGTGCAGCGGTATATAGGCCACATCGTCGATCGTCGTCTTCCAGGCGTCGTGCAAAAGCTGGTCGCGCTTCTTCTTGTCGGTTTCCTGGCCGATCTGGTCGATCAGCGCGTCGACCTTGGGATTGCCGTAGCGGCCGTAGTTGAAGGTTCCGCCCGGCTTTGACTTGCCGTCCTTGTCCACCGGCACGCTGCGGTGCAGGAACTCGAGCGGGTTCCACGAGTCGTAGCTGCCCGGCGCCCAGCCCAGCATGTAGAAGCTGGTTTCGAACTTCTGGTATTCGCCGAACAGCACCGTGTTGGTTTTGGTCACCAGGTTGATCTTGACGCCGGCGCGCTGCAGCATGCCGACGACCGCCTGGCAGATCGCTTCGTCGTTGACGTAGCGGTCGTTCGGACAGTCGAGCTGCACCTCGAATCCATTGGGATAGCCGGCATCGGCCAGCAGCTTTTTCGCGGCTTCCGGGTTATGGGGCAGGCGCTTGAAGGCGACGTCCCAGCCCTCGAAACCCTTGGCTACCATCATCGCCGAGGGCAGCGCCAGGTTGCGCATCACCTTGGTCTTGATCGCCTCGATGTCGATCGCCTGCAGGAAGGCTTGGCGCACGCGCACGTCCTTGAACGGGTTCTTGCCCTTGACGCTGGAGTGCAGCAGCTCTTTGTGCTCGTGATCGAAGCCGAAAAAGACGATGCGCGTCTCGGGCGCGGTGACGACCTTGGTGCCCTTGTTCTTGTTGATACGGTCGATGTCCTGCACCGGCACCGGCTCCATGAAGTCGATCTCGCCCGACAGCAGCGCGGCCACGCGCGTGGGCGCCGAGGTGATCGGCCGGAAGATCACCTCGGTGACGTTGTGCTTGTACTTGTCCTTGCCCCACCAGTCGTTGTTGACCGCGAACACGGTCTTCACGTCAGCCTCGCGGCTTACCAGCTTGAAAGGCCCGGTGCCGTTGGCCTGGGTTGTGGCGGCGTTCGGCGCATCGCCTTTGGACGGGTCGGCGACCTCGGTCGCTTTGTTGTCGATCGCCCAGCCCTTGGAATAGATGCCCCAGGTAGTCCATTCGTAGTGCAGGATCGGATTCGGCTTTTCGGTGATGAAGTCGACCGTGTAATCGTCGACCTTTTTCACGACCACGTTGGCCGGCAGCCGGCCCTTGAGGTCCGAACCCTTGCCCAGCGCACGCTGGGCCGAGAACACCACGTCGTCGGCGGTGAACGGGCGGCCGTCGTGGAACTTCACGCCCTTGCGCAGATAAAAGCGCCAGCGCGTCGGCTCGGCGATCTCCCACCGCTCGGCCAGCGCCGGTTCGATCGCCAGCGTCTTGGGATCGCGGCGAATCAGCCCCTCGTAGACGTGGCTCATGATGCTGAGCGAAAGCGTCTGGTTGCGCATGTACTGGTCGGCGGAGTTAAGGTCCCCCTGGCTCGCCCATTTCAAGGTCTTGGCCTGGGCCGGTGCGGCCAAAACCACGGCCATCGCCGTGGCCATCGCCAGCGACGCAACCACGCCGATGCGCGCAACCGATTGTCCGAGCATGAATCCCACTCCCCTCAAGCGTTTGTTAGCCGCGCCGCCGGCGCCGAGGACCCTGGTCTTGCCGCCAAGCGATCTGGCATACATGATAATTGCTCGCGTTCGCCCAAGTCCAGCCAAAGCGTGGTGGTCTTTAGAGAATCGCGAACGGCGCAAGGGTGGAGAAGGCTTATGGGTTTGCTGTCTTGGATCGTTTTCGGCCTGATCGCGGGGATTCTGGCCAAGGTGGTCATGCCGGGGCGCGACCCGGGGGGAGTCATCGTCACCATCGTGATCGGCATCGCCGGCGCGGTGATCGGCGGTTTCATCGCCACGCTGCTGGGCTTCGGCGATATCGGCGGGTTCAACCTGCCGAACCTGCTCTTCGCGGTGCTGGGCGGCGTGGTGGTGCTGCTGGTCTATCGCCAGCTGCGGCGCTGAAACCCGGCAAAATCGCGGCCCTGGGGCCCGGAATCGCGCTTTGACCCGGGGCCGCCGACGCGGTTTAATGGCCTTAAGCAGCCTGGAAATTTTCATAGGACGCCAGCCATGAAGCCGCTCGTGAACTCGCCGTCGGCGCGGGATATCGCCTATCTGGTTCATCCCTACACCAACCTGAAGACCCACCAGAAGGACGGGCCGCTTGTCGTGCGTGACGGCAAGGGCATCTGGATCACCGACGACGCCGGCAACAACTACATCGAGGGCCTGGCGGGGTTGTGGTGCACGTCGCTGGGCTTCTCGGAAGAGCGGCTGATCCAGGCGGCGGTCGACCAGATGCGCAAGCTGCCGACCTACCACCATTTCACCGGCAAGTCGCACGCGCCGGGCATCGACCTGGCCGAAAAGCTGCTGGCGCTGGCGCCGGTGCCGATGTCCAAGGCGTTCTTCGCCAATTCGGGCTCGGAAGCCAACGACACGGCGGTGAAGCTGGTCTGGTACTACAACAACGCGCTCGACCGGCCGAAGAAGAAGAAAATCATCTCGCGCATCAAGGCCTATCACGGCGTGACGGTGGCCTCGGCCAGCCTAACCGGCCTGCCCAACAATCACCGCGACTTCGACCTGCCGATCGCCAACATCGTGCATACCGAATGCCCGCACTATTACCGCTTCGGCAAGCCGGGCGAGAGCGAAGAGGCGTTCGCCACGCGCATGGCCGAGGCGCTGGAGCAGAAGATCGTCGCCGAAGGCGGGGCCGAGGCCTGCGCCGCGTTCATCGCCGAGCCGATCATGGGCGCGGGCGGGGTGATCGTGCCGCCCAAGGGCTATTTCGAGAAGATGCAGAAGGTCGTGAAAAAATACGACATGCTGATGATCGCCGACGAGGTGATCTGCGGCTTCGGGCGCACCGGCAACATGTTCGGCAGCGAGACCTTCGCCATCAAGCCCGACATCATGGTGATGGCCAAGGCGCTGTCGTCGGCGTACCTGCCGATCTCGGCCGTGCTGATCAACGAGGCCGTTTTCCAGGGGCTGGTGAAGGAAAGCGAGAAGATCGGCATCTTCGCGCACGGCTTCACCTACAGCGCGCATCCCGTGGCCGCGGCCGTGGCGATCGAGACGCTGAAGATCTACGAGGAAACCGACATGCTGTCGCATGTCCGCCGCGTGGCGCCGCGCCTGCAGAACGGCTTGCGCAAGTTCGCCAGCCACCCGCTGGTGGGCGAGGTGCGCGGCGTGGGCCTAATCGCCGGCATCGAGCTGGTCAAGGACAAGGCGACCAAGGAATCGTTCGACGCCAAGCTGGCGGTGGGCGCGTATCTGGTGAAGCGCGCCCAGGCCAACGGGCTGATCATCCGCGCCATGGCCGGCGACCATATCGGCGTCTGCCCGCCGCTGATCATCAAGGAAAACGAGATCGACATGATCCTGGAACGCTTCGGCATGTCGCTGGACGAGACGCATGCCTGGGTGCGCCAGAACGGCCACGCCAAAGCGGCGTAACAAGGCGGCCTGACGGGGCTACCCGACGCGACGCGCCCGACGGGAACAGCCGGGGCGGCTTCGGTGTTAGTCGGGTAACGAAAGAAGACCGGCGCGGGGAGCGTCGTTAGAGAGATGGACTACCAGCGGTTCTTCCTGGACCAGCTCGCGGCGTTGCGCCGCGAGGGGCGCTACCGCGTGTTCGCCGACCTGGAGCGCCAGGCCGGGATGTTTCCGCGCGCGCTGCGCCACGTGCCGCGCGAGGGCCAGCCCGACCGCGTGATCGAAGTGACGGTGTGGTGCAGCAACGACTATCTGGGCATGGGCCAGCATCCCCAGGTGCTGGCGGCGATGCGCGCGGCGCTCGACCGGCACGGCGCCGGCGCCGGCGGCACGCGCAACATCTCGGGCACGCATCACCTGCTGGTCGAGCTCGAGCGCGAACTGGCCCAGCTGCACGGCAAGGAAGTGGCGCTGCTGTTCACCTCGGGCTATGTGTCGAACCAGGCCGCCTTGGGCACGCTGGCGGCGCGGCTGCCGGAGTGCGTCGTGCTGTCGGATGCTATGAACCACGCCTCGATGATCCACGGCATCCGCGACAGCCGGGCCGAAAAGCACATCTTCGCGCATAACGACGCGGCCGATCTGGAGCGCAAGCTTGCGGCCGAGCCCAAGGGCCGCGCCAAGATCGTGGCGTTCGAATCGGTCTATTCGATGGACGGCGACATCGCGCCGGTGGGCGAACTGGCGGCGGCGGCGCGCCGGCACGGCGCCTTGACCTATCTCGACGAGGTTCATGCCGTGGGCATGTACGGCGCGCATGGCGGCGGCGTGTCGGAACGCGACGGCGCGGCCGGCCAGATCGATGTGATCGAGGGCACGCTGGGCAAGGCGTTCGGGGTGATGGGCGGGTACATCGCCGGCACCGCGGCGCTGGTCGATTTCGTGCGCAGCAACGCCGGCGGTTTCATCTTCACCACCTCGCTGCCGCCCGCGGTCGCGGCCGGGGCGTTGGCCGCCGTGCGCGTGTTGAAAAGCGACGAGGGGCGCGCCATGCGCGCGCGGCACCAGGAACGCGCGCGGACTCTGATGGCGCGCTTGGCCGAGGCCGGTCTGCCGGTGATGCCGTCGCAAAGCCATATCGTGCCGGTGCTGGTGGGCGACGCGGCGCAATGCAAGGCGATCAGCGACCGCCTGTTGGACGCGCACCACGTCTATGTGCAGCCGATCAACTATCCGACCGTGCCGCGCGGCGCCGAACGGCTGCGCTTCACCCCCACGCCGCTGCACAGCGACGCCGACATGGACCACCTGATCCAGGCGCTGCGTTCCGTTTGGCGCGATCTGAAGGTCGGCGTCGCGGCCTGAGATGTTGGTTGCGAATCGTTCGCAACCAGGTCTAGACTGACCTTGCGCGCTCGTATATGTCTGACAAATACCGGGGCTGGACGGATTCTACGTGCCGATGTACCGCGACAATTCCCTGATTCCGATCGAAGCGGTGCGGCTGTGCGCGCTCGGCCGGCTGCTGCAGGGCAGCCTTAGCTACGCCGCGCTCGCGGGCGAGGTGCGCCATTTCACCAGCCGCATGATGGGCCCGTCGCTCGATCTGCTCGGCACTTCCATCGAACTGTTGCGCCTGGAAGGCCTGGTCGCGGCGGAGGGCGGCAAGGGCATGGACGACAACGCCATGCTGGCCATCACCGACGCCGGCCGCGCCCAGTTCCGCGACTTGATGCGCGCCCATGTCCGCGCGCCCGGCAGCGACGTAGGCAAGCTGGTGCTAGCCTTGAAGCTGCGCTTTTTGCATCTGCTGAGCCTTGAGGACCGGCGCGAGCAGATGGACCAGATGGTCGAGCTGTACCAGGGCGAGAAGGCGCGCTTCGTCG